>JAOZVV010000195.1 GCA_025869365.1 Pseudonocardia sp.
CCGGCAGCCCGCCGGAGCGTGAGAACCGAGCCTCTACCAAACCCGGGACTTGACACTTTATAAGCAAGATCCAGCAGACCGCCCGTCGTGGCCCGACCAAGCTCGCGGGGGTGCGTACCTGATGGGTCGCTTCAACTACCTGGCCGACTCGACCGACGGCTTCCTACGCCACAGTTCGGCCACGCTGTCTGATGCGCAGGACGGGACCGGTACGGACTCGGCGATGGAGGTGCTCAACGGCCTCACGGAGCTGCACTTCGGGCAGAAGTACGAGCCCAGCAATGGCCGGATCTACGTGACGCAGGCGTTCCAGTCCTACGACTTCACGCCGGTACCGAGCACCGAACTGGTAACCACCGCCTGCTACAAGATCCAGGGCAGCCCCCACCTGCCTGCCGGTGACCCCTGGTCCGCGGAGGTGAGGGACTACGACTGGGGTACCTCACTGTCGGGCACGGACTGGGTGGCGGGTCCTGCCATTCCCGAGAAGCCCTTGGTGGCGCAGTTCCCCGAGATTCGCTCGAAGCGTCCTGCCCCAGCTATCTGGCGGGCCGGTAGCGCGACCTTCCGGCAGCGGGTCACGGAGGCCTCTCCGCTGCGGGTCATGCTGCACTCCAACAAGCAGCGGATGCGCTACTTCCCCGCGGGGAACGGGGACGAGTGGCTCAGCGTCGGATCGTTCGAGGGTGCGTCTGGGCCCTACCGGCCTCGCATCGAGTACGCGACCACCGTCAAGTCGGCCCTGACCCGGGTGCTGCCGGGGTCGATCCAGCTGACCGACGGCAGTCATGTCTACCTCGAAGTTGACGGCAGTGACCTGTTCCTTCGGCATGACACCTCTGCGGCTGCGCCCACGACGATCGCGCAGATCGGTATCGGGCTTGAGCGTTACCAGTTCGCGCTGGCGGCCGGCGCTCAGGCGTTCAGTCTCTCCCGAGACAAGAACAACAATCTGTTCGTGACGGGACCGGCCGGGTCGGTGGCCAACGGCATCAACGTCCAGGCTTTCGCCAAGGGCGCTGGGTACTCGTGGAGCCCGAAGAACAGCATCGTGGCCGATCTCCCGAGCTACGACGAGTCGGTGAACCAGGTTGTGAGCACCTGGCACGACGTGGGCACGAACGGTTACCTGGCTGTGGTCGTGGCGCATGCGCAGGGCTACCAGATGGCGAACCAGACGGTCATGGCGTCGCTGTCCTGCGCGAATGCCCTGCTGGGCGCTGGGAACCCGCTGATGTCCGTGGTGGATGTGCAGAGCGGCTACCTCGGGGCGCCTATCAACGCGACGGGCAACGGGCTGGACGTCCTGGCTCTGTCCGGCGGCACGGGAGTCCTCTGCGGTATCACCTTCGACCACGGTGGAAGCCCCTCGTCGGAGGACGACGGCAAAGTCTCGGTCTACGGCTACACGATCGGCGGGAACGGGACATTCACCGCCAGGCCGACCAGGACGCACAGCCTGAGCGCCAGCTACTTGATCAAGGCCGACGGGGACGTCCGGGCGAAACTGATCCCGATCTCCAGCACCCGGTTCGTGCTGTACGCAGCGTCCTATATCGAGGCCTTCTCGATGACGGGGACGGCGATCCAGCGGACCGGGAACCAGCGAGTCAGTGGTGCCGGGATTGCCAGCTTCGGCAACAACTACGCGAAGTCGTCGGATGCGTTCTACGACCGGGCCTCCAACAAGATTTGGATCTACTACCTTGACGAGGCCAACAGCCGCCGGTTGATGCGGACGTCGTACAACATGGCGACCAACCTGCTGGGCTTGGACGAGGTCGAGGTCGTCACCAACACAGGGGACTCTGGGTCGAGCAACACGACGGTCCGGGTTCCTCGTGGCGTGGTGGACGAGCGCCGGGTTCAGATCCACCTCGGCAACATCACCGGCGGCGGGGTCAGGTCCCTCGTGGCCGTCGATGAAACCGGGCTGAACCAGGCTCCGAATCCTCCCGCGCTGGACGCTGTAGGGACCTTCTCGGCGAGCCATTCCCGGGTCTTCTCGTGGGTGTTCTCGGACAACAACCCGAGTGATCAGCAGTCGGCCTTCCAGCTCCAGATCCGAGACCAGTCCTCCGGGACCGTGGTCTACGACTCCTCGAAGGTCAGCAGCGCCAACACCTCGATGACGCTCGCGGCGGGGACGCTGAGCAACGGTGAGACCTACGAGTGGCGGGTCCGCACCTACGACACCGTCGACTCGGTCAGCCTGTACTCGGCCTACCAGTCCTTCGACACGACGGTCACGGGTCTCGTCGAGATCACCGAGCCGGCCATCGACAACCCCCCTGGTCTGGCTTCTCCTCGCCTGCCGGTCTCATGGGAGTTCACGGTCGGCGGGGGTCTGAATCAGGCCAAGTACCGGATCACCGTGCTGCGCACCGATAGCGGTGTGGCTCTGTTCGACACGGGCTACATCGCGGGGCCTGATGTCCGGAGCTACACGATCCAGGGGCTCCTGAGCGACGTGCAGCAGCAGATCGAGCTTCGGATCGAGGACTCCTCCGGGGAACTCTCGAACACCGCCACCCGCCTGGTGACACCGAGTTTCTCGGCGCCGAACGAGCCGTACCTACTGGCTCAGGCGATGGCGGACGGTTCAGGTGTCCTGATCACCACCAGCAACCCGAGTCCGACCGGGGACCTGCCTCCGGCCGACCGGAACGACATCTACCGCTCGCCTGCCAACGCGAACACTTACGTGAAGATCGGCGAGACCTTCCCGAACGGAACCTTCGTGGACTACACGGCGGCCAACAAGGCGGCCTACGACTACAAGATCTACGCGGTCGCCGAGGGACGTAGCGAATCAGTCCCAGTCGAGGACGTCGAGATCTCCTTCCTCGGCGTCTACATCCACGATCCGCTCCTGGCGGACTCGACGATCAGGCACTTCATGTACGCCGCGAGCAGCAAGACCGAGGAGGTCTCGACGTCCTCGACCGAGCTGCGCTTCGTGGGTCGCGCCTATCCGGTCTACGAGTACGGCGAACAGTTGGCGGAGCAGGTCAAGGTCTCCATCGACGTCCCCTTCGATGAGGGCTGGGCGGAGTCTGTCGAGTACCTCCGGAACGTCGGGCGCTCTCAGCGCGTGCATTGCTACCGGGACAGCCGGGGGCGCCGCATCTTCGGCGTGGTGAACAGCGTCAACACTGAAGATCACCGGTACGGGAGCGCCGTCGATCTGAACGTGACTCGGGTCGACTACGACGAGGAGTTCCCCGCCTGATGCAGAGCCTCGACGGTCTGAACGACTACACCCGGGACCAGGTGCTCGATGCCCTTCGCGGTGTCTATGGCTCCCGTCGCCTGGAGTTTCGGTACGAGTTGCTCGACAGCACCAACAAGCTGATCGGCAACCTCGGCAACGTCCTGAGCGGAACAATCAGCTACGAGGGCTTGGCCGACATCAAGCGGACGGCTCGGTTCGCGCTGGCCGACGACGGCAGGATCAACTTCCTGAAGGACCGGATCAAGGTGTGGGCCCGGCTGTACATGCCGGACGTCCCCGTGTCCGGGGCTCTACGAGCGTCTGTGAGCTACCAGGACGCGTTGGAGCGGGTGACGGGTCTTCTGGCCCGGTGGAAGCTCGATGAGGCTCTCGGGACGGTTCTGGCCGACTTCAGCGGGAACGAGCGATCTCTGACTGCGAGCGGCGCCACCCTGAACCAGAGCGGCCTGGTGGACGACGGCGGCCGTGCGATCTCCCTGTCCCCGGGTACGCAGATCGCCACGAGTGACGGGTCATTCCTGAACTCCCTGACGACGTTCACCATCGGCGGCTGGTTCAAGTCGAACTACACCGGCCGTGGTGCCGCTCTGGTGAGTACGACGTCGGGGCCGACGTGGGGAGACTTCCTCGGTGGTACCTGGAATGACATGAGCAGCATGACGTGGGCTGAGGTCGCCGATGCCAGCGGGCAGGGCACGTGGGCCTCGATCTCGTCGGGCACCTGGGAAGACCTCCTCGCCTTCACCTGGGGTGACCTCGTGCGGGACGTCGGGGGCATCTCGGTCCGCTGCATGCCCGACGCAAACAACATCTCGGCCACGGTGACGATCAGCGGACAGCAGGTCGTGGCCACCACACCGACGAA
The DNA here is from genome assembly GCA_025869365.1 of Pseudonocardia sp. GTDB lineage: Bacteria > Actinomycetota > Actinomycetes > Mycobacteriales > Pseudonocardiaceae > Pseudonocardia. The sequence continues at coordinate 4,101 of JAOZVV010000195.1, forward strand.
CACCCAGACCATGGACCGGACCTTCTTCGCGATGTCCTGGCGGTCCGGCGGGCAGCTCGTGATCTACCTCAACGGGGAGCCGGTGGCCGAGAGCGCGCCATCGTCGGCGGTGATTGGAGCTCTCGCGGGGGTCAAGGACCTCGTCCTCGGTGGCAGCAACTTCGGCGGGGTGTTGGACGACTGGTTCGTCTCCAGCAGCGTGATCCCCCCGGCGATCGTCCGAGACCTCTACGTCAGTGGTGTCCGGCCCGGCGGAGACACCCCGAGGAACAGCTACGTCGAGTGGCCTCAGGGTGTGTTCCTGCTGTCCAGCCCGACGCAGAGCACAGACGGGAACAGCTTCGCCACGCACGACGTGGAGGCGTACGACCAGCTCGTCATCCTTCAGTCGCAGCTCGTGGACAGGCCCTTCTACGTCGCTGCCGGGGAGCTGTACACCGACGCGATCGTCGAGCTGCTCGGGAACACACCCGGGATCGCCGGGTACACGGTGGTGCCCTCGGTCAAGACACTTCCGGCCATGCGGATGTGGGATGCGGGCACGTCGCACCTGCGGATCGTCAATGACCTCTGCGGGAGCATCAACTACGAGGGGATGTACTTCGACGAGCATGGGCAGGGCGTGATCCGGCCCTACGTCGCGCCGCAGGAGCGGGACCCTGAGTACGTCTATGACACCTCGAACGTCTCCGTGATGCTCCCGGCGGCCTCGAAGGAGCGGGACCTCTACGACCAGCCGAACAAGTGGGTCCTGACCGTGTCGGAGCCGGACAGGCCTCCGCTCACGGCCGTCTACGTCAACGAGGACCCGGGGAACCCGACGAGCACGATCAACCGGGGCCGAGTGATCACCCGGTACGAGACCGAGCAGGACGCCGCGGATCAGGAAGTGCTCGACGCGAAGGTCCGATGGCTGGCGCAGGAGGCTACGCAGATATACGAGACGGTGGACTTCTCCACGGCGATCATGCCGTTTCACTCGCACCGGGACGTCTACCGAATCTCTTACCCGCAACTCCAGGTGGAGGGCGACTACTCGGAGACGCAGTGGAGCTATGACCTCCAGGCGGGCTCCGACATGCAGCACAAGGCCCGTCGTGTCGTGGTGCTCGATGACTACGTGCCGCCGCCTCCCCCGCCTGACGAGGAAGAGCCTCCGCCGGACATCGATCCGACGGGCTCTATTCAGTCGGAGAACAACGTCTGCGGAAACCCGAGGCTGGTGACCGACGCATCGGGCTGGGGGACCCTCGCCGAGACCTACACCGGCGCCCGTATCCCGATCACGACCCATGTGCAGGCCACACATGCCTTCGAGGTCACGACGGCCGGCGTCACGGCTTCTCCCGGGATCTACCTGCCGCAGCAGGGCGGGGTGAACGAGAACGAGCAGTGGACCTTCGCGATGGACATGCAGGCCGACGTCGCGGGCACGGGTCGGGTGGCGGTGGACTGGTACGACGCCCTGGACAACTTCATCGGCCACGAGGACGGGCCGGAGATCACCCTCGTCAGCAACGTGTGGAAGCGGGTGGAGCTGACCTTCACCGCTCCGCCCGGCGTCGGGACCGGCGGGCACGGAAACGTCACCGCCTACGCCACGCTGGCCAACTCGAACACGAAGTGGCGGATCACTCTCGCCGACTACGTACAGGGCGTGACCCTTCCGCCTCCCACGGGAAGCGACGACCACGGCATCAATGCTGTGAAGTTCGGGTGGACGGACAAGCTCGTGCTCCGGGACGAGTTCGAGGGCAGCTCGGTGAACACCTCGATCTGGTCTATGTACGACTCGGTGGGTCATGACGGCAAGGGGCTTCGACGGCCTGCGCAGTTCACCGTCTCGAACAGCATCCTCAAGTGCTACGGCACTACCAACGGCACGACCGGTGGCATGGCGATGAAGGTCGGCCGCCAGAAGTATGGGCGGTGGGAGTGCCGGATGCGCTCGCTGCGCGGTGACTCGCGATACCACCCGGTGCTGCTGACGTGGCCGGACTCGGAGAACTGGCCGATCGACGGCGAGATCGACTTCTCTGAGGGCAAGTGCGGGGTCAACAAGGTCGAGTTCTTCCTCCACTTCGGCGCCAACAACAGCCAGACCTACGGCTTTATCAATGTCGACATCACCCAGTGGCACGACTGGGCGGTGGAGTGGACGCCTACCTCGGTGAAGGGTTGGTGTGACGGGGTTCAGTTCTTTTCCGACACGAACGCGAGCCACTTCAACTTCGGCTCGCACCACCTGTGCATTCAGCTCGACTGGTTCCCGGCCGGCGCTTCCACCACCGGGGATGGAGAGATGGAAGTGGATTGGGCACGGGTGTACTCACTGTGATGGATCCCCGAGAGTTCCTCGATGCACTGGCCGGATACACGGACCAGCGACGCACCAGTTCAGCTTCTCGGACGTCGCGACTGGCAACTATCGCGGCGGGCTACACGTCCGGAATACCCCGAGTCGTCTTCGACGGAGATACAGTTTCCTCAGGAGGCGGGTTCGCCTTCCTGGACAGCTACACACCCGTGTCGGGCGACCGAGTTCTCATGCTCCCCGCGGGAAACACATACGTGATCCTCGGTAAGGTCGTGACGTCCTAATGAAAGGTAAGAACTAATGGCTACGAGCACCAGTCGACTCAGTCTGCGTGTTCCGGAGCTGACGGACAGCGCGAACATCGTCACCGACTACTCGGACAACCTCGACGACATCGACCGGGCGGTAGGGGCCATCTCGTGCACCTCGGGCGCTCGGCCGACGAGTCCGTTCAGCGGGATGGTGGCCTTCGAGACCGACACCGGGAACTTGATCCGATGGACGGGTACCGGATGGCAGCACCTGGGTGTCGCGACGGTCTCGGCGACTAGCCAGATCACCGTCCCTCGCACGGGCCAGCTCATCCTGTTGACCACGGACAACCTGCTCTACCGGTACAACGGGACGGCGTGGGTGGCGGCGATCAGCACCGGCACCGGGAACCCCGACGGTGGCCTGGCTCGGTACGACCCGACCAGCCCGCAGTCGATCGCTAACAACTCCGACGTCTTCCTGAACTTCCCGACGGCCGTCACGAGCACCACGGATGTTACGAAGACCACCGACTCGACTTTCACGATCAACCGGGCCGGGACATGGTTCCTGGAGGCTCAGGTGGCCTGGGGAGACAACGCGGTCGGGAGCCGGTCGCTGCACATCGTGAACGGGGCAAACAACAACATCCGCTACAGCGGCAATGTCGTTCCGGCCATCTCCCGGGCGATCGCGCAGTGCGGAACGATGGTCTATCTGACCTCCGGAACGACGATCAAGATCATGGTCGGGCAGACCAGCGGAGGGGCCCTGAGTACCGGCGTCGAGAGCTGGGGCGCGAAGAGCCGTCTGACCCTGAAGTGGGTCTCGGCATAGGAAAGGCCGCCCGGCGTGTACCGAGCGGCTCTCCGTGGTGCTTCTTCGATCGAAACGTCGCTAGTGCCCGAGGGAGGTCCTCACCGGCTCCTCCACCAGATCCAGAGTGCTACTGCTCGGTGGGCCGTCCACCGGCAGAGGTGCTTGGTGCAGACCCACGTGCCGACCGCCATGTAGGCGAGCAGGTAGAGCCACCAGCCGAAGAGGACCCAGAAGACGACCTTGCTGGAGTTGGACTTGGTGCCGCCGATCCTCTTCGTGTAGCGGAGTGGGCCCATCGGGATCGAGACGAACAGTGGCATCAGACGACCTTCTGAGATGAGTGAGTTGGAATGTGGCGGCGATGGGGGGGGCTAGCTGGCGCCGCCGTAGTAGTCGACGCGATGGGTGCTGATCTGGGCCACGAGCGGGGAGAGGACGAGTCCGCAGAGCATCACGCCTATACCGGCCCACGCCGTGATGAAGAGCGTGAGAAGTACGGCCAGTAGGATCTGCGCCGAGACATACAGTGCCATCGCCTGGTTGCTCAGGTGGCGTCCGATTCGCTTGGTCGGCATCACGTTCTCCTGGCTCATGCGTAGTTCTCCTGAAGCCACTCGTTGAGGTCGCTGCGGCGGTATCTCACGTGGCGTCCGACTCGGATTCGCTTCGGCCCTCTTCCGTCTGTTACCCAGTGCTGAACGGTGCTGACCGACACCTTCAGCTCGGCAGCGAGTTCCTTCACGGTGAGCAGTTCATCGTCGTTCTTGCCTTGCACTCGGATCTCCCTTTGGTACGAACTGCTGCGGTCGATGACCAAAGGGTGCAGTGGCGCTGCGAAGCACGTCAAGACGGTAAGACTATAAGAGCAAAACTTTCTTTCGAGTGCAGGTCAGAGGCTTGTCGAAGTAGAAGTATTACGTTCCATCGCGAGTTAGATTGACCCTTCCCAGTAAGGCTTTCGAGACCCGCGTTAAGCTCCCAGTACAAAGCCGATCACGATCACTGGGGAGTGGATCTATGGCCGGACGACCGCCGCTGTCCATCGGCACCTACGGGAAGATCCGCACCAGGGACGTGACGAAGCCGGGCCAGGGGAAGACGTACCGCTCGTGGTCTCGGTACCGCGGAGCCGACGGTGTGACCCGGCAGTACTCGGCCACGGGGACCACCGAGTCGAAGGCCGAGCGGGCTCTGAAGTCGAAATTCGCAGGGATGGCCGGGCTCGGTAGCGGTGGCATCACGCCCGAGACCAGATTCGCCGTCGCGGCCGGTGAGTGGATCGAGGAGATGGCTGCGGCTGTAGTGGCCGGTGAACGTTCCCCCACCACCGAGAGCACCTACCGGGGCATCCTGGCCCGTCACGTGCTTCCTGCGCTCGGTGAGCTACGTCTACGAGAGATCACGACCGGGCGGGTGGACGCCATGCTCGGTGCGGTGGCAAAGAACGCCGGAAACCCTACGGCGAAGTCCAGCAGGACGATCATCTCCGGGGTCCTGGGCTACGCGGCCCGTCGTGATGCGGTGACGTCGAAGGCCACCCGCGACACCAGGGCGATCCCCACGAAGCCGAAGAAGACGCCCCGGGCCCTCACCCCGGAGGAGTGCAGCCGGTGGCTCGGTCTGCTGGCATCGGACGAGCTGGCCGTCGAACGTGAGCTGATGGACTTGACGACCTTCATGCTGGCGGTCGGATGCCGGATCGGTGAGGCCATCGCGGTGCAGTGGGAGGACGTGGATCTCGACAAGGGCGTTGTCCGGATCGACTGGACGGTGAGCAGGGTCAAGGGCAGGCCGCTGTTTCGGAAGAAGGTGAAGTCGACCGCGGGGTTCAGGACCGTGGTGCTTCCCGAGTTCGCCACCGAGCTGCTGCGTAGCCGCGCTGCTGAGCTGTACGTGGTGGACACCGCCGTTCTCCCGGCCCAGGACGGGCACGAGGAGTTGGATCTCAGCGGGGTGGATGTCGCTACGGCCGTAACGCACTTGAAGGGAACGCCCGTCTTCCCCGGCCCGAACGGTGGCTTGAGGGACCCCTCGAACACATCCCGCGACTTCCGTGACGCCCGCGGGAGCGAGGAGTTCGAGTGGGTCACGAGCCACGTCTTCCGCAAGACCGCAGCCACGATCATGGACGACGCCGGACTCACCGCTCGGCAGATCGCGAATGTGCTGGGTCACGCTCGGCCGTCGATGACACAGGATGTCTACATGTCCCGGACGGCGACGGACCCTCGGGCGGCGTCTGCCCTGCACGGGGCACTCGGCAAGGCGTATTCGATGCATAAGTGATGCACCAAGCCTGACCAGGATAGTTGATCAGGCCTCTGAGCTGGGGAAAGCTCCTCCGACTGGACTCGAACCAGTAACCCTGCGATTAACAGTCGCATGCTCTGCCAATTGAGCTACGGAGGACCGCTGCCTGGAGCGGTACTCCGCTCACCGGCAGGCAAAACTTTACAACACCCCTCCCGCAGCCCGATCGAGGCCCCCTCCCCCGCAGGGATGTCGCAGGTCGGCTGGGGCAGGATGGGCCGGGACACGGACTTCCCAGCCCCCGGAGGCGACATGCTCAAGTTCCTGCTGGGTGCCGCGGTCGGCTACGTGCTCGGCGCACGGGCCGGCCACGAGCGCTACGAACAGCTCGTCCGGACCTACCAGCGGATCACGGACCACCCCGCCGTCCAGGGGGCGGCCGGGGTCGTGCGCGCCCGCGTGGACGAGGCGGTCAGCGGCGCGAAGGGCGAGCACCACTGAGCCCTGGGCTCTTCCTCCGCTACCTCGAGATCGACGAGGCGGAGACCGCGCCCGGCTACCCGTTCGACCTGCCGGTCGTCGAGGCGCTCCGGGGGCGCCGGCTGGAGCTCGGCCCGGGGGTCACGTTCCTGGTGGGCGAGAACGGGTCCGGGAAGTCCACGCTCGTCGAGGCGATCGCCGTGGCGGCCGGGTTCAACGCTGAGGGCGGTTCGCGCTCCTTCACGTTCTCCACCCGGTCGAGCGAGTCCTCGCTCGGCGGGGCGCTGCGGATCGGGCGCGCACCCGGGCGGGAACGGTCGTCGTTCTTCCTGCGCGCGGAGTCGTACTACAACGTCGCGACGGAGATCGAGAACCTCGGCCTGCACGTCGAGGAGGCGTACGGCGGGGTGTCCCCGCACGAGCGTTCGCACGGCCAGTCGTTCCTCGACCTGCTGACCCACCGCTTCCGCCCGCGTGGCCTCTACCTGCTCGACGAGCCGGAGGCCGCGCTCTCCACCCAGGGCTGCCTCGCCGCCCTGACCCGCATGTACGACCTCGCCCAGCAGGGCTCGCAGCTGATCGTCGCGACCCACTCCCCGATCCTGCTGGCGGTTCCCGGCGCCCGGATCCTGGAGATCGGTGACGACGGCGGCCTGCGCACGGTGGCCTACGACGACGCCCTGCCCGTCCACACCGTGCGCCGCTTCCTCGCGGACCCCGGACGCACGGTCCGCGCCCTCCTCGACGACGGCTGAGCCCCTCGAGTTCGACACCGGACTGGTCGAGGACATGATCGAACCAGTCTGACGTCGAACTCGGCGGCTACGGCGTGCGGGCGACCGCGAACAGGCGGCGGAACGGGAACCAGGTGGTGCCGTCGGGCCGGCGCGGGTAGGCCTGCCGCAGCCTCGGCCTGAGCTGCTCGACGAACCTCGCGTACCCGGCGTCGTCGAGTGCGTCCCGGACGGGGCGCATCGCGGTCCCGCTGATCCAGCGCAGCACCGGGTCCTCGCCGCTGAGCCGCTGGACGTAGGTGGTCTCCCAGACGTCGACCTCGGCGCCGGCGGCGGACAGCAGCGCGGCGTACTCCGTCGGTTCGAGCACCGAGCCCTCGTCCCGCAGGGTCAGCCGCCCGTGCCACTCCGGCTCGTCGGCCAGCTCACGCAGCAGGGCGTGCGACGGCGCACCGAAGTTCCCCGGGACCTGCATGGCGAACGACGCCCCGGCCGGCAGCGCGGAGATCCAGCGCGGCAGGAGATCCGGATGCGACGGCACCCACTGCAGCAGCGCGTTGGTCACCACGACGTCCGTGTCCGGCGACGGCATCCAGTCGACGACGTCCTGCTGCACCGCCTCGACGCCGCTCGCCCGGGCCGCGGCGACCATCGCCGGGGACGAGTCGATCGCGTCCACGACGGCGTCCGGCCAGCGGGCGAAGAGCACCGACGTCAGGTGGCCGGGCCCGCACCCCAGGTCGACGACGCGGCGCGGGTCCGCGTTGCGTACCCGGGCGAGCAGGTCGTGGAAGGGGCGGGCGCGGTGGTCGTCGAAGTCGAGGTAGAGCGAGGGATCCCAGGTCGTGGCCGTCACCGGTCGAGCACCTCCGTGGGTCGTGCGCGGCTCACGGGGTGAGCTTGCGAGCCACGTTCTGCGCGAGCGTACGCACGGCGTCCACATCGGCGCCCGGGTCCGGGCGGACCTGCAGCACGGTGCCGTCCCGGCCGGGGACCTTGCGCTGCAGGAACCAGGCGCCGCCGGTGTCCAGGTCCCGGTGGTGCCGCGAGCGGATGGACTCGGTGACGCGGCGGTGCACGGCCTCCGGGACCGCACCGGGCTCGCGCAGGCGGTAGCGCCGGGGCGGCAGGTCCGTGAGCAGGACAGCGCCGTCGAGCTGTTCCTCCTCCGCCTCGACGACGCTCAGCGCGCCGTCCCCCCAGGTCGCCTTGCTGACCAGGTGCCAGCCGATCCGCCGGGCGGGCGGGACCCAGATCCCCCGGTTGGTGACGACGAGATGGCCCCCGTCGGTGAGCACCCCGACGGCCACGACGTGCTCCTCGGCCCCCAGCTCGCCCGCGAATCCCTCGGGGATCTCCGCCTTCCCGAGGAGCCGCTTGATCAGGTTCACTGGACCGCTCCGGATGCTTTGTCCCGCAATGCGATCCGGTACTGCTCCAGCGGGACGAGATCTCCGAAGAGCTCGTTGTAGACCTCGAACTCCTCGACCGGGTTGGTCCGCTGCAACCGGGACTTCACCTCGGCGATCTGCTGGTCCACCAGCGCGAGCCGGACCCCGGCGAGCACGCTCCCGATGTAGCGGGACTCGTCCGTGGCGACGTCCCCGTTGCGCCGGCGCGGCAGCTCGAGCGGCTCGACGGCCAGCTCGCTGACCAGCTTCCGCTCCTCGGGGCCGCACTCCGCGGACGCGGCCTCGATCCACGCCGAGCCCTGCATCCCCGCGCACACCCCGCCGGCGGCCTGGATCCCCTTGTGCACCGCGGCGAACGCGGGGTGGGTGAAGGCCTGCTCGGGCAGCTCGTCGTAGGGCGGGCCCGCGACCGCCGGGATCTGCAGGGCGGCCTTGAGCGCCTCGCGCTGCAGGTGCAGGCGCGGGTCGTCCCGGCTGGGCGGGGGCGCCGACGGGCGGCCCCTGCGCGAGCCGTTCGAGGGGCCGCCGCCCGCGCTCTCCCGCACCCGGCGGACGACCATCGCGATGTCGTCCCAGCTGGTCCAGCCCGCGAGCCGGCGGGCGTACTCGTCCCGCAGGTCCTCGCGGCGGATCTGCGCGACGAGCGGGACGCAGCGCTGCAGGGCCGCGACCCGGCCCTCGGCGCGGTCCAGGTCGTAGTCCCGCAGGATCGAGCGGATCGCGAACTCGAACAGCGGCTCCCGGCGGGCGACGAGGTCCCGCACCGCGGTGTCCCCGTGGTGCTGGCGCAGCTCGCAGGGGTCCTGGCCGTCCGGGGCGATGCAGACGAACGTCTGTGCCGCGAAGGACTGGTCCCCCTCGAACGCCTTGAGCGCCGCCGCCTGCCCGGCCGCGTCCCCGTCGAAGGTGTAGATGACCTCGCCGAGGTCGAACGAGTCGTCCCCCAGCAGCCGGCGCAGGACGCTGACGTGCTCGGCCCCGAACGCCGTCCCGCAGGAGGCGACGGCGGTGGTCACGCCCGCGAGATGCATCGCCATGACGTCCGTGTACCCCTCGACGACCACCACCTGGCGTCGCTTGGCGATCTCCCGCTTGGCGAGGTCCAGCCCGAAGAGCACGTGCGTCTTGCGGTAGACGGGGGTGTCGCTGGTGTTGAGGTACTTCGCCTCGATCTGGTCGTCGTCGAACAGGCGCCGCGCCCCGAAGCCGACGACCTCGCCGCCGAGGTCCCGGATCGGCCAGAGCAGGCGGCGGTGGAACCGGTCGATCGGGCCGCGGCGCCCCTCCTTCGACAGCCCGGCCTTGGTGAGCTCGTCGAACGTGAAGCCCTCGGCCAGCAGGTGTTTGGTGAGCGTGTCCCAGCCGGCGGGCGCGTAGCCGCAGCCGAAGTGCTCCGCGGCGGCGGTGCCGAACCCGCGGGCGGTGAGGAACGCGACCGCGGGCGCCGCCTCGCGCGTCGTGAGCTGCGCGGCGTAGAACTCGGCCGCGCGCTTGTTGGCCTCGAGCAGCCGGGAGCGGGTGCCGCGGTCCCGCTGCACCGAACTGCCGCCGCCCTCGTAGGTGAGCTTGAGCCCGATGCGGTCCGCGAGCCGCTCGATGGCCTCCGGGAACGCGAGGACCTCCATCTTCATGATGAAGTCGATGACGCTGCCGCCCTCGCCGCAGCCGAAGCAGTGGAAGGTGCCGTGCGTGGGGCGGACGTTGAACGACGGGGACTTCTCGTCGTGGAAGGGGCACAGGCCCTTCAGCGATCCGGCGCCCGCCCGGCGGAGCGAGACGTACTCGCCCACGACCTCCTCGATGCGGGTGCGGTCGCGGACCTCGGAGATGTCACTGTCCCGGATCCGGCCTGCCACGCGAGCGAGTCTAGTTCGTGGGGGGCCGGCGGTGGGGCGGGCGTCAGCCCTGGCGGGTGAGGGTCGCCACGGGCGTGTCCGAGGCGGGGCGCGGGACCGGGAGGTGCGGGACCGCGCCGGCCGGCAGGGTGGTCTTCCGGGTGGTCTTCCGGGTGGTCTTCCGGGCGGCCTTCCGGGCCGCGTTCTCCCGCCGGTCCGGCAGGTCCGCGAGCAGTGGTGTGACGGCGAGGACGGCGATCACCAGGATCCCGGCCCAGGCCCCGACGACGGTGAGGGTCTCGAACATGTCCTCGACACTGCTCCGATCCGCTGTGCGCGACCTCGGCCGCAGGGACGAATCCGCGGTGAGGCATCGGCCGTTCGGCCGAGGCGGGTGGCTCGGCCGGATCCCCGGACCGTGCCCGAGTGATCGCGCGGGCGGTACCGTCGGCCGGTGGGCGAGGAGTTCGAGGAGCATCGCGCGCACCTGCTGCGCGTCGGCTACCGGATCACCGGCAGCCTCGCCGACGCCGAGGACGCCGTCCAGGACGCGTGGCTGCGCTGGTCCGGCCTGACCGACGACGCCCGGGCCGCCGTCCGGGAGCCGCGTGCCTGGCTGACCACCGTCGTCGCGCGCCTGTGCCTGGACCGGCTGCGCTCGGCGACCGCCCGCCGCGAGACCTATGTGGGGCCGTGGCTGCCGGAGCCGCTGGTCACGACCGGCGAGGAGAGCGACCCGCTGACCGCCGTCGTCCGGGACGAGGGGGTGCGGATCGCGGCCATGCTCGTCCTGGAGCGGCTCGGACCCGCCCAGCGGGTGGCGTTCGTCCTGCACGACGGGCTGGCGCTGCCCTTCGCCGAGATCGCGGGCGTCCTGGGGTGCAGCGAGGCCACCGCCCGCCAGCACGCGTCCCGGGCCCGCCGGATCGTCGCCGACGCCGGTGCGCCGCCGCCGCGCTCCCCCGGCGCCGCCGAGCAGAAGGTGCTCGCCGCGTTCGTCGACGCCATCGAGCGGGCGGACCGGGACGCGCTCGTCGAGATCCTGCACCCGGACGTCGTCCTGGCGAGCGACGGCGGCGGGAAGGTCACCACCGCGCGGCGGGTCGTCGCGGGCGCGGACAGGGTGGCCAGGCTGCTCGCCGGGCTGCTGGTGAAGTACGACGTCTCCGGCGTGGAGTTCCGGCCGGTGCTGGTCAACGGCGAGCCCGGGTTCGTCTCGAGCGCATCGGGTGAGGTGCCGGGCACCGTCACCGCGCTCACGGTCGTCGACGGTCGGATCACGGCGCTGCACCAGGTGATGAACCCGGAGAAGCTCAGGTTGTGACGAGACAGCCGACCGCGCCCGGCGTGTCACGCACCGTGACGACCGGCGGTCGGCGAGGATCTCGCCTCGTGCGAACGGCCCGTGTGATCCCTGTCCTGCTCGTGATGCTCCTGTCGACCGCGGGATGTGCCACGCTCGCCGAGCGGTTTCCCCTGGATCTCCCGAGCGTCTCGGTCGGGACCGCGGCCGCCCCGGCGGGCGCCGCCGCGGACGTCCTGGCGACGCTGCCGGTCAAGGGCCGCGCCCCCAAGACGGGCTACACCCGGGACCAGTTCGGGCCGGCCTGGGCCGACGTCGACCGCAACGGCTGTGACACCCGCAACGACGTGCTGGCCAGGGACTTCCCGGACGAGACGTTCAAGCCGGGCACGCGGGACTGCGTGGTCCTGACGGGGACCCTGCAGGACCCGTACACGGGCAAGACGATCCCCTTCACCCGCGGTCAGGGCACCAGCGAGAAGGTGCAGATCGACCACGTCGTCGCGCTGTCGGACGCCTGGCAGAAGGGCGCCCAGCAACTCGACGCCGACGCCCGGCGCAACCTCGGCAACGACCCGTTGAACCTGCTCGCCGTCGACGGCCCGACCAACAACGCCAAGCGGGACGGCGACGCCGCCACCTGGCTACCGCCCGTCAAGGCCTACCGCTGCGACTACGTGGCACGACAGGTCGCCGTCAAGGCCAAGTACGCGCTGTGGGTCACCCAGGCCGAGCACGACGCGATCGCGGACATCCTCCGCACCTGCCCCGGCCAGCCGGTTCCGGTGGACGACACCGTGCCCGGTCCGGTTCACTCGACGGGGGCGTAAGTCCTCACCGGCGGCGCACGATGTCCCCGGTGGGACGTCCGCACAGCCGGGGGGACACGGATGGACAGGCAGGACACAGGGGAGCGGCGCCGCCACGGTGCGGTCCCCGAACAGCGGGGCGGGCCCGAGGGCCCGCCGGGCCGGGCCCTGCACGTCCCCGAACAGCAGGGTCCGAGGCCCGCGCAGGGTCCCCCGCCGGGGGCGATCCCCGAGCAGCACGGCCCACAGCAGCACGTCCCACAGCAGTACGGCCACCAGCACCACGGCCCCCCGCGGTACGGCACCGGCCCGGCGGGCCCGTCGGGGTACGGACCGCCGCCGGCCGGTCCCCACCGGTACGGGCCGCCCCCCGTCCAGGCGCACGCGCCGCACCTCCCGCCGCCACCACGGCACCGGCCGGCGTGGATCCTGCCGACCGTCCTGACGGGCGTCGTGCTGCTCGCCGGGAGCGCGCTCGCCGGTATCACCTCGACGGCGCTGGAGGCGACGAGCGCCCTCACCGCGGCGACCGGGACCCTCGGGGACGCCGCGTACCTGACCGCGGTGCAGCACCGCCCGTCCTTCTCGGCCTACACGCCGTCGGAGCTGGTGGACCTGGGGCACCAGGTCTGCACGTCGCTGGAGTCCGGGACCTCGCGCAGCAGCCTCGTCGGCTCGGCGGTGTCCGCGGGCGTCGGGGCCCGGGACGCGCTCGCCCTGATCGACGCCGCGACGGACTCCTACTGCCCGGACTTCTCCCGACGCTGACGGACCCGGGGCGGATCGGCGGGCAGGTCAGCCGGTGCGCACCCGGCAGGCGGCGTCGAAGCCCTGCTCGGTGATCCCGAGCGCGTGGTTCGTGCGCGCCCGCAGGTTCTCCATCCCGATCGCCTGCGTCAGCTCCACGACCCCCGCCGGGCCGAACGCGGCCACCAGCTCGTCGACCTGGGAGTCCGTGACCGTCGGCGGCGTCGCGGTCATCGCGTCCGCGTACGCGACGGCGAGCCGCTCCCGCGCGGTGAACGACGGATCCGTGGCGTAGGCGTCGACGTTGCGGAGGCGGTCGACGTCGAGGCCGTCGAGGCGCTGCAGCATCGTGCCGAAGTCCACGCACCACGAGCACCCGACCACCGTCGCCGTCCGGAAGACGGCGAGCTCGCGGACCGCGGCGGGCAGGCCCGTCGCCGCCTTCTCGACCATCAGCTCGGTGACCAGGCCCGCCCAGAACAGCTTCCGGTGGTTCCGGAGCACCGCGAACGGTTCGGGCACCTCCCCGAACCGTCGACGAGCGATCCGGTAGACCAGCCGGCCGAAGGTACCGGCGTCGCGCTCGGGTACCGCGGGGATCCGCGCCATCACGTCCTCCTCGAGTCGTCCTGCCCTCCTGACGGGACGGGACCCCGGGACGTGACGGCGCGCGGCCGGCTCAGCGGTGGGCGAGCTGCGACGGCGCCGGGTATCCGTACGCCACCGCGTCGAGCGGGACGATGCGCGCCCCCAGCGGCACCAGTGCGGCCACGGCCAGCTTGAACGACGCGAACCCGAACGGGATCCCGACGATCGTCACGATCATCGCCACCCCGGCCGCGATGTGGGCCAGCGCCAGCCACCAGCCGAACAGGGCGATCCACAGCACGTTCCCGATCAGCGACGGGACACCCGCGTACCGGTCGTGGGCGATCGTGCGGCCGAACGGCCACAGCGAGTAGCCCGCGAGCCGGAACGACGCGATCCCGAACGGGATGGTCACCACGAGCAGACAGGCCACGACGCCGGCGGCGAGGTAGGCCAGGGCCAGCCACCAGCCGACGAGGACGAACCACAGGACGTTCCCGATCGTGCGCACGTCTCCACGATGCCCGTTCCGCCCGGTTCACGCCGCTGACCTGGCGAACTCTCAGGATGTCCACAGGCGGGCGTGCCAGGCGACGGCCTGCTGGTCCGTGAGCATCGCGATCTGGTCCACGACGACGCGCAACCGGGCGGCATCGTCCGGCGCGGCCGCCCAGTCCTCGGCGCGGACGGGATCCAGGCTCCCCGGGGCGCCGCGGAGCAGGGCCTCACCCAGCTCCCGCAGGAGCTCCCGCTGCCGGGCCTGCATCGCCAGCCGCTCCGGGTCGCTCATCACGTACCGCAGGGCGACGGACTTGAGCACCGCGACCTCCGCGGCCGCACGGGGTGGCACGACGAGGTCCCCGAGGTGGCGGCGCAGCGGGACGTCCCCGTGCACGTCCAGGGTCGCCTCGGTGGCGATCCGCACGAACCGGCCGACGAGCTCGCTGGTCAGCCGTTTGAGCGCGACGTGCCCCGCGGCGCGGGCGGTGCCCACGTCGAACCCCCGGACCGCCTCGAGGGCCGGCAGCGCCCACAGGTCCTCGGCGACGTCCTCGCACGCCGCCCGGTCCGCGCCGAAGTGCGTGCTCGCGAGCTCGGCCAGCGCCGCCCGCTCCGCCGCGGATCCCAGGGCGGCCAGGTCGATGCGGCCGGAGAGGATGCCGTCCTCGACGTCGTGCACGGAGTACGCGACGTCGTCCGACCAGTCCATGATCTGCGCCTCGACGCAGCGGTGGCCCTCGCGCGCGCCGTCCCGGATCCAGCCGAAGACCGGCGCGTCGTCCGCGTAGGCGCCGAACTTGCGCTCCCCGCCCCGGCGGAGCCAGGGGTACTTGCAGGACGCGTCGAGGGTGGCGCGGGTGAGGTTGAGCCCGCCCGCGGTCTCGCCGTGGCCGATCTTCGGTTCGAGCCGGGTGAGGATGCGCAGCGTCTGCGCGTTGCCCTCGAACCCGCCGCACGCGGCGCCGAACTCGTCCAGTGCGCGTTCGCCGTTGTGCCCGAACGGCGGATGGCCGATGTCGTGCGCCAGGCCGGCCGTGTCCACGACGTCCGGGTCGCAGCCCAGCTCCTCGGCGATCCCGCGACCGATCTGCGCGACCTCCAGCGAGTGCGTCAGCCGGGTGCGCGGGATGCCGGTGATCTCCGCGCCCTCCCCCGGCCCGACGACCTGGGTCTTGCCCGCGAGCCGGCGCAGCGCCGCCGAGTGCAGCACCCGGGCGCGGTCCCGGGCGAACGGGCTGCGGCGCTCCCGACGGACGCGTTCGCCCAGGCCGGAGCCCTTCGGCGGTTCGGGGAGCAGCCGGGCCCGGGCGTGGTCGTCGTAGGAACCCGCGAGGGGGTCGGTGCCGTCCTGCTCGACGAAGAGCGTCATCCGAGCCCGGAGTTCTCGGTCTCCACGGACGCGTGGGTGAGCCGGTAGTAGAGCAGCGCCCCGGTCTCCCGGAAGATGTAGCGCGCCTGCGTCTCCCGTGTCTGCACGACGGGCCCGCTGCGCGTCGGCGACGTCCAGGCCTCCAGCCCCGCGTCCCGGGCCATCGTGCGGGCCCGCAGCGAGTGCCACGGGTCGCTGACGACGAGCGCGCGGCTCCAGCCCTCCTGCTCGGCCCGGGCGGCGACGGACTTGAGGCTGCCGAGGGTGTCCGTGCCCTCGTCCACCATGTCGATCGACTCCGCCGGGACGCCGCGGGCGATCAGGTAGCGGCGCCCCGCCTCGGCCTCGGTGAACAGGTCCCCGGCCTGCTTGCCGCCGACGGTGACGATCCGCGGGGCGAGCCCGTCCCGGTACAGCGCCAGCGCGTGCCGCAGCCGGGCCGCGAGGACCGGGCTGGGCTCGCCGTCGTACTGCGCGGCACCCAGCACCACCACCGCGTCGACGGGCCGGTCCCCGTCCACCCGGGCGACCTGCCACACGCGAAACGCCGTCCCGCCCATGATGATCACCACCATCAGCACCGTGCCGAGGAGCAGCCGGCGGATCCAGCGCGGGCCGATCCGGCCGCCCACCGCGCGGCCCGCGCGCGGGTCCGGCGGCTCGGGGAGAGTGGTGCTGGTGGGCATGGGCACGGTGCGTCCCTCGGCGTCGATGGGCGCGGTGCGGCCCTCGAACCAGGGCAGACGGTGGGTGTCCGGATCCCGGTCCGCGCTCTCGTACCGGCGGCCGGGCCGGCGGAGGGGGACGTTCACCCCCCGATCCGCCCCGCCGAGCCGCCGAGCGCGGAGGCGTCCCGCCCGGCGCGGGCCGCGATGACCTCCGCGACGATCGAGACCGCGGTCTCGGCGGGTGTGCGTGCGCCGAGGTCCAGCCCGACCGGGCCGTGGATCGTGGTGAGCTGCTCCTCGGTGACCCCGGCCGCCAGCAGGCGCTCCCGGCGGGCGGCCTGCGTGCGCCGCGAGCCCAGCGCGCCGAGGAAGCCGTGGCCGTGCTCCAGGCCGGCGAGCAGCATGGCGTCGAAACGGGGTGAGTGGTCCAGCAGGACGACGACGTCCGCGTCCGTGAACGCCGCGACGGCGTCGCGCGCCTCGTCCACCCCGGTGACGGTGCGGCCGGCCCAGCCCAGCAGCGCGGCCTGCGCAAGCAGGGCCTCCCCGATCGCCCCCGCACCCACGACCAGCACGGACGGGATCGGGACCCAGAGGTCCAGCAGCAGTTCGGTGTCCGCGGCGGTGACCCGCTCGGTGACCGTCCCGCCGCGACGGAGCAGCTGCCGGGCCGCCCGGGCCGCGGCGTCGTCGAGCTCCGGGGAGCCGAGGGATCCGTGCACGTCCTGGAGCGCGGGCCCGGTCAGGACGACGGCGGCGGCGCCGTCGAGTGTGGAGAGCAGCGCGGCGGGGCGGGCGTGTTCGAGCGCCTCGCCGAGGGCGGCGGCGAGCGGGGCGGGGAGCGGATGGCCGAGCAGGGTGGCCCCGCCGGCGCAGGCGAGCCCGGCCCGCACGGCCGCGTCCTCGGCGACGTGCGCCTCGCGCGTCTGCGGGAGTTCGGCGGCGGCACTCGCGAGCGGGAGCGCCGAGTCGTCCAGCGCGCGCAGGTAGAGCACCCCGGAGGTCTCCCCCGCCGCGGTGCCCGCGACCAGCTGTCCGGACTCGACGGTGCCGAACCCGTGCCGCTCCAGCACGCGCACGACGCCGATCGACCCGCTCCCGCCCGTCCCCCACCGGCGCAGGGCGGACCCCAGCTCGCGAAGGGTCTCGGGCGCCGACGGCACGGAGGTGGCGGTCACGGCGCCAAGGGTAGCCACCGCCCCCGACAGTCCGCGCGCGGTCGGGGCCCACGGATCTCTGCCGAGGTTCAGGAAAGCCACATTCAGGTAAGGAGATTTCAGGAATGTGGCTTTCCTGAAC
>JAOZVV010000196.1 GCA_025869365.1 Pseudonocardia sp.
CCCGCGCAGGCACCGCGGGACCGGCCCGTCGACGTCTCGCTGGCCGGGGCGCGGCTGCTCAGCCTGCCCGGCTCGGCGAAGGAGGTGCGCCAGTTCCGCCTGGAGGCCGGCGCGGGCCTCGCCTACGAGGCCGGGGACGCGCTGAGCGTGCGGCCGGTGAACCATCCCGAGCTGGTCGACGAGTGGCTGACGGCCACGGGCCTCGACGGCGGGGAGACCGTGCGCGTCCCGGAGCAGGGCGCCGTGGCGCTGGCCTTGGCGCTGCACCGGCACCTGGACATCACCCGCATCACCCCGTCGCTGCTCGGCTTCGTCGCCGACCGGCGCGGGGACCACCAGCTCGCGGAGCTGCTGCGCGCCGGCAACACCGTCGAGCTGGCCAAGTGGACGTGGGACCGGCAGGCGGTGGACGTGCTCGCCGAGCACCCGGTGCGGGCCGCCGCGCAGGAGTGGGTGGACGCGCTCTCCCGCCTCACCCCCCGGCAGTACTCGATCTCGTCGAGCCCGCTGACGAGTCCGGGTGAGGTGGCGCTGACCGTCTCGGTCGTACGTTTCACCAGCCGGCACGGCCGCCCCCGCCGCGGCGTCTGCTCGACGTTCCTCGCGGACGCGGCGGACGAGCGGCCGACGGCGGTGTCGGTGCGGCCCGCGCCGCGGTTCCGGCCGCCGGCGGACCCGTCGGTCCCGATGATCATGGTCGGGCCCGGCACCGGGATCGCCCCGTTCCTCGGCTTCCTCGAGGAGCGGCGCGCCCGCGGCCACGAGGGCCGCAACTGGCTGTTCTTCGGCGAGCAGCGCCGGGAGACGGACTTCTACTACCGCGACGAGCTCGACGACCTGCAGCGCGACGGCACCCTGACCCGCCTGGACGTCGCCTTCTCCCGGGACCAGCGGCACAAGGTCTACGTCCAGGACCGCATGCGCGAGCACGGCGCCCAGCTGTGGTCCTGGCTCGCCGACGGCGCCCACGTCTACGTCTGCGGGGACGCGAGCCGGATGGCGAAGGACGTCGACAGGGCGCTGCGCGACATCGTCGCGGCCCACGGCCGGATGGACGCCGACGGCAGCGCCGCCTACGTCAAGAAGCTCACCGCGGACGGGCGCTACTCCCGCGACGTGTACTGACGGCTCAGCCGACGGCCTCCGCCAGCCGGTCGAGGGTCCCTGCCAGCTGCTCCTCGGAGACGAGCGGGAAGAACTTGAGGAACTCCGGGTCCTTGACGCTCATCCACTCATAAGTCTGGGTCACCGTCGTGCCGCCGTCGCCCTCGGCGAGGTCGTAGGTGTAGGTGTGGCCGCCGACGTGCATGTCCCCGAGCTTGCCGGCCAGCTCGCAGCCGGGGTCGATCGCCGGGGACCAGCCGATGCGGGCGTCCGGGACGAACGCCGTCACCGAGTTGAGCATCCGGTAGTCCCCGAAGGCGTCCTGGTGCATGTTCATGGCGAACACCTGCCCGATGCCGGCGATCGGCTCCGCCTCCCCCTCGACACCGCGGAGCATGCCCGCGCCGTCGATCTCCGCGTGTCGCTCCGGGTTCGCCAGGATCGCGAAGATGTCCGCGGCCGGCGCGTCGATCACCCTGCTGACCTGCAACTTCCTGCTGGTGTCCACGATGCTCCCTCACGTAGTGACCCAGAACACGTTCTCGGTCACGGTGGCACAGCGGATCTCCGACCGCAGGACGGGGGACGCCCGACGGCCGCGGTGGGATCGACGCGACGCGCGCGACCTGGTGCGACGCGCGCGGTCGACGGGCGGTGTGGGGCCGGACACCGCGCGTGGGCCGGACGGTGGGGGGCGGGTGCGCGCCGGTCGTTCGTGAGCGAAGCTGGTCCCATGCCCTCCATCTCGAACCCCGCACGTCTGCGGGAGCTCCTCGCCCGCGTCCCGCAGGACGGCCCCCTGATCCTCCCCGGCGCCTACGACGGCCTCTCCGCCCGCCTCGTCGAGCTCGCAGGCTTCGACGCCGCCTACATGACGGGCTTCGGCACCACCGCGACACTGCTCGGCGCGCCGGACGTCGGCCTGCTGAGCGGCACCGAGATGGCGGACCACGCGCGCCGGCTCGCGTCCGCGATCGGGATCCCGCTGCTGGCGGACGCGGACACCGGCTACGGAAACGCGATCAACGTCGGCCGGACCGTCGCGGAGTACGAACGCGGCGGCGTCGCCGGGATCCAGCTCGAGGACCAGGTCACGCCGAAGAAGTGCGGACACATGGCCGGCAAGGCGATCGTCTCCACCGCGGAGATGGTCGGGAAGCTGCACGCCGCCGTCGACGCGCGGCGGGACCCGGACCTCGTGCTGATCGCCCGGACGGACGCGATCGCCGTCGACGGCGTGGACGCCGCGATCGAGCGGGCCCACGCCTACCTGGCGGCGGGCGCGGACGCGCTGTTCGTCGAGGCCCCGACCGCCGAGGCGGACATCGAGCGGATCGCCGGCGAGCTCGCCGGGAAGGCCCCGCTCGTCTTCAACTGGGTCGAGGGCGGGAAGACGCCGCCGATGGACGTCGCGACCATCGGGAAGCTCGGGTTCGCGATGATCCTGTTCCCGATCGGCGCCCTGCTCGCCGCGACCGCCGGGATGCGGACCTACCTCGCCGCGCTCAAGGCGGACGGCACGTCGAGCGCCGAGACGATGGCGGCGCTCCCGAGCTTCGAGGAGTTCACCGGCCTCGTCGGCCTGCCGGAGGTCCGGGAGCGGGAGCAGCGCTACGCCGCACCCTGAGCGGTCACGACGAACCCAGCACGAACGCCTCCCGCTCCGCCTCCGGCCGTTCCCGCAGGGCCAGCACCGCCACGAAGGTGACGAGGCAGGCCCCGAGCATGTACGCGGAGACGGAGAGGGAGGTGCCCGTGCGCGCGATCAGGTAGGTGGCGAGCAGCGGGGCGAACCCGCCGCCGAGGATCGCCCCGAACGCGTAGGCGAACGAGACGCCGCTGTAGCGGATCGGCACCGGGAACAGCTCGGCGTAGGTGGCGGCCTGCGGGCCGTAGGTGAGCCCGAGGCCGAAGGCCAGCACCACGACCGCCACCAGCATCAACGGCACCGAGCGGGTGTCGAGGAGCAGGAAGAACGGGAAGGTCCAGGCGCCCATCGCGACGATGCCCACCAGGTAGACGCGGCGCCGCCCGATCCGGTCCGACAGGTGCCCGGCGTAGAGGGTGAACACACCCCACGCCACCGCGCCGACGATCCCCACCAGCAGCATCGTCGCGCTGGACAGGCCGAGCGTGCGGGTGCCGTAGGAGGTGACGAACGCGATCAGGATGTAGCCGACCATGTTGTTGGCGAGGAAGAGCCCGATCGCGACCAGGATCTCCCGGCGGCTCGTGCGCAGCAGTTCCGGCAGCGGCGCCGAGCGGTGCGCCCGGCGCTCGCGCATCTCGACGAACACCGGGCTCTCGGACACCCGGGACCGGACGAAGAGCCCGACGCCGATCAGCACCACGCTGAGCAGGAACGGGATCCGCCAGCCCCAGGACTCGAACTGCGCCTCCGTCGTCGACGCCGAGACGACGAAGAACACCAGGTTCGCCAGCAGCAGCCCGATCGGCACGCCGATCTGCGGATACGCCCCGAAGTAGCCGCGGCGCCCCGGCGGCGCGTGCTCGACCGACATCAGCGCCGCGCCGCCCCACTCCCCGCCCGCGGACAGGCCCTGCAGCAGCCGGAGCAGCACGAGCAGGATCGGCGCCGCGATCCCGATCGAGGCGTAGCCGGGGAGCAGGCCGACCCCCACCGTGGCGAGCCCCATCAGCAGCAGGGTGCCGACCAGCACGGCCTTGCGGCCGATCCGGTCCCCCAGATGTCCGGCGACGACACCGCCGATCGGCCGGGCGAAGAAGCTCACGCCGAGCGTGGCGAAGGAGGCCAGCAGGGCGGCGTTCCCGTCGAGCGCCGGGAAGAACAGCTTCCCGAACACCAGCCCCGCGGCGGAGGCGTAGACGAAGAAGTCGTACCACTCGATCGTCGTGCCGACGAGGCTGGCGCCGACGACGCGGCGCAGCTGGGCCCGGTCGGTCGCGGTCGCGGTCCCGGGGGTCTCGGACATCGGCTGGTCCTCCCGTGCGGTGGCGGAGCGGACGCGGCGAGGGGCAGGGATCAGGTGAGGGGCAGGGATCAGAGGTCGAGGAGGAGCGACGGGCCGCGGGCGCGCGAGCAGCACGCCGTCATCCGGGAGCCCGAGGCGCGCTCGGCCCGGGTCAGCACGAGATCGCGATGGTCGATCTCACCGCCGAGCACCGGGACCTCGCAGGTGCCGCACAGGCCTTCCTCGCAGTCGCTGCGGACGTCGACGTCGGCGGCCCGCAGGGCCTGCAGCACGGTCTCCCCCGCCCCCACGGGCACGGTGCGGCCCGAGCGTGCCAGCACGACGTCGAAGGCGTGCTCCCGCTCCGGGTCGAGCGCGCCGCCGGCGGCGCTGAAGTACTCGACCCGCAGCGCGTCGTCCGGCCAGGTCCGCGTCGCGGTCTCGACGGCCCCGATCAGCCGGGCGGGGCCGCACGCGTGGACCCGGGTGTCCGGCCGCGGTGCGGCGAACAGCGCCCCGACGTCCAGGCGGGCGCCCTCGGCACCGACGTGCAGGGCGAGCCGGTCCCCGTGGTCCCGGTGCAGCCGGTCCAGGAAGGCCATGGCGTCCCGGGTGCGGCCGCAGTAGTGGATCTCGTAGTCCAGGCCGCGGCGGCGGGCCTCGTCCGCCGTCGCGAGGATCGGGGTGATGCCGATCCCGCCCGCGACCAGGACGAGCCGCCGGGTCTGCGGGTCGAGCCGGAAGTGGTTGCGGGGCCCGCGCAGGCGCAGCGCGTGGCCGGGCCGCAGTGCCTCGTGCACGAACCGCGAGCCGCCGCGGCTCTGCGGCGCCAGGTGCACGGCGATCGTGTAGTGCTCGCGGTCCGCCGGGTCCCCGCACAGGGAGTACTGCCGGGTCACCCCGCCCACCTCGAGGTCCACGTGCGAGCCCGCGGACCACGCCGGTAGCGGCCCGGAGGCGGACGTGAGCCGGACGGAGACGACGTCCGCGGCCTCGCGCTCGACCGCGTCGACGATCACGGCCCGGGTCACGGCGCGCCGGTCCGGCTCCCCGAGCCGCACCGGGTGGCGACGGTCCAGGACGCCGGGATCGCGCCGCTCGGGGTTGGCCGCCGGGTCCCAGCGCACCCGCAGGTGCTCCGGCCCGCGGAAGGAGGTGTTGGGCAGGTAGGTGATCCGCTGGTCCGCCACCAGCTCCAGGTGCGGGAGCCGGGTGGTGAGCTCCTCCAGGAAGACCTGCAGCTCCATCCGCGCGAGGTTCTTGCCCAGACACTGGTGGCTGCCGAAGCCGAACGTCAGGTGGTCCGCGGTGTTCTCCCGGCGGAGGTCGACGGCGTCGGGGTCGTCGAAGTGCCGCTCGTCGTGGTTCGCCGACGAGCTGACGATCAGTAGCTTGGCCCCGGCCGGGATCGGCACGCCGCCGATCGTCGTGTCCGCCGTGACGAGCCGCCGCCAGGCCGCGACGGAACCGTTGTGCCGCAGGCACTCCTCCACCGCGTTCGAGATCAGCGCGGGATCGGCGCAGATCTGGGTCCACACCGCCCGGTTCTCCAGCAGCAGCTTCAGCGCGTTGGCCGCGGCGTTGGCCGTGGTCTCGTGGGCCGCGACGATGCCGGCCATCATCATCGAGTGCAGGTAGGAGTCCGTGACGACGTCCGGCTGCTCCTGCTGCTTCCGGATGCTGTAGGGCATCCAGCCGTGCCCGGACGGGTCCTTCCGGATCTTCTCCACGACCGTCCCCGCGTACGTCCAGAACTTCCCGACGGCGTCCGCGACGGCCACCTGCTCGTCCGGTGACGGGCGGCCCCAGGTGTTCACGGTGTGCGCGATCGAGTACTTCCGCAGTGTCGGCATGTCCTCCTCGGGGACGCCGAGGAACTCCAGCGCGACGGTGAGCGTGACCTCCCAGAACATCTCGTCGACGAGGTCCGCCTCGCCCCGGTCGACGAACCGGTCCACGTACTCCCGGGCCAGCCGGCGCACCATCGGCTCGTGGTGGGCCAGCTCGGCAGGGGCGAAGGGGCCCATCAGCGCGCGGCGGCGCGGCATGTGCGCGGGCTCGTCCTCGTTCACCAGCGTGCGGTCCATCGCGTAGCCGTGCCGCGCGAGCGTGGCGACGGCCTCGGCGCAGACCGGGGTGATCTTCTCCAGCGCGATCGACGGGGAGAACAGCGCGTTGTCCCGGAAGACGGCGCGGACGTCGTCGAAGCGGGTGACCACCCAGTAGCCCAGCTCGGGGCTGTAGAACACCGGCTCCTCGTCCCGGGACCACCGCAGTGACGCGGGCGGATCGGCCTGATAGTCGTCCCCGAAGGGATCGAACGCGGCCGCGCGGGCCGAGACCGGGCAGCCGTCTGCCGTCATGGGTCGGAGCCTAGGTCCCGGGCCGGGCGAGCGCATCCGACGAGCGCATCCGACGAGCGCGGGCCGGTCCGGGTGACGGGCGCGGAGTGCCGCGGGATACATCTCGGGCCGGGCACGGGCGGACGGCGCCGCGGCTTGCGACACTGAGACCATGGACGCCTCCCGCCCGCTCCCCGGTTCGACCGACCTGCTCGTCGTCGGCGCCGGGCCCGCGGGCTCGGCCGCCGCCGCGTGGGCCGCCCGACACGGCCTGGACGTCGTCCTCGCGGACGCGGCGGTGTTCCCGCGGGACAAGACCTGCGGGGACGGCCTGACGCCGCGCGCGATCGCCGAGCTGGACCGGCTCGGCCTGGGTGAGTGGGTGCGCTCGCACGGATCGAACCGCGGGCTGCGGGCGGCCGGCTTCGGGCAGGAGCTGTACCTGCCGTGGCCGGGCGGCTCGCTCCCCGGCAACGGCAGCGCGGTGGCACGCACCGAGCTGGACGCGCGGATCCGGGACGTCGCGCTGGACTCCGGCGCGACCCCGCTGGAGGGCGCCAAGGCCGTCGACGTCGAGCGGGACGGCGAGCGGATCTCCGGCGTCGTGTTCGCCCTGGCGGACGGCGGCACCGCGACGGTCGCGTGCGAGCGGCTCGTCGTCGCGGACGGGGCCCGGTCGACGCTGGGCCGGGTGCTCGGTCGCGAGTGGCACAAGGACACCGCCTACGGCGTCGCGGCCCGCGGGTACATCCGCTCGGGCCGCAGCGACGACGAGTGGATCTCCTCGCACCTCGAGCTGCGCGGCACCTCCGACGAGGTGCTGGCCGGCTACGGCTGGGTGTTCCCGCTGAACAACGGGGAGGTCAACATCGGGGTCGGCACGCTCGCCACGGACGCGCGCCCGGCCAAGGTCAGGCTGCGCGCGCTCATCGAGCTCTACGCGGACCTGCGCCGCGAGGACTGGCAGCTCGACGGCCCGGTCCGGCTCCCGGCGTCCGCGCTGCTCCCGATGGGCGGCGCGGTCTCCGGGGTCGCCGGGCCGAACTGGGCGCTGATCGGGGACGCCGCGGGCTGCGTCAACCCGCTCAACGGCGAGGGCATCGACTACGGCCTCGAGACCGGACGGGTGGTGGCCGAGCTGCTGACCGGGGAGAAGGACCTCGCCACCGCCTGGCCCGCGACCCTGCGCACCCACTACGGCCAGGCGTTCTCCATCGCGCGCCGGCTGGCCGGCCTGCTCACCCTCCCCCGGCTGCTCCCACTCGCGGGTCCGGTGGGGATGCGTTCCCGTGGGCTGATGACGGTGGCCCTGCGGGTGATGGGCAACCTGGTGACGGACGAGGACCGGGACCTCACCGCCCGGGCCTGGCGGGCCGCGGGCCGGCTGTCCCTGCGGTTCGACGAGCGCCCGCCCTTCCCGGCCGCGGACCTGCGGTAGGGCACGCGCACCGCGGAATCCCTAGCGCCGCATGGCGAGCACCACGCCCGGGGCGAGGTCCCCGACCGTGATCTGCCGGGCGGTGTCGGCGAGGCGCACGTTGTTGGACCGTGCGTAGCGGCGCAACGCGTCGAACGCCTCGGTCATCCCGATGCCGGCGTGCTCGGCGAGCACGCCCTTCGCCTGCTCGACGACGATCCGGCTGTTCAGCGCGGTCTGCAGCTGCTCGTTGACCACCTCTCCGCGCCGGATCAGGCGTTCCGAGAGGATCCCGATCGTCGCGACGTCCGCCAGTGCCTGGCCCAGCGCGAGGTCGTCCTCCGGGATCGGGCCCGGCGCGTGGTGGAAGAGGTTCAGCGCGCCGATCGCCTGCCCGCGCAGCCTCAGGGGCAGCGCGTGCACCGACCGGAAGGCGCCGCGGTCCGCCAGCGCGGCGACGAACCCCGGCCACCGGTCCGCGGACTCGACGATGTCCTCGACGCTGACCGGGGCGGAGGTGCGGAAGCAGTCCAGGCACGGTCCCTCGGCGCTCTGCAGCTGCAGCAGCTCCATCAGCTCCGCGTCCTCGTTCGATGCCGCGACCACCCGGAGCTCCCCCCGGGCGTCCGCGAGCACCAGGCCGGCGGCGTCCGCGGAGAGCAGTTCGACGCTGTACCCGATGAGCCGGTCCAACAGATCGATGACGTCGTAGTCGTCGACCATCGTGTCGGCGAGCACGACGAAGGCCCGGCCGATCCGCCGTTCGCGGTCGCTGTGTCCCTCGTTCACGCCGGATCCCCGTCCCTGTGTCGAGTTGTCGGTGACGCTTCTACCGTGCACATCAGCCCATGTCCTCCGTGAAACGCAGCCTGCGTGCCACGACGTCCCTGGCGACCTCGACGAGGAGCCGACGTTCGGCGAACGCGTACGCCCTCATCCGCGCCAGGGCGACTACAGGGTCCACCCCCAGCTGCGCGAGCACCATCCCCGTGGCCTGATGAACCTCGTAGTGGGTGCCGGATCCCTCGTCCGGCCACCCGTCGGCGTCGTCCCCGCCCACCGGTGCGGTGAGCCGCCCGATGACCAGGAGCGCCGCGAGGTCGACCGCCCGGAGGAGGTCCGTGTACTGCGCCGGGAGCAGCCCACCCGGGCTGGTGCGGTAGAGGTCCAGGACCCCGAGGTTGACCGCCCCCCACTGCAGGGGCAGGGCGAAGAGCGCGCCGATCGTGGCCCGCTCCGCGACCGCCGCGGCGAACACGGGCCAGCGCTCCGACTCGGTGCCGCGGGTCAGGTCCGGGACCAGCACCGGGGCTCCCGACCTGGCCGCCTCGACGCAGGCACCGTCGTTGAGCGAGAACTGCAGCTCCTCGAGCAGCTCCGCCGTCGGGTCCGACGCCCAGAGAGTCACCCGGGCCGGCTCCGCCGTGAGCACGGACAGCGCGGCGCCGTCGACATCCAGCTCGTCCACGCAGGCGCGGCAGAGGCGTTCCGCGAAGACCCGCTGGTCCGCGTCCGCGGCGCCACCCAGCACCGCACGCGTCACCGCACCCGTCTCACCCACGGCGGGACGCGATCGGCTGCATGAGCACTTCGAGGAACGGGCGGATGACGACGAGCCTTCCCGGCGCGGGTGCGGAGGCACGGTGCGCGACAGGGGCCGAATCGTGCGCCGGACGGAGGCAGACTACATCTATCCGGCCGGGCGCGGGCGTACCGGAGCCGGCCACGGGTCACGCCCGGTACCGGCGCACCATCGGGCAGGAGAACGGGTCCCGTTCCGCCAGCCCGACGGCGTTGAGGTAGCGCACGACGATGCCGTACGAGGTCCACAACCCGGTCTCGGTGTAGGCGATCCCGTTCTGCCGGCAGTAGGCGCGGACGAACGGCTGGGCATGGCGCAGGTTCGGCCGCGCCATGCTCGGGAAGAGATGGTGCTCGATCTGGTAGTTGAGCCCGCCCATCATGAAGTCCGTGAGCACGCCGCCGCGGATGTTGCGGGACATCAGGACCTGGCGGCGCAGGAAGTCCACCCGTGCCGTGGCGGGCACCAGCGGCATGCCCTTGTGGTTCGGGGCGAACGAGCCGCCGAGCAGGACCCCGAACACCGCCAGCTGCAGGGCGGCGAAGACGAGTGCCATCAACGGCGGCAGGAAGACCAGCAGCAGCGCGGCGTACCCGCCGAGGCGGACCGCGATGAACGCCAGCTCCACCAGCCGGTGTGTCCGGGTCCGGTCCTGCAGCAGCGTCGCCACGCTGGCGACGTGCAACGCGGCGCCCTCGAAGGTCAGCAGCGGGAAGAAGGCCCAACCCTGCCGGCGGGTGAACCAGGCGGCCGCGCCGGTCCGCGGAGCGGCGTCGGCGGGGGTGAAGGCCAGCACGCCGTTGGCGATGTCCGGGTCCTTCCCCTCCTGGTTGGGGGCGTTGTGGTGCTTGGTGTGCTTGCCCATCCACCAGCTGTAGCTCAGGCCCGCGAACAGCCCGGACACCACCCGCGCCGACCAGATGTTCCACCGCGGCGAGGCGAAGACCTGACGGTGCGCGAGATCGTGGCCGAGGAAGCCGAACTGGGCGTTGACCACCGCGAGCGCCACCGCCGGGACCAGCTG
This sequence comes from Pseudonocardia sp., assembly GCA_025869365.1. Classification (GTDB taxonomy): domain Bacteria; phylum Actinomycetota; class Actinomycetes; order Mycobacteriales; family Pseudonocardiaceae; genus Pseudonocardia. Next base: position 10,403 of record JAOZVV010000196.1, read on the forward strand.
CCACCACGAGTTCCCGATGAGAACGATCGCGGTGATGACGAGGCCGAACACCATCGCGGCGGCGGAGAGCCGGACCCAGTACCAGCCCTGCCTGCGCTCGAGGAGGCCCTGCTCGCGGATCGTGCGGGCGAGCGGGGTGTAGAGGCTGGCCGGTGTGGACCGGGCCCGGCGTGTGGCCACGGCGGGCGCGGAGGGGGTGGTGGTCACGAGCTCCTCGATGCGGAGGAAGGGACACGACGAGTCGACGTCGTGCTCTGATCCGCCGAGGTCAGGAGCGGCGGAGGACGGTCCGGGCGCGCGGTCGGCGATCCTCGTCCTCCCCCCGCGAGAGTAGCCGTACCCGCCCGGCTCCGCGGGGTGACCGGTCAGGGCACGAGCGCGATCTTCCCGGTGACGGCCCGGTCCGCGAACTGCTGCAACGCCGTCGCCGCCTCGGCGAGCGGGTGGACCCGCGGCGTGGGCGGGTGCAGCTCGCCGCGGGAGATCCGGCCGAGGACGTCCGCGACCAGCCCGGTCGCCGCGTCGCCGTCGGCGCGGGCCCAGTCCCCCCAGTCGACGCCGACGATCGCGCGGTTGCGCAGCAGGACGATGTTGGCCGGGAGCCGCGGGATCTCCCCGGAGGCGAAGCCGAGCACGCAGAACCGGCCGCCGGCGCCCAGGGCCCGCAGCGCGGACTCGCTCGCGGGGCCCCCGACGGGGTCGATCACGACGTCCGCCCCGCCGCCGGTCGCGGCACGGATGCCGTCCTTGAGGTCCGTGTAGTCGATCGCCGTCTCGGCGCCCGCCGCCAGCGCGGCGCGGCGCTTGTCCTGCGACGAGGCGACGGCGAGGACCCGTCCGCCGAGGCTGCGCGCGACGTCGACCGCGGCCAGGCCGATCCCGCCGCCGGCGCCGAGGACGACCACCCACTCCCCCGGCGAGATCGACACGCGGTGGGTGACGCCGAACACCAGCGTGGAGTAGCTCTCGATCGCGGTCACCGCCGTCGTCGCGGTCACCCCCGGGGGGAGCGGCACGGTGGAGCGCGCGGGCAGGACCAGGTGCGAGGTGTAGCCGCCGAAGCCCAGGACGAGCCCCGCGACGGGCGTCCCGACCGCGGGGGAGGCCACGTCGTCGCCCACGGCGACCACCCGGCCGGCGACCGTCGATCCCGGGGTGAAGGGCAACGGCGGCCGGACCTGGTAGAGCCCGCGCACGATCAGCCCGTCGACGAAGCTCACCCCGGCCGCCTCGACCTCGACGAGGACCTCCCCCGGCCCGGGCGAGGGGGTCTCCTCCTCGACCAGTTCGAGATCCGCCACGTCGCCGAAGGCCGTACACACCACGCGCTGCATGGCCCCACCTTCGCCGATCACCCGACCGCGGGCGACCCCGACCCCGCATGGCCGATGCGCGCGGCCGGGGATCGGAGGAGAGTCGGTACGGGTCCCCCGGGACCCGCTCGGCCCGCGCCGTCCGGCGCGCCACCGGGCGTGGCACACCGCCACGCGAACCGAGGAGCTGAGCATGTCCGACAAGTCCCCGCGCCAGTCCAGCAGCAAGAAGTCCGGCAAGACCCTCAAGCAGAAGCGGGCGGACAAGAGGTCCTCCGCCGAGACCCCGACCATCATCCCCACCCGCCGCGGCAAGTAGCTCCCTGCGAAACTGGGCGACGTGACCGAACCCGAGGACACGTCGACCGCGCTTCCCCAGACCTGCGTCCGCTGCGGGCGGCTCGCGCTGCTGCGGATCGTCGGCCACTGCGGGACCTGCGCCGGGGACATGAACCTGCGCCATCCCGACGAGTACGCGGCGTGGCGGGCCGAGGTGAAGAAGGAGTACGGCGCCAAGTGACCGGGCCGATCCGCGACACGACACGTCCTTCCGGCCCGGAGAGCTTGTCCCCGCCGCCGCGGCACGTCACGCTCCTCGGGTGAGTGAGAAGATGGTTGCCCTTCACCTCGACGACGCGGGCCTGGCGGCGGACCTCCCGCGCCCGGAGGCCCCGCAGGACCAGATCCAGGACGTGCCGTTCCGCCCGGTGCAGTTCCGGGACGACGACCTCCCCACCGCCCTCGAACGCTCGGCGCAGTGGTTGCGCAGGGCCCAGGAGTGGCTGGGCGAACCGGTCGACGTCATCGCGATCCACCTCGACTACGACGACCGTAAGGGTTCGCCGTACTACGAGGTCAAGCTGCTCTGCAACGACGAGGACCTGGCCGGTGCCCCGCTGGCGATCAGGCAGGCCGGCGCCCAGGCCCTCCAGGAGTAGGTGCTGCGGGCCGGGCGGGGGCCCGCCCCCCCCGCCCCCCCCGTCACTTCACCAGGCAGCCCGCGTCGACCGGGAGCGTGACGCCGGTGATGTAGCGCGCCTCGTCCGAGGCCAGGAACAGCACCGCGTTGCTGATGTCCACCGGATCGACCCACGGGATCGGCAGGGCGTTCATCGACTGCGAGATCGGGGCGAAGTCCTCCCGGGTCGGGTTCTCGACGTCCGGGGCGAAGAGCCGGAACGCCGCGTCGTTCATGATCATCGGCGTGTCCACCTGCGTGGGGTGCACGCTGTTCACCCGGATCCGCTCGGGCGCGAGCTCCACCGCGAGGGTCCGCATGAGGCCCACGACCCCGTGCTTCGCCGAGACGTAGTGCCCGATGTTGGCGTAGGCCTTCAGCCCGGCCGCGGAGCTGGTGAGGACGAGCGAGCCCCCACGGCCGCCGGCCAGCAGGTGCGGCACCGTCACCTTGCAGGTGTGCCACACACCGGTCAGGTTGATGTCGATCATCTGCTGCCAGATGTCCTCGGGCATCTCGTGCGTCCGGTGCGGCGCGGACCCGATCCCCGCGTTCGCGCAGACGATGTCCAGCCGGCCGAGCTCGGCCACCGCCGGGTCGACGCCCGCGCGCAGCGCCTCGACGTCCCGCACGTCGGCGACGATCGACACGATCCGCCGGTCCAGCGCCTCCACCAGCGCGACGGTCTCGGCCATCTCCTCCGCCGTGCCGGTGCGGTACGGCATGCCCTCGACCTGCTCGGTGATGTCGACGGCGATGATGTCCGCGCCCTCCTCGGCCAGCCGTACCGCATGGCTGCGGCCCTGTCCCCGCGCCGCGCCCGTCACGAGGGCGACCTTGCCCTCGACCCGTCCTGCCATGATCGCTCCCAACCGGGGGTCCGCGACCGCGCCGGTGCGGCCGCCTCACAGGTCTAACGGGCCGTGTAGCCGCCGTCCACCGTGTAGTAGGCGCCGGTCACGAACGACGCGGACGGCGAGACGAGGAACCCGACGACCGCGGCCACCTCCTCCGCCTCCCCCAGCCTGCCGACCGGGTGGCGGCCGAGCAGCTCCTCGTGCGCCTCCGGGGTGCGCTCGCTGAGCAGCGGGGTGTCGATGAAGCCCGGGCCGACGGCGTTGACCCGGATCCCGGTCTGCGCGTAGTCCAGGGCGGTCGTCCGGGTGAGGCCGACGACGGCGTGCTTCGAGGCGACGTACGCCGCGGCTCCCGGGACGGCCACGCTGCCCAGGATCGACGCCATGTTCACGATCGCGCCCTCCCCCGACGGAGCCATGACCGCGAGCTCCGCGCGCAGGCAGAGGAACACCCCGTCGAGGTTGACGGCGAGGACCTGCCGCCAGGTGTCGAACTCCGTCTCCCCGGTCGGGACGCCGGAACCGGTGTTGATCCCCGCGTTGTTGACCGCGATGTGCAGGCCGCCGAACTCCCCGACGGCCGTCTCGATCATGTCCGTGACCTGCGCCGGATCGGTGACGTCCGCGACGACGGCGAGCCCGCCGACCTCGTCGGCGATCTTCCGTGCGCCGGCCTCGTCCCGGTCCGCGACCACGACCCGCGCACCGCGGGCGGCCAGCAGCCGCGAGACCGCTGCACCGATCCCGGACCCCCCGCCCGTGACGAGCGCAACCTTGTCCGCCAGCTCCATCGCCGTCCCCCTGCTCGTGGTCAGATCTCGAACCGGTACGCCGCACCGTCGCGCACGATGTGCCCGCCGGTGGGGTCCGGGAAATGGGTGCCGAGCACGAGCGTGCCCGTGTCCGCGAAGGCCTCCAGGAACTTCTCCCGGGCCGCGGTGCCCTCCGCCTGGTCGCAGTCCAGCATGGACGTCCAGCGGGGGCGCGCGATCTGGCACGGGAAGTGCACCAGGTCTCCGGTGATCACGGCGGACTCCCCGCCGCTCTCGATCAGGACGCTGGCGTGGCCCGGGGTGTGCCCGTGCGTCGGCAGGAGCCGGACGGAGGAGTCCACGCGGGCGTCCGGCTCGACGAGATCCACCTGACCGGCGTCCAGGACCGGTGCCACGGAGTCCGTCCAGACCGCGGCGACGTCGGTCATCGCGCGGAGCCAGCCGGGCCGGTCGTCGTCCGTGCGCGCCGCCTGCGCCTGCCAGTGTTCGAGGTCCGCCCGCACCATCAGGTGTCTGGCCTGCGGGAACGTCGGGACCCAGGCGCCGTCGACGAGCACGGTGTTCCAGCCGACGTGGTCGATGTGCAGGTGGGTGTGGATCACCCGCTGCACGCTCCCGGGTGGCCAGCCGGCCGCGCGCAGGTCGTCGAGGAAGCCGGTGCGCAACCCGCTCCAGTGCGGGACCGCACGCGGCTTGTCGTTGCCGAGGCCGGTGTCGACGACGATCCGCGTCTGCGGGGTCTCGACCAGGAACGAGTGGATGCTCATCCGCATCAGCCCGTCGGGCGTCAGGAAGTCCGGGACGAGCCAGGGCAGGTCCGCGAGATCGGTCGGCTCGAGGCCGGAGATCCCCGCGCGCGCCGGCGGCACGGCGTCCTCGAGCTCGACGATCTTCGTGATCGTCACGTCGCCGACCTGCCACGTCCGCGTCACGGGCGGCGCCCCATCATCCCGAGCAGCTCCGCCCGGGCATCCGCTCCCGGCGGGACCTCCACCCTCGGCCCGATCACGCCCATCTCCCGGTACGTGTCCTCCATCGAGGTGAACCACTCCCGCAGCGCGGCGGCCGCCTCGGGATCGACGATCTCGTCCGCGCCGAGGGCGCGGGCCAGGTCCACGGCGTGCACGAGATGGTCCGCGGAGAGCTGCAGGGCGTACTCGCGGCTCGGGTAGTCCCCGAACGAGAGGTGCACGGTGCGGTCGAGCGCCCCGTCCGCGCTGATCGCGGCCACCGCGGCGGCCGCGGCCTCGTCGATCACGGCGACCGGGTCGTCGCCGAGCAGGTCGCCGTCGAAGCGGGTGCCGACCTCGGCGATCGTCGCCCCGCCGAAGAGCACCGGGGTCCAGCGCTCCTCGTAGGCGAGATGGTTGACCAGCGTGCGGACGTCCCAGCCCGGCAGCGGGCTCGGCTCCGCCCACCGGCCGTCGACGGCGTGCACGCGCGCGCTGAACTCGGCGCTGCACCTGGTGTAGATCTCCCGGACGTCCACGCACCGAGCATGCTCGACGGACCGGCCCGGCGGAAGCATGCTGATCGCATGACCATCGTCCCGGAAGACACCGCCGTGCCGGACCGCCGCAAGGTCCGCGAGTTCGCCCGCCACCTCTTCGGCGTCTACACCAGCGGCGTTCTCACGTTCATGATCGATCTCGGGCACCGCGCCGGCCTGTTCGACGCCGCGGCGGCCGGCCCCGCGGACTCCGCCGGTCTCGCCGAGCGGGCCGGACTGCACGAGCGGTACGTCCGCGAGTGGCTCGGCGCGATGGTGACCGGCGGGATCATGACCTTCGACGCCGGGTCCGGGCGGTACACACTGCCGCCCGAGCACGCCGCGGCGCTGACCGGGGACGGCTCGAAGAACATGGCCCCGATGGCGGCGATGGTCCCGCTGCTGGGCCGCAACCTGGACGGCATCGAGGAGGCGTTCCGCAGCGGCGGGGGCGTCCCCTACGCGGCGTTCAGCCCGGACTTCACCGGCGTCATGGACCAGCTCAACCGGCGCCCGCTCGACGAGCTCCTGGTCGACGCCTGGCTCCCGCTCGTCCCCGGGCTCACCGAGCGGCTGACGGCCGGGGCGCGCGTCGCGGACGTCGGCTGCGGCACCGGGCACGCGCTCGTCCTCCTGGCGGCGGCCTTCCCGGCGTCGACCTTCACCGGCTACGACATCGCCGAGGACGCCCTCGACCGGGCCCGCGCCGAGGCCGCCGAGGCCGGGCTCACCAACGTGTCCTTCGAGGTCGCGGACGTCGCCGCGTTCCGCCCGGCCGAGCCCCTGGACGTCGTGTTCGCCATCGACGCGATCCACGACCAGGTCGATCCCGCCGCCGTCCTGCGGGGCATCCACGGCGCGCTGGTGCCGGGCGGCACGTTCGTCATGGTGGACATGGCCGCGTCCAGCGACCTGGAGGCGAACGTCGGCAACCCCTTCGCGGCCTGGATCTACTCGATCAGCACGCTGCACTGCATGACCGTCTCCCTGGCGCACGAGGGCGCCGGCCTCGGCGCGGCCTGGGGCCGCGAGCTCGCCGTCACGATGCTCGGGGAGGCGGGGTTCGGCGAGGTCACGGTGAACCCGGCCCCGGGCCAGGCCCTGAACCTCATCTACTCGACGCAGCGCCCCTGATCCCGGCCCGACTGGCAGGAAAGCCACCGTCACGCCAGGTTCTGGCGTGCGGTGGCTTTCCTGCCCTCTCCCCCGGCGCCGCTCAGCCGGGCGGCGGCGCCGAGGTCAGCACGGTGTGGACCGAGGCGAGGAGGCCGTCCCGGACGAGGCCCACGTCGATGCCCGTGACCACCGGTGGCTGTCCCTCGGGCCCGAAGTCCCAGGCCAGGATGCCCATGTCGTGGCTCTCGTGCAGGGGGCCGCCGGGGCGGAAGACGAAGCCCGGGGCGCCGTCGAGCAGCTGCTGCACCTTCTCCTCCAGCGCCGCGCGCCCGGTCAGCACGCCGTCCGGGTCGTAGAAGACGACGTCCTCGGCATAGGTCCGGGCGATCGCCGCCCGGCGCCGGTCCCGGTCACGCTCGTCGAAGACGTCCAGCAGGTTCGCCTTCATGAGGTCGCTGATCGTGCTCATGGTCCTCGTCTCCTGGAGCGCGGCGCCGGTCGCGGGGATGCCGAGGCGCGGTCGAAGCCCGACATGTCGTCTACCGCCTCGCCAGCCCGAGGATCCCCCGGGTCTCCGCGATCGTCGCCGGGCGGGTGCCGAGGCGGTCCAGCAGCTCCACCGCGCCCCGCACCAGCTCGGTGTTCGACGGCGTGCCCGGCCCGGCGAAGTCCTCCAGCCCGACGCGGACGTGGCCCCCGCGCCGCACCGCGTGCTCGGCGAGCCCGGACGTGAGCACGTCCCCGCCCAGCACCGCCACCGACCAGGGCAGGCCGGACGGCTCGAGCATCTCCAGGTAGGCGTCGAGGGCCTTCTCCGTGGGCGGCAGGCCGAACTCGATCCCGCCGCCGAAGTACAGCTTGACGATCGCGCCCGAGGGGAGCCGCCCGTGCCGGTGCAGGGTCAGCGCGGTCCGGAGGAAGCCCGGCTCGAAGATCGAGATGCTCGGCGCCGCGCCCAGTGCCGTGGTGCGGGCGCACATGTACTCCGCGTCCGCGACGGTGTTCTCGTACGGCGCGTCCGCCCCTCCCGGGAGGTGCCGGCCGTCGGAGAGCAGGCCGACGTTCACCGAGCCCGGGTCGACGAGCGTCAGCCCGCCCAGCCCGCGCCGGGCCAGCTCCTCGACGTGGCCCCACCGCCGCTCGACCGTGATCCCGCGCGCCCCCGCGGCCATCGTCGGGTAGAGCAGCATGTCCGGGTGCCGGTCCAGGACCGGCGTCCAGGCCTGCACGTACGGCTCGACGGCGTGCACCCCGTCCTCGGTGAACATCGGCTCGTCGTTGTGGTTGTGCGCGATCGTCGCGCCGAGCTCGACGCACGCGAGCACGTCCTCGGTGATCTCGGCGGGGGTGCGGGGGACGTGCGGGTTGCGGCTGCGCGGGGTGGTGCCGTTGACCGCCACCTCGAGGATCACGGGACTGTCCAGGGCCATCCCCGCAGCATGCCCACCCGCCCGCTCCGGCGCCACGCGCGGCCCCGGTGGGGCGCGCGGCGTCCGGCGTCACGCGCGGCGTCGACACCGCGCGTCGGGGCGGAACGCGCGCGTGGTCAGGTGTGGAAGGCGCCGCGGAGGCCGGCGGCGACCGGGGCGAAGCACTCCAGATCACCCCAGGTCCAGCGGACGACCGACCAGCCCTCCGCCCGGATCGCGTCCTCCCGGAGCTTCTCCCGGTAGACGACCTCACCGGGATCCTGGCCCGGCCGCAGCAGCCGCCCGTACTTCGTCCGGCCGTCGAACTCGCCGACGGTGCGCAGGTCCGGCCAGCCGAAGTCCGCGCGGCCCACGAGGACCCCGTCGGCGGTGCGGACCGGCTGCTGCAGCACGGGCGGTGGCAGGCCGGCGTCCCGCATCGCGATGCGGCTCCGGCTCTCCCCCGGGCTCTCGGCCAGGCCGTTCGCGAAGCGGGCCACCCGGAGCGCCGCGGGTCCGCCCCGCCACCTCGCGACCCGCTCGACGGCAACGTCCAGCGCGCCCCGGTCCAGCGTGCCCCTGGCATCGCGCGTCCCGATGAGTCCCGAGTCCGCGACCACGACTCCCCGGACGAAGTCCACGGTCCGGGCCACGTCGGTGACCGTCCGGGCGAGCGAGGTGACCGCGACGCCGTCGACCACGACGATCTCGTCGGCGTCGAGCGGGGCGACGTGGACATGGAGACGCCGGCTGATCCGGCCGCCCGATCCGACCCGGGTGACGTGTACCCGGTCGAGCGGGACGTCCCAGACGTCGAGCCCGTGGAGGACGGCCGCGGACACGTGGCTCGCGACCGAGCCCACGGCGAGGCGAGGCAGCGCCGCCCGGACCCGGAGGGCATGCCTGCTCCGGGGCTCGCGGAGGCGCGCGTCGTCCGAGGGCAGGTAGGTCCCGCGGGCCAGGGTCGCCACGGACCCGGTCCTGCGCAGCCGCCGGACCTCGGCATCGGTGAAACCCGCCGCGAGCAGCTCGCCCCGGGTGCGGAGATCCTCGACCGGTTCCATGGGCTCCAGCGTGAGCCAGACCCGTACGTCACGGGCCCGTTCGGGGAAACCGTGTACGAACGTGAACGCTCCGGACTCCCCACGCGCGGCTACCGGCCCCACGCGCGACGTCGACCCCGCGCGTCGCGCCACTCCCGCGCGTGACACCACGACCCGCCCGGCAGCGGGTGGACCACCCGGGTGGGCGATCTCCGCGGCTCGCGGCGGTTCGGCCGACGGCGGGGGTCCGCGCCTGGCCTAGCGTCGGCGTCGTGCATCTCGGATACCTGACCCACGTCGCCGGGCCGGCCCCGGCGACGGCCGTCTACCGCGACGCGCTCGATCTCGCGGTCGCGGCCGAGCAGCGCGGCTTCGCGTCGTTCTGGGTCGCCCAGCACCACGGAAGCCCCGCACAGGGCCTGCTGCCGTCACCGCTGGTCCTGCTCGCCGCGGCGGCCGGGCGTACCGCCACGATCCGGCTCGGCACCGCCGTCGTCGCCGCGTCCCTGGAGGATCCGCGCCGGGTCGCCGAGGACGCCGCGGTGGTGGACGCGCTGGCCACCGGCCGGCTGGAGCTGGGGATCGGCGCGGGTTCGGACCCGGCGGCCTCGGCCGCGTTCGGCCGGGACCACGCCCTGCGACACGCGGACTGCCGGGATGCCGTCGACCGCCTCCGGGAGATCCTCGGCGACCCCGGGCTGGTCCCGGCGGCGGCCGGTCTGCGGCGACGGATGTGGTGGGCCAGCAACTCCGCCGGCATCGACGCCGCCGCGGCCCGCGGCATGGGCCTGATCTCCGGCCGGCCCGCGGAGTCCCCGGACGACCCGGTCGTCGCGGGCCTGGCCCGCTACTGGACCCACGCCACCGCCGAGCCGCGGGTGGCCGCGTCCCGCATCGTGCGCGCGGGAGAGACCGCCGCGCAGGTCGCGGACCGGTGGCGTGCCGATCCGGCCCTCGGGTGGGCGACGGAGCTGCTGGTGCAGACCCAGCCGACACGATCGGACCTGCTGACCCAGCTGGCGACGATGGACGTCGTCCGGGCGGCGACCACGCAGCTGTGGGGCGCGGCCCGTCCGCTGGCCCGCGCATGAGTCAGCGGCCGAACCGGTCCGGGTCCGCCGCCTTCCAGTCCGCCGCCCAGCCCTGCGGCGGCTGCGCCAGCAGCTCCCCCGGCGAGAGCCAGTCGAACAGCTCCCCGTAGGACCGCGTGTCCATGTGCCCGATCCGCCGCATGAGCTGCTGCGGGACCAGCTCGGCGGGGGTCCGGCACCCCATCGACGCCATGATCTGCTGCGCCTGCGCGACCGTCGCCTCCTGGTAGCGCTGCACGCGGCGGCTCTTGTCCGGGACGTCGAGGGCCCGCACCCTGCGCGGATCCTGGGTCGCGACACCGACGGGGCACAGGTTCGTGTGGCACCGCTGGCTCTGGATGCAGCCCGTCGCCATCATCATGGCCCGGGCCGCGTTGGTGTAGTCCGCGCCCTGGATGAGCCGCTTGACGATGTCCGACCCGGTGGCGACCTTGCCCGCGGCACCGATCCGCACCCGGTCCCGCAGCCCGGCCCCGACCAGCGCGTTGTGCACCGTCATCAGCCCCTCGGTGAGCGGGGTGCCGACGTGGTCGGAATACTCCAGCGGCGCCGCCCCGGTGCCGCCCTCGGCCCCGTCGACGATCACGAAGTCCGGCGCGGTCCCCTCGGCGAGCACGGCCTTGCAGATCGCCAGCAGGTCGACCCGGGACCCGACGCAGAGCTTGAACCCGACGGGCTTGCCGCCGGCGAGCTCCCGCATCCGCGCGAGGAACACCACCAGCTCGCGCGGGGTGGCGAAGACCCGGTGGCGCGCCGGGCTCACGCAGGTCTCCCCCTCCGGCACCGCTCGGGCCGCGGCGATCTCGGCGGTGACCTTCGCCCCGGGCAGCACCCCGCCGATGCCGGGCTTGGCGCCCTGGCTGAGCTTGAGCGACACGCATTTCACCGACGTGTGCGCGGCCTTGTCCGCGAACATGTCCGGATCGAAGTCCCCGTCCCTGGTGCGGGCGCCGAAGTAGCCGCTGCCGAGCTCCCAGACCAGGTCCCCGCCGTGCTCCAGGTGGTAGCGGGACAGGCCGCCCTCGCCGGTGTCGTGGGCGAACCCGCCGCGCGCGGCACCCGTGTTGAGCGCCCGGATCGCGGTGGCGGACAGCGCCCCGAAGCTCATCGCGGACACGTTGAGCAGTGCCATGTCGTAGGGCTGGGTGCAGTCCGGCCCACCGATCCGGACCCGGTGCGGCGCGGCCGGCGGAGCCACCGGCGTGGTCGCGTGGACCAGGTACTCGTAGCCGACCTCGTTGACGTCGCGTTCCGTGCCGAACGCCTTCTCCCCCGCGATCCCCTTGGCCCGCTGGTAGACGATCGACCGGGTGTCCCGGTCGTACGGGCGGCCGTCGAAGTTCCGCTCGACGAAGTACTGCTGCAGCTCCGGGCGGATGCTCTCCAGCAGGAACCGCAGGTGCCCGACGACCGGGTAGATCCGCAGGATCGAGTGCCGGGTCTGCACCACGTCCGCGACCGCCAGGACCAGCAGGGCCAGGGCGAGGCCGCCCAGGACCCACCAGACGGCGGAGAGCGTGAGCGCGGCGAGCACGCCGAACGCCGCCAGGACGACGAGGAGACCGACGATCACGGTGCGGGCCACCGGAGCACGGTAGGCCGACGGGGATGCCGGACCCCCACCGGGCATCAGCCGCGCGGTGCGGCCCAGCGGCGGGACGGTGCCCGGCGGCAGTGCGGAACGACGGTCACGACCGGTTCGCGGCGGACGCGCCGTCCAGCAGGCCCCGGCCCAACGCGTAGGCCTCGCGCAGGTCCTGGCCGTCGTAGACGACGGCCGCCCGGTCCCGCAGGACGGGTGCCGGGTTGACGCCCACGGTGTGCCGCAGCCGCTCGAAGAGCAGCACGTCCGACGTCGAGTCCCCGTAGGCGACGCACCCCGCCTCCTCGATCCCGAGCTCGTCGAGCAGCGCCGCCGTGATGTCCACCTTGTGCTGCGCCGTGAGCAGCAGGTCCGTGCTCGACCGGCCGCCCGGGACGACGCCCGCACCGAAGGTCCGGTGCGCGCCCCAGCCCTCGAGCCGGCGGACGAAGAAGTGCGGGGACTGCGAGATCACCGCACTGTGCTCACCACGGGCGGCGATGTCCGCGAAGACCTCTTGGACGCCGCCGATCCAGGCCGCCGCGGCGAAGGCCGCGTCGAGCTCGGCCTCGGTCGCGTCCGCCCACAGGGGCAGCACGCGGTCCCAGAAGTCCAGGTCGCTGATCTCCTTGCGCAGCCATGCCTGCTCGACGGCGTTCGCCACGTCGTAGGTCCCCAGGTGGCGGGAGAGCTCCACGGTCGCGGCCCCGCGCAGCAGGGTCCCGTCCATGTCGAAAACGTGCAGACGGGTCACGTCGGCCTCCTCGTCGTCGCGTTCGGCCCCCGATCCCAGCACGGACCAGGGTCCGCCGCCCGCCGTGCCGAGGGGTGGGCACGACGGGCGGCGAACGATCATGAGGCGGCGAGCGCCTGCGCCGGTGCGGGGTGCACCTTCGCGACGTGGTCCGCGTAGTAGTACTCCGGGACCTCGCGTTCGCTCTGCGCGATGAGCTCGGTGAAGTCCCACTTCTTGAGCAGCTTGCCGTTGCGGAACACCGGGACGAGCTGGTTCTCCTCGGCGGGGATCGAGTCCCGCGGGACCGTGGAGTAGTCCCCGTTCTCGAGCTTGAGCGCGAGACGGCCCGCCTTGGAGACCTTGAACCCGGCCCCGGTCGGGGTCTTGGAGATGTCCCGCCAGGTGCCGTTGACGCGGACCGCGCTGGCCTTCTGGCCGAAGTTCATCGTGTCCCGGTTCCAGTGCTGCAGCAGCCCGCCGCCCATGCCGAAGACCGCGTTCTCCGCGGACATGCCGCGGCGCTCCAGCTCGGCGTAGACCTTCGGCAGGCTGTCGAAGGTGACGCCGTCACCCTGCACGGTGCGGATGAACGGCGGCAGCACCTTGAACCCCTTGCTGTTCACCGTGTAGCCGAAGGCGTCCATCAGCCACTCGGTGGTGTCCGCCGTGACCTCCACGATGTCCCCGGAGTCCGGCCGGATGCCGACGAGCCCGGGGAAGTTCCGGATCTTCTCGTTGAGCTGCTTGCCGATGATGTTCTTGACGCAGTTCTCGTGGTCGTAGGTGTCGCTCAGCAGCAGGGCACAGCCCTCGGGCGCGAAGACGTCGAGCATGTTCTCCAGTGCAGCGGCCTCGTTCTCCCGGCCCCAGGCGCAGAACCCGGCGTGCTCGGAGTTGGGCCCGGAGTTCGAGACCTTGCCCGCGTTGTAGTAGCGCTTGGCGGTCAGGATGCCGGGCACGGTGTCGCTCTGGTCGAAGTTGACCAGGTGCGCCAGGCCGCCCAGTGCGGCGGACTGCTGCGAGCTGACGCCGCGGGCGCCGTAGTCGTGGAGCATGTTGCGCAGCCCGGCCGAGCTGTCCGCCGTGCGGTTCAGGGACTCGCGGATCGCCTGCTTGCTCAGCCAGCTGACCGTCCCGATCGTCGACGGGTACCAGACGGCCCGCAGCAGGGCGGTCTCGAAGAAGCTGGTGGCCCAGAAGTACTTCGGGTCCGTGTTGATCAGCTGGACGAGCACGTTGCGCGACGGCAGGACGGTGCCCTCGGCGACCGCCTCGATCTCGACCGGCAGGAAGCCGCCGTGGTCGTTGAGGATCCCCAGCCAGTTCTCCCGGTTGAAGTGCATGCCCTGCTCGCGGACGACGAACTCGGCCTCGTCGATGTCGTCGAGCGTGATCGGGCGCATCAGGTACTCGCGCAGGTAGGCCTGCAGCCCGACGAACATCGTGACCGGCCAGGGCCCGCCGCGGGACTCGATGTAGCTGGACACGTACTCCGTGCCCGGGGGGTAGAGCGGGTAGTGGCAGTGCTTGTAGTTGTCCGTGTTGATGATCAGGTTGTCGAGATACCCCATCGGAGAGAACCACCCTTGTTCGTGAAGAGAGTCGTTTCCAGTTCCGTCAGATGTGCTCGTCGGGGTCCGCCGTGCATCGACCCTGACCCGTGCTGGTGCTGCCTCGGCTCCGACCGGAGCCACCGCCTGGTGGAGCGGAGTACGACCCGTTCCCGTGCCCCGCCGCAAACCCTGGCGCACCGTGGTCCCGCCGACCAGAGGTGAGCCCGGACACTAACACGATTGTAACGTTTCTAGTCGTTCCATCGACTGGATGAACTGCGAAGACTTCCCCGGAAGCAACTCGGTTCGGACACGGGAGGACTCCGCATGGAATCGTTTATTGCCACGGCGCACCACCTTCCTCTCCCACGCTCGGGCTCAGGCCCGCGCAGCCTCGATCACAGCCTTGCTCGGCATGCCCGCCCGGGCCCCGACGTGGGCCACGGACAGCGATGCCGCGACCGTCGCCACCACCACCGCGTCCTCCAGCGACGAGCCGGCGGCCAGTGCCGAGGCCAGGACCCCGTTGAACGTGTCCCCCGCACCCGTCGTGTCCACGACCCGCTCCGCCGGGCGTGCCGCGACGGGCACCGCGCCACCCCCGGGATCGACGACGAGCGAGCCGTCGCCCCCGAGCGTCACCACGACCTCGGCCTTCGTCCGCTCGGCCAGGGCCGCCGCCATCGCCCCCGTCCCGTTTACCGCCGGGTCCCCGAGCAGGGCGTGCAGCTCGCCGATCTCGGTGGCGTTCGGCGTGAGCACCGGACCGAGACCGAGCAGCGAGCCGATCACCGGGAGCACCGGCGCCGGGTTCAGCACGCAGCGGATCCCGTAGGCCGCCGCGGCCTGCACCGCGGCCGCCACCGCCTCGGGCGGGATCTCGGTACTGACGAGCAGGCATCCGGCCCAGCCCGCGGCCCGCTCGACCGCCGCCCGGACGGCGTCCGCGTCGAGCGCGGCGTTGGCTCCGCCGCCGACCGCGATCTGGTTCTCCCCCGCCCCGTCGACGACGATCAGGGCGACGCCGGTGGGCACGTCCGGCAGGACCGCCACCCCGCTCACGTCGACACCCTCGGCCCGCAGCTCGTCGAGGGCACCCCGGCCGAGGTCGTCCGCGCCGACGGCGCCGACGTAGCGGACGTCCGCCCCCGCGCGGGCCGCCGCGACCGCCGCGTTGGCACCCTTGCCGCCGCCGTACCGCTCGACCCCGGGGCCGACCACCGTCTCCCCCGGCCCGGGCAGCCGCTTGGCGACCACCACCATGTCCACGTTCACGGCCCCGATGACGAGCACCCCGCGGCCGCTCACGACGCGCCGCCGAGGGGCGGTGCCACCGAGTCCCGCAGCTGGACCGTGGCCGGCAGCAGCCCGATCGAGCCGCTCTCGCCGTTCTCGAGCAGGTCGAACAGGGCCGTCGCGGCACGGAAGCCCATGTCGTGCGCGGGCTGCCGCACGCTCGTCAGCCGCGGGGTGAGCAGCGCCGAGAGCGGCAGGTCGTCGAACCCGACGACGCTGACGTCCTGCGGCACCCGCAGGCCGACCGCCTTGCAGTGCTCGATCGCCCCGATCGCCATCAGGTCGTTCGCGCAGATCAGCGCCGTGGGACGGGTCGCCGCCGGACCGGCGAGGATCTGCTGGGCGAGCGCCGCGCCCGAGCCCTGCCGGTAGTCCCCCGCGAGGACGGGTACCGAGTCCGGGTCGATCCCCGCCCCGGCGATCGCCTCCCGGTAGCCCGCGAGCCGCTGCTGGGCGGTCCAGAGCGCGGGCGGTCCGCCGATCACGGCGATCCGCCGGTGCCCCTGGGCGAGGACGTGCGCGGCGACCTCGCGGGCCCCCTTGCGGGAGTCGCAGACCACGGCCGGGAGCTCGAGGCCGGGGATCTGCTCGTCGACCAGGACCACCGGACCGGAGCGCGCGAGCTCGTAGATCGACGCCGGCATGGAACCGGTGCCGGACAGGTAGATCACGCCGTCCACCCGCTGGCTCCGGAGCAGCTTGGCCTGCTTCTCCTCCGGCTGCTCCGTCGCGTCCGGCACGACCAGGACCACCAGCACGTCCCGCGCCGACGCCGCCCGCTGCACGCCCTCCGCCACCATCGCGAAGAACTGGTTGGTCAGCTCCGGCACCACCATCCCGATCGTCGACGCGGAGCGGCGCTTGAGGTTGCGGGCGGACTCGTTGGGCGAGTACTCCAGCACCCGGACCGCGTCCAGCACCCGGTTGCGGCGGTCCGGGGCGACCGGACCGCTGTCGTTGAGCACGTAGCTCACGGTGCTCACGGACACGCGGGCGTGCTGCGCGACGTCCTTCATGGTGGGCCGACGGCGGCGCGTCACTCGGGCTGGCCTCCTAGGTGCGGACACCGGCGGACACCGGCGCGGCCGTCCGGGTCCCGGTCTCGACCCGGGCGGCCCAGGACAGTATCGACGTCCAGAGTGCCGCGTAGTGCGGCCACTGCACGAACTCGGGCGGGGCCCAGTGCGGCGCGAGGTCCGAGGTGAACGCGACCGTGCGCCCGGCGCCGTACCCGCCGACGACGAGCAGCGGGTCCTCGCCCGTGCGCGCGACGACCGTGGCGTCCGGCTTCGCCGTCACCCGGTTGTAGCCGAGCAGCGTCGGCCACTGCGCCGGCGTCCCGCCGAGCACCGCGTGCCCCGGCTCGACGACCTCGGGGTCCACGCCCTCGGACCTCTCGATCCGGTCGTCGTGCGGGAGCATCCCGACGGGCAGGACGTCCGCGAGCGGGCTCATCCCGTAGCGGGCCTTGCCGTCGATCCCGGTGAAGGACAGGTAGCCGCCGATCATCACCAGCCCGCCGCCGCGGCCGACGTAGTCCCCGAGGACGGTCAGCTTGTTCGGCGAGCGCTCGGACCGCAGGAAGGTCTCGTCCGGCAGCAGGAACGAGTTCGACCCGATGTCCGAGAGGACGACGACGTCGAACTCGTCGAGCTCGTCGGCCGTGCTCGGGAACCGGGCCGAGATCTCGTGGCCGCGGACGTAGGTGACCGCGAACCCGGCCCGGTCCAGCGCGGCGAGGAAGACCCCGGCGCCCTCCTCGTACTCGGTGCTGTGGAACTGGTCGAAGCCCTTCATGTGGATCGTGTGCTTGATCCAGGACTCCCCGGCGACCAGCACCCGCAAGGCGTTGTCGCTCATAGGATCCGGTCCCCCACGTGGGCCGGCAGCGTCCGGCTCTCCGGCATCGCGATGGTGGTGATCTCCCGCATGTCCCAGCCGATCATCTTCGACGGCGCGAGCTCGTAGTAGGTGCGCCCGGCCACCTCGCCGAACTCGAGGTACTGCTCGGCGTAGGGGTGTCCGACGTGGAAGTACTTGTCGTACACCAACTGCCCGAGGGTCTCCGCCAGGGCGGCGTCGGTGACCTCCACCATCGTCCCGGTGATCCGGACCCCGCTGACGGTGGCGTACTCGTCCCCGCTGTCCACCAGCGCGGAGAGCGCGCGCCCGGCCGTGAAGTTCGCGCCGTGCCGGCTGGCCGCGTCGATCGGGATGTAGAGCTTCTTCTCGTGCACCACCATCCACAGCGGCGAGAGGTAGATCGTGCCGTCCTCGTTCAGGGTGGCCACGCGGATGGTGCGCGCGCGGGCCAGGTAGGCCCAGCGCTTGTCCCCGCGCAGGGGCTGCCAGGTACTCGCGGTCACGGCCATGTCAGGTCCCCTCCGAGACGCGCAGCGCGCGCAGCTCACGGCTGTAGTCCGCGGCGTCCGCGACGCCGACCTTCGGCGACGGGCCGGACGTCCAGAAGAACGTGTAGCCGACGCCGGTGGGCTCGAGCGTGTACTCGTAGCCGGCCGGCAGGTAGATGTGCTCGCCCTCGGCGGCCTCGAGCACGATCGAGCGGCCCGCGGCGTCCAGCACGACCAGGTGGATCTTCCCCTTGAGGACGAAGTGCGTCTCGTCGAAGTCCTTCTGGTCCCAGTGGTAGGGCAGGTGGTCCGGCTCGCCGTAGCAGTAGCCGTGCCGGAAGTAGCGCGCGTCGTCCCGCTCGCGGGAGAGGAAGATGTTCGTGTCGATGCCGGTGTTGAACGTCAGCCTCGGCATCTTGTCGATCTCGTCGGGCACGATCACCCGCGGGTAACGTCGGGCGTTCGGTGCCGCGGGGTCATTGTCGGCGGGGTCGTGGTCAGCCACGTTGCCCTCCCTTCGGAAGAAGACCGGATATCTGGACCGTAATCGATTCTTGTTTCAGCGGCATGACGCAGGCAGAATCGTGATGAATCGTTTCTGGGATCACGCGGCGTACCCGAAGATCGACTTGACCTCGAGGAACTCACGCAGCCCGAAGTCCGCGTACTCCCGGCCGTTGCCGGACTGCTTGTAGCCGCCGAACGGTGCCGCGAAGTCCAGCCCGGCGCCGTTGACGTGCACCATGCCGGTCCGCAGCCGGCGGGCCACCGCGCGCGCCCGCTCCGGGTCCGCGGAGGAGACGAAGCCGGACAGCCCGTAGTCCGTGTCGTCGGCGATGCGGACGGCGTCGTCGACGTCGGTGTAGGTGATCAGCGTGATGACCGGGCCGAAGATCTCCTCCCGGGCGATCGCCATGTCGTTGGTGACGCCGGTGAGCACCGTCGGGCGGACGAAGTACCCCTCGGCCAGCCCGTCCGGGCGGCCCGGGCCCCCGGCGACGAGCGTGGCGCCCGCGTCGAGGGCGCTGCGGATCAGCCGCTGCACCTTCTCGTAGGCGGCCCGGGAGATCACCGGCCCGATCTGCACGCCCTCGGCGTGCGGCGGCCCGACGACGATCGCCTCGGCCGCCGCCTTCGCGATCGCCTCGGCCTCGGTCAGCCGCGCCACCGGCACCAGGAACCGCGAGCCGGCGTTGCAGGACTGGCCGGAGTTCGCGCACACGTCGGCCATGTCCCGCGGGATGGCGACGGCGAGGTCTGCATCGTCGAGCAGGATGTTCGCGGACTTGCCGCCCAGTTCCTGGGCCACCCGCTTCACGGTGGGCGCGGCGTTGCGTGCCACGTCGACCCCTGCCCGGGTGGAGCCGGTGAAGGACACCATGTCCACGTCCGGGTGTGCGGCGAGCGCGGCGCCGGCGGTGGGGCCGTCCCCGTTGACCAGGTTGAACACCCCGGCCGGGACTCCGGCCTCGTGCAGGATCTCGGCGATCACCAGCGCGCTCAGCGGGGCGAGCTCGGACGGCTTGAGCACCATCGTGCAGCCCGCCGCCAGGGCCGGCGCCACCTTCGCGCAGATCAGCAGGGGCGGCCAGTTCCAGGGGGTGATCAGCCCGCAGACGCCGATCGGCTCGTGCCGCACGAGAGTGGTCCCCCGCTGCTCGTCGAAGCGGAAGTTCTTCAGCGCGTCCAGGGCCGAGGCGAACTGGCCCAGGCCGGCGCCGACCTGCGCGGCCCGGGCGAACGGTGCCGGCGCCCCCAGCTCGGAGACGACGGCGGCGGCGAGGTCGTCGGCCCGGCGCTGGTAGACCTCGATGATCCGCTCGAGCAGGGCCACCCGCTCGTCGACGCCCGTGGCCGCGAACCCGTCGAAGGCCGCCCGCGCCGCGGCGACGGCCCGGTCCACGTCCTCGGCGCCGCCCAGCGGGACCGTCGCGACCGGTCGCTCGGTGGCGGGATCGAGCACCTCCACGGTGTCCGCCGTGCTCGGCTCGATCCACTTCCCGCCGATGTAGAAACGGTTCGTGTTCAGCATGCTGTGCCCCTCGAAGTCGACGTGAGCGCCACGCTGCGCGGATAGAATCGTTTCTAGGAACGTAGCGGGACCGGCACAGCCGGTCAAGGGCGGAGACGACGACAGCCCCGTCCCGGCCGGAGCCGGGACGGGGCTGTCGTAGGCGGGGATCAGCCGAGCAGCGGCTTCACGCGCGTCCCGAAGTCGTGGACGCCCTTCTCGAAGTCGTCGAAGGTGAACATCATCCCCTTGACCCCGGGCATGGCGGCGACCTGGTCGACCTGGCGCGCGATCGTCTCGTAGGAACCCACGAGCGTCGCCATGTTGAAGTTGACGGCCCCCTCGGGGAGGTTGATCGTCCGCGCGGTCCCGGAGCCGTCCGCGGTGGCGTCCTTGCTGCCCTCGTCGGACATGTAGCCGAGCGCGGCGGCGTCGGCGCCCTCGTTGTAGGAGGCCCACTTGGCCTGGGCCTCCTCGTCCGTCTCGGCCATGATCGCCATGAACAGCGGCAGCGAGCCGACGTCCCGGCCGGACTTCGCCGCGGCGGCCGCGAGCTTCTGCGTCGGCTCCGCGTAGACCTGCGGGTCGTTGACGCCGGGGCTGAGGATGAAGTTGTAGTCCCCGTACTCGGCGCAGAACTCCATGCCGCGGTCGGACTGGCCGGCGCAGACGATGTCCACCTTGCCCGAGGGCCGCGGGGAGAGCACGCAGTCGTCCATCGTGAAGTACTGGCCGTCGAGGTCGCAGCGGCCGGTCTCCCAGAGGTCCCGGAGCACCTTCACGTACTCGGTGGAGTAGTCGTAGCGGTAGCCGAAGTAGTCGTCGCCGGGCCACAGGCCCATCTGCTCCTACTCCCCCTTCGCCCAGCCCGAGACGATGTTGACGCCGAAGCGCCCGGGCGCGATCGAGTCGATCGTCGAGGCCATCCGGGCGACCAGTGCGGGCGGCAGGGTGAGCACCGCCGTCGAGGCGTAGAGCTTGATCCGTTCGGTGACCGCGGCGAGCCCGGCCATCAGCGTGAACGACTCCAGGTTGTGGTCCCAGAACTCGGTCTTCCCGCCGAACCCGCGCAGCTTGATCATCGAGAGCGCGAAGGCGAAACCCTGGGTCTCGGCCTCCTGCACGATGCGCTTGTTCAGGTCGAACGTGGGCATGTACTGCGGAGAGTTCTCCGAGATCAGCCAGCCGTTGTTGCCGATGGGGATGAAGACGCCGAAGTCCACGGGGAGCCCCTTCCTGGGGTGTCCGAACGGGTACCGGCCGCGGTGGACCGGAGAACGGGGGCGACCTCGCGGGCGAGGAGGTCGAGAGAGGCGCGGGCGTCCTCGACCGGCATGCCGGCCCAGTCCGTGCGGAGCACGAAGTGGTCGACGCCGATCTCGTCACGCCACGGGAGCAGGGCGGCCAGGCAGTCCTCGGGCGAGCCGACGACGAACCGGTCCTCCGCGAGGTCGGAGTACCCGGCGCGGAAGGACTCCTTGTCCGGCATGACGCGGTCCTGGCCCCAGTCCGCGTACACCGCGTACTTGCCGGCGAGGTGCGGGCGGGCGAGCTCGATCGCCCGCTCCCTGGTGGGCGCGCAGTAGATCTCGCGCATCAGCGGCAGCTCGCGCACCGGCTCCCGGCCCGCGGCGGCCCGCTCGGCGTGGAACAGGCCGAGCTGGCGCCGGATGGTCGACGCGGTGGCGTGCGGGTTGATCATCCAGGTGTCCGCGAGGCGGGCGGCCCGGCGGACCGCGCCGTCGCTGTTCGCGGCCATCCAGATCGGCGGGCGGGGGTCCGCCGCCGGCAGCGTCGTGGAGCGCACGCCGTCGAGGCGGCACCAGGGGTTGTCCGCGGTGACCGGCTCGCCGGACCACAGCTCCTCGACGATCCGGAGGTTCTCGGTGAACCGTCGGACCTTCTCCCCCGGCGGGATCCCGAAGGCCGCGTACTCCACCTCGCGGTAGCCCAGGCCCACCCCGAAGATGGAGCGGCCGCCGCACACCGCGTCCAGGCTCGCGTAGGCCTCGGCGGTGTCGACCGGGTTGTGCAGGGCGAGCAGGTGGATCCCGGTCCCGACGCGCATGTCCCCGGCCTCGGCGGCGAGGCGCGCCAGCCAGGGCAGCGGCTGGATGTGCGCGTAGGTCTCGCTGAGGTGGTGCTGGCCGCCGAACACCGAGTCCAGCCCGCCGTCCCGCGCGGCCCGGACCAGCGACAGCTGCTCCCCCAGCGCCGCGACGGGATCGCGCCCCGCCGGCTGCTGATGGGTCAGGAACACCCCGATCTGAACCGCACCATGGCTCCTCGACTCGCCTTTCCCGGGGTCTCCCGCGCGGTGCGGAGCCATGATGCGGTCAGGCACGGCAGGCCTCGGCGAAGTCCGCCGCCGTGTGGCCGTCCTCGCCCAGGGACAGGACGGCCTGCTGGACGCGGTCCGCGGTGGCGTCGTCCGCGACCCGGCCGATCGTCTCGCGGTACTTGGCGACGATCTCGGCGTTGGTGAGCGGGCGCTCGTCGTGCCCGCGGTTGACCTGCTCGCGGTGCCGCAGCACCCGGCCGTCCGCCAGCTCGATCTCGACGGCGCCGGAGTAGGCCGCGGGGAAGGCGCTGTCCGGGTCCTCGCGCACCCGGACCTTCTGCGCCATGCCCAGGATCGTGGCGTCGGCCAGGGCGTCGTCCTCCAGCTCCGCGAGCCCGAACCGGCCCCGGACCAGTGCCGCGGACACGACGAACGGGAGGCTGAACTTGGCGTCGTACTCGTCCCGGGGCGCCCACTTGGCCTCCGCCGGCTCGCAGACGACCTTGCTCGGCACCGGGTGGATCGCGCAACGGATCTCGGTGATCTCGGTGCTCCCGATCTCGGGCCGGAGGGTGAGCACGGCGTCCGCGAAGGCGTGGATGAAGTGGCAGATCGGGTAGGGCTTCACCGCGGTGCGCATCAGCTCCCACGTGCTGCCGAGCGCCTCGCCGACCGCGCCGGGGTTGGACTCCCGCCCGGCCAGGTGGGTGTTGTAGAGGCCGAAGCGTCCCTCGTAGACGGCGGGCGGCCCGCTCCAGCCGGCCCGGGCGAAGCTCGCCGCGGTCAGCCCGGACATCGCCGCCCAGCCCGGGTGCAGGCGCTTGGTCCAGGACCCGTCCTGCAGGAACTCCAGCAGGCCCGCGGACATGGACCCGACGACACCCTGCGCTGCGCCGAGCCGGTCCGCGTCCAGCCCGAGGATCTTCCCGGCGGCGACGGCGGCGCCGAACGCCCCGGCGACGGCCGTCGGGTGGAAGCCGACGTCGTGGAAGCTGCCCGCACCGCCGATCCCGACCCGCGCCGAGACCTCGATGCCCAGGATGTAGGCGAGCAGCATGTCCGCGCTGCTCGCGCCCGCGGAGGTCGCGGCGGAGAGTGCGGCGGGCAGCGCGGCGGCGGACACGTGGGTCACGGCCGGGATGTGCGTGTCGTCGAAGTCCATGCCGTGGATGAGCACGCCGTTGAGGACCGCGGCGTCGCGCGGGGAGAGCCGCTCCGCCATGCCGAGCACCGGGTGGTCCCCGCCGCCGAAGGTGGACAGCGCGTCGAGCGCGACCGCGGGGAAGCCGTAGGCGGTGGAGGCGAAGGCGAGGCCGACGGCGTCGAGGATCAGGTGCCGGGCGCGTTCGCGCACGTCAGCGGGCACGTCGGTGATCCGGGCGGCGGTCACGAACTCACCGACCTGGCCGGCCAGGGTGGTGCGGGTCGGGCTCTCGAGCGTCACGGGGTCCTCCTTGTCGAGGCGTGGTGAAGATACGTCAGACGTATGGGTCGAGGGAAGATGCATCACCGCGGCGGCGATCCGGGGCGCTCCACCATCGGCGGCGTCCGCAGGTGGTGCTCGGTTCGGTCCTGGAACAGCTGCGCCGCCCGCAGCGCCACGGCCTCGTGATGCGGCGGTGCGATCAGCTGGGCCGAGACCGGACAGCCGTCCGGGGCGAACCCGGTCGGCAGCGCGAGGCCCGGGGCGCCGGTGAGGTTGCCGAGCATCGTGGAGCGGGACTGGGCCGCGTAGAGCGGGTACTCCTCGCCGTCGATCCGCACGGTGCAGTCCGGCAGGCGCGGGGCCGTCGCCGGGGTGGTCGGGACGACGATCAGGTCCGCGCCGGCGAACACCGCGTCGAGCTCCGCCTGCAGCTCGACGCGGAACTGCAGCGCACGCAGGTGGTCGAGCGCGGGGGTGGTGATGCCCTGGCTGATCCGCCGGACGGTGACGGGGTCGTACTCGGACCAGCGGTCCGCGTCGATCCGGTGTAACGACGCGGCCTCGGCGAAGACGAGCTGGTAGCCGATCGGCAGCGCCTGCTCCGCGGACGGGATCTCCCCCGGCACGATCTCCGCACCGGCGTCGACGAGCACGTCGACGAGGTGCGTGACGCCGTCCCGGACGCTCGCGTCGCAGAGCTCGGTCAGGTAGCCGCCGGGCACGGCGATCCGGAGCCCCCGCAGGTCCGCCGGGTTCTCCTCCGGGGTGAACGGCGGCAGCTCGCCGACCCGTGGGTCCCGCCCGTCCGGGCCCCGGAGCAGCGCGAACAGCAGGGCGATGGTCCGGGCGTCGCGGGCGATCGGGCCGACCGTCTCCGTGGTCCAGGACAGCGGGACGACGCCCGTGCGCGGGATCGCCCCGGCCGTCGGCTTCAGCCCGGTGAGGCCGCACCAGGCGGCCGGCAGCCTGATCGAGCCGCCCACGTCCGTCCCGAGGCCGAACGGCACGGCGCGGGAGGCGACGGCCGCAGCGGTGCCCGTCGAGGAGCCGCCGGCCCAGCGCTGCGGATCCCAGGGGTTCCGGCACGCGCCGGTGAGCGGCGGGTGCGGGCCGCCGACGGCGAACTCGGTGGTGGCGTCCTTGCTGATCGGGATCGCCCCCGCCGCCTCCAGGCGCGCGACGACCGTCGCGGACTCGAGGGCGGGCGGGGCGGCCCGACGGGTGCGGGAGGCGGCGGTGGTGCGGACCCCGGAGACGTCGATGACGTCCTTGACCGCGAAGGGCACGCCCTCCAGCGGCCGGGCCGTCCCGTCGGCGATCCGGCGCCCGGACTCCGCGGCCATCGCGGTGGCGCGCTCGTGGAGGAACTCGATGGTGCAGTTCAGCTCCGCGTGCACCTTCTCGAGCCGGGCGAGCGCCTCCGCGACGCTCGGGGCCCCGACCGGCCGGTGCGACCCGATGTCCCGGGAGTCCCGGCCCGCGGGGAGGTCCGGGCGCAGCCAGGCGTCTCCCCGGGCGGGGTCGGCGTCGGCCGCGGGGACCGGGCGGACGCGCAGGCGCGCGGTGGCCGGTTCGGCGACGGCCACGGCCTCGCGCATCGCCTCGACCTGGGCCGTGTCGAGGGTGAAGCCGAGCCGGGCCGCCAGCTCGGCGGGGGAGCCAAGATCGTCGGCACTCGTCACCGGATGGTCGCCTTGCCGGCCAGCAGGGCCTTCGCGACGACGCCGCGCAGGACGTCGTTCGTCCCCTCGCCGATGGACATCAGCGGCGCGTCCCGGTAGAGCCGCTCGACCTCGAACTCGGTGGAGTAGCCGTAGCCGCCGTGGATGCGCATCGCGTCCGTCGCGCACGCCAGGGCCTGCTCGGACGCGAAGATCTTCGCCATGCCGGACTCGGTGTCCATCCGCACGCCGTCGTCCATCCGCGACGCCGCCCAGTACGTCATCAGCCGGGCCGCCTGCAGGCGCACCGCGATCTCGGCGAGCCGCATCTGCACCGCCTGGAACTCCCCGATGGCCTGGCCGAACGCCTGCCGGTCCCGGGCGTAGCCCAGCGCCTCGTCGTAGGCGCGCTGGGCGATCCCGACGCTGCGGGCGGCGATGTTGATCCGGCCGGTCTCCAGCGAGGACAGCGCCTGCTGCAGGCCCCGCCCCTCGACGCCGCCGAGCAGCTGCGACGCGGGCACCCGGACGTCGGTCAGCACGACCTCGCAGGACTCCGTGCCCTTGTAGCCGAGCTTGCCGATGTCCTGGGTGACCTCGAAGCCGGGCGTCCCGGCCTCGATCAGCAGGACGCTCATGCCCTTGTGGGCCGGGGTCGTGGTGGTGTCCGTCTTCACCAGTACCGGCAGCGGGTCCGCGTACCGGGCGTTGGTGATCCACATCTTGGTGCCGTTGACGACGTAGTCGTCCCCGTCCCGCTTCGCCGTGGTCCGGATCCCCTGCAGGTCCGTCCCCGCACCGGGTTCGGTGAGCGCGATCCCGGTGCGGCGCTTCCCCGTGGCGAGGTCCGGCAGGTAGCGCTGCTTCTGCTCCTCGGTCCCGTGCCGGGCGAGCATGAAGCACGAGACCGAGTGGCTGCCGAGGATCCCGGCGATCCCCATCCAGCCGCGGGAGATCTCCTCGAACGTCAGGGCGAAGGACACCGTGTCCACCGCCAGGCCGCCGTACTCCTCGGGCACGGCCAGCCCGAACAGGCCGAGCTGCTTCATCCCCTCGACGATCTCGGTCGGGTAGCGGCCGGACTGCTCCCACTCCCGCGCGACCGGGACGATCTCCTTGTCCACGAAGGTCCGCAGGGTGTCGCGGTAGAGCCGCTGCTCGTCGTTCAGCTGGAAGTCCATCTCACGCCTTTCCCAGGGCACCGGCGTCGCGCAACGCCGCGATCTTCTCGTCGTCGTAGCCGAGCCCGCGCAGGACGGCCTCGGTGTGCTCCCCCATCGCCGGTGCGGCGCGGGTCGGCACGCGGTCCGCACCGGGCGGGCCCACGCGGACCGCGGAGCGCAGGGTCCGCACCGTGCCGAACGTCGGATGCTCGGTCTCCGCGATCAGGTCCCGTTCGACGGTGTGCGGGTCCACCAGGGCACCCGCGACGTCGTTGATCGGCGCGCACGGGATGGACGCCGCGTACATCGGCGCCAGCCAGTCCGCGACCGTCCGGCCGCGGAAGATCTCCTCCAGCAGCGGGATGATCACCTCGCGGTTCCGGTTGCGGTCGGCGAACGTGGCGAAACGCGGGTCCTCGGCGAGGTCCCTGCGGTCCAGCACCACGGTGAGCCGCTGCCAGAACTTCTCCTTGGCGCACCCGACGACGAGCCAGCCGTCGGACGCCTCGAAGGCCTGGAACGGGATCAGCGACGGATGCGCCGAGTGGTGGGTGCGGGCCGGTTCGTAGCCCTCGGTCAGGTGCCAGGTTCCCGGATAGGTCAACAGGCTGACCGCGGTGTCGTACAGGGACACGTCGCAGTCCGTGCCGACGCCGTCCCGGCGCGCGCCGTGGATGGCCGCCAGCAGCGAGATCGCCGCGACGTACCCACCGCTGTAGTCGACGAGTGAGAGTCCGGTCTTCTGCGGCGCGCCGCCGGGCTCCCCGGTCAGCGACATCCACCCGCCGAGCGCCTGCAGCACGTAGTCGTACCCGGGTTCGCGCGACCGCGGCCCGGTCATCCCGAAGCCGGTGAGCGAGCAGCAGACGATCGCCGGGTTGACGTCCTTCAGGTCCGCGTACCGGATCCCGAGCTTCTCCGGGACGTCGCCGCGCAGGTTGGAGTAGACCGCGTCCGCGCCGCGCACGAGGTCGTGGAACACCTCGCGTCCCTCGGGTGTGCGGATGTCCAGGGTGATCGAGGACTTGTCCCGGTTGAAGGACTGGAAGAACAGCGAGTCCCCGTCCTCCGCGTACGGCGGCACGGCCCGGCCGACGTCCCCGCCCACCGACGGGTCCTCGACCTTGATGATCTCCGCGCCGAGCTCGGCGAGGTGCATGGAGCCGAACGGGCCGGCCCCGTACTGCTCGAGGGAGACGATCCGGATGTCCTCCAGCGGCCTCACCGGGAGTTGTCCAGGGTGAGTGGTTCCGCGGCCTCCGGGAAGAGCGATCGGCCGGCCTCCGAACCCTGTTTGTGCACGTAGAAGGTGCGCTTGAAGGTGAGGACCTCGACGGCGTCCTGGTTCAGCGTGCGGGTCCGGATCGTCACCAGCCCGGCGTGCGGGCGGCTCCCGGACTCGCGCTTGTCCAGCACGATGGACTCGGACCAGATCGTGTCCCCGGCGAACACCGGGGCCGTCAGCCTCAGCTCGTCCACGCCGAGGTTGGCGAACGCGTTCTGCGTGGTGTCGGTGACCGACTGGCCCATCGCGATCGCGATGGTCAGCGGCGAGGCGACCAGCATCCGCCCGAACTCCGACGACGCCCCCACCTGGGCGTTGAAGTGCGCCTGGTTGGTGTTCATCGTCAGCAGCGTGAACCAGGTGTTGTCCGCCTCGGTGATCGTGCGACCGAGGGGGTGCCGATAGACGTCCCCGATCTCGAAGTCCTCGTAGAACCGTCCCTGCCAACCGGGCCGTACGGCCATGCCGTCCTCAACTCCTTCGTCCGCTATCGCCCCAGGCTAAAACGTCTGACATTTGCCGGTCAAGTGCGCTCGATATCCTCGAGCCGTCGATCGGTGGTGCGCTCGCCGAAGATTCCGAGCACCAGACCCATCAGCAGCGCGGCCGCGGCGAGGTAGACGTAGACGGCGACGATGCCCGAGGCCGTGAAGAGCGCGGCGACGAGGACGCCCCCGAGCACCCCGGCGAGGCGACCGGAACCGTTCGCGATCCCCGAGCCGAGACCGCGCAGGTGCAGCGGGAAGACCTCGGCGATGTAGGTGTAGAGGACGGCGACACCGGTCTGCATCAGCATCGCCGCCCCGAAGCCGCAGACGATGATCGCGACCGGGCTGTCCACCAGACCGAACAGCAGCAGGAGCACCGCGACCGCGCACTGCAGGACCAGCACGACGCTGCGGCGCTCGAACCGGTCGATCACGGGCATCGCCAGGAGCGCGCCCGGGACCGCGGCGATCGCGAGGATCGACGAGAACGTGAGGCTCTGCGCCGTCGAGTAGCCGCGCTCCACCAGCAGCGTCGGCACCCAGGAGCTGAAGCCGTAGAACGAGAGGATCAGGAAGACACAGGCCCCGGCCGCCACGACCGTGCGGCGCAGCATCGCGCCGCGGAGCAGTTCGGTCAGCCGGCCGGGGACCACCGGCCGGTCCGGCACGGGCGCCGGCAGCGGCTCCCCGGTCCTGCGCTCGGCCTGCGTCTCCATCCCCGCGATCAGCGCCTCGTCGTCCGGCCGGACGGCCTTGCCCTGCGCCGCCCGCCAGCGGACGGACTCCGGCAGCACCCTGAACGCGACGAGGCCGCCGACCGCGCCGAGCGCCCCGACGACGAAGATCCACCGCCAGGCGCCCTCACCCGACGGGACGACGAGCCGCGCGACCCAGGCCGCGATCGGCACGCCGGCGAGCCCGATCGCCAGCAACAGCGCCTGGTAGCGCCCGCGCAGCGAGCGCGGGAACATCTCACTCACCCACACCAGCAGCACCCCGGTCATCGCCTGCAGGCCGAACCCGGTGAGCACGCGCAGCGCGCCGAGCATCCACGGGCCGTTCGACACCGCACTGAGCAGCGAGAACAGGGAGTAGAACAGAACCGCGGCGATCAGCACCGGACGCCTGCCGATCCGGTCGGACAGCCGCCCGCCGACGATCGCGCCCGCGAACATGCCGACGAACCCGGCCGAGGTGATCGCGCCGACCTCGCCGATCGTCAGGCCCCACTCCGTCCGCAGGGCGGGGGCGGCGTAGGCGAAGGAGTTGAGGTCGACGAGATCGAAGACGAACAGGAAGCCGAGCAGCCCGATCCAGCGGCGGTGGGTCGGGGTGATCACCGGGATGCGGTCGAGCCGGGCCGCGAGGTCGATCCCGGCCGGGGTCCCTGTCAGGCCCCCGGCGGGCGGTATCGAGGCGGATTCGGGCGACATGGAGCACTCCTCACCGCGCGCAGCGGTGCGCGCTCGCGTCTCCCCCGCGCACCGACGCGCGGGGAGCCACGACCGGGTCCACGCCCGGTCACCCGAGGCACGCTAAACGTCTGACACTTGTCGAGCAACCCCCGTACGGCCATCGGGTGCGGGTAGGCTGCCGGGACGACGCACCACGTCAGACCGGAATGTGAGCCCTCCCCATGACCCCTCCCCCGACTCCCGAGCCCCGGCTCTCCGACGCCGTAGCGGCGTCGGAGGGACCGCCGCCCGCGGAGAAGGCCGCTCCCGCGAAGCGCGGCTCCGCGCCATCGGCCCGCCTGCGGGTGCAGCGGGTCCGGCCCGCCTACCGGCAGGTGGCCGACGAGCTGCGCTCCCAGATCATGCGCGGCGCGCTGGGCCCCGGTGAGCGGCTGCCGAGCGAGGCCGAGCTGAGCCGGGCGTTCGGGGTCAGCCGCAGCACCGTCCGCGAGGCGCTGCGCGCGCTGACCAGCCAGCACCTCATCGAGACGCTGCGGGGCGTGCAGGGTGGATCGTTCGTCGCAGCCCCGGACCCCACCCGTGTCGTCGAGGACGTCGGCAGCGCGCTGGGCGTCCTCGTCGCGACGCCGTACCTGCAGCTCGAGGACCTGCTCGAGGCCCGGCTGCTGCTGGAGCCCGCCGCGGCCCGACTCGCCGCGCAACGGGCGGACGCGGAGACCGTCGACGCCGTCCGGGCCGCCGCGAACGCGCCCCGGGACCCGCAGGACCCGAGCGGGTTCGTCCCGCACCTGGACTTCCACACCACGGTCCTCATGGCCACCGGGAACCTGATGTTCACGATGATGGGTCAGCCGGTGAGCGACGTCCTGCGCACCCAGCTGGACCGGGACACCGTCGCCCGCCGCGAGTGGGACGAGGTCGACGAGTGCCACCGGGTGATCGCCGAGCACATCGCGGCCGGGGAGGCCGAGGCCGCCGAGGACACCATGCGCAGCCACCTGCTGGACCTGCGGGGCCTCTACGAACGGGCGGCCTCCTGGCGGACCGCCCGGACCGAGGCCCGGGTCAGGGCGCGGGACGGGGAGAACGGGGACCGGACATGACCTACGGCGAGCCCACGGACCACACCTACGCCCGGGCGGGCCTCGGCGCCTCGTTCCGGCGCGGCGCGCGGCCGGCGATCGTCGTCGTCGACCTGAGCAACGGGTTCACGGACCCGGAGCACCCGCTCGGCGCGGATCTGACCGACGTCGTCTCGGCCACCGCCGCCCTGGTCGAGGCGGGACGGCCGGCGGGGGTGCCGGTCGTCTACACGACGGTCGCCTACACCCCGGCGGACCTCGGGTCGGTCGTCTGGCTGCAGAAGGCCCCGGGGCTGGCCGCGCTGCCCGCGGGCTCGCCGGCCATCGAGATCGACGCCCGGCTCCCCCGCACGGACGCGGACCACGTCGTCACCAAGAAGGGCGCGTCCGCCTTCTTCGGCACCGGCCTGGCCGCGCTGCTGGCCGGGCTGCGGGTGGACACCGTCCTGGTCTGCGGCGCGACGACCAGCGGCTGTGTCCGGGCGACGGTCGTGGACGCGCTGCAGTCCGGGTTCCCGGTGCTCGTCCCGCGGGAGTGCGTGGGGGACCGCGCGGGAGGCCCGCACGAGGCGAGCCTCTTCGACATCCAGGCGAAGTACGGCGACGTCGTGGACCTCACCGAGGCGATCGAGTACCTCAAGGGCCTCTGACTAGCTCTTCTTCTCCCGCCACACCCGCTCGAACGGCAGCCGCCAGGCGTTGGGCGCGATCAGCTGGTGGATCGCGTTCGGCCCCCACGTGCCCTGCGGGTACATCTTCACCGGCGGCGGGTCCTCGAGCAGCAGCGCCGAGCGGTCCCAGAGGGACTCGATGCCGTCCGCCGTGGTGAACAGGGTGTGGTCACCGCGCATCGCGTCCAGGATCAGTCGCTCGTAGGCCTCCAGGACGTCCCCGGCCCGCTCCGTCTCCTGGGTGGAGAACTGCATGGAGAGCTTCTCCAGCCGCATCCCCGGCCCGGGGCGCTTGCCGTAGAAGGAGAGCGACACCCGGGAGGACTCGGCGAGGTCGAACGTCAGGTGGTCCGGGCCCTGGGACCCGACCCCCGAGCCGGCGGGGAACATCGTCCGCGGCGCCTCCTTGAAGGCGATCGAGATGATGCGCATGCCCTCGGCCATCTTCTTGCCCGTGCGCAGGTAGAAGGGCGTGCCGGCCCACCGCCAGTTGTCGATGCCGACCTTGAGGGCGATGAACGTCTCGGTCTCGGAGTCCCGGCTGACCCCCTCCTCCTCGCGGTAGCCGCCGTACTGGCCGCGCACGACGTCGCTCGGGTGGATCGGCAGCATCGAGCGGAAGACCTTGTTCTTCTCCTCGCTGATCGCGCGCGGCTCCAGCGCGGTCGGCGGCTCCATCGCGACGAACGCCAGCACCTGCAGCAGGTGGGTCACGACCATGTCCTTGTACGCGCCGGTGGCCTCGTAGAAGTTCGCGCGCTGGTCCAGCCCGAGCGTCTCCGGGATGTCGATCTGCACGTGGTCGATGAAGTTGCGGTTCCAGATCGGCTCGAACAGCCCGTTGGCGAAGCGGAACGCGAGGATGTTCTGCGCCGCCTCCTTGCCCAGGAAGTGGTCGATCCGGAAGATCTGCGACTCGTCGAACACCTCGTGCACGAACGCGTTGAGGGTGATGGCGCTGGCCAGGTCGTTGCCGAACGGCTTCTCCATCACCACCCGGGCGCGGGTCACGAGGTCCGCGTCCCGCAGCATCGTGATGACGGCCTGGGCGGCCTTCGGCGGCACCGAGAGGTAGTGCAGCCGCAGCGCGTCGTCCCCGAGCAGGGCCTCGGCCTCCTTGACCGCGCTGGTCAGGGCCTCCGGCCCGGCGCCCTGCGGGACGTAGGTGAGCCGGTCCGAGAACTTCGCCCACGTCTCGTCGTCCATCGCGTGGGTGCCGAAGCTGGCGATCGCCGCGCGGGCCAGGGTGCGGAAGTCCTCGGTGGTGATGTCCTCCATCGCGGTGCCGACCACCCGGATGTCCGGCGCGAGCGAGGACTGCATCAGATACGCCATGCCCGGGATGAGCTTGCGCTTCGCCAGGTCCCCGGTGGCGCCGAAGAGCACGATGACGTGCGGGGCGAGCTTTTCCTGTTCACGCATGTGGGGCCGTCCGCTCGGGTCCGGATAGGAGATGGTCTGGGGACGACGGTTCTCGGCCACTCTCGATCCTCCTGCGGACGTCGGAATGTGGGCGCGGAAAACCCGTCGGAACCATACCGAGTTCCCGGACGGATCTCGTGACGACGAGGTGACGGCGGCGAGGCGGTACGGGAGCGGCCCGGCATCGGCCTGCCGCTCAGGCCACGTCCGCCTGCCGGCCCGTCCACTCGACGAAGATCTCGTCGCTGAACCGGCGCTCCAGCGCCTCCGCGTCCGGCGCCCAGGCGTCCCAGGCATCGCAGGGGTACTCGTCCGCCACCGAGATCCGGATGCGGAACCCGCCCACGGCCGCCTCCGGCGAGACCACGACGAACATCCCCTCGTACCGCCCCGCGATGATCTTCCCGATCTCGTGGACCCGGACGTCCGGTCTCGGCGTGCCCGTCACCGGGAGACCGTATCGGGGCCGGGACGGTCCACGAACTTCAGCGTCATGGCCAGGTAGTCCCGCAGCGCGACGGTGTGCGGTGCCCGCTTGTGCTCGAGCCAGACCCGGTTGGCCGTCTCGGGACCCATCCCCCGGGACCGCGCGACGACGACCGCGATCTCGACGTCGTCGATCTCGCGGCCGGCGAGCAGCGCGAGCTGGCGTACCAGCTCGTGCGCGCGCCCGTCGTCCACGAGCCCATCGTCCCGGCCCGGACCGACAGGAACGGCGCGGTGCGGCCTGCCGTGGGGTGGCTGCCGGAACGGTCAGCGCAGGGGCTGCAGCAGCCGGTGCGGTGAGGCCAGCGCGACGCTCACCGCGTTCGCCCCCTCGCCGGGCGCCTCGAACCCCGGGCCCGGGGACATCACCGTGTCCCCCACCGGCACGCCCTGCCCGCACGCCGAGCAGGAACCCACCGGGTCCACCGCACCGCCGCACCCGGCGTGTGTGAAGAGCCGGCGCGGGCCGCGCGGGCCGTAGTGCGTGTCCCCCCACTCGGCGAGCGTCCGGACCACCGGCCAGAGCCCGAGGCCCTTCGCGGTGAGCGCGTAGACGGGCCGGGTACCGGTCCCGCGCTCCAGCACCCCCTCGCCCACCAGGAAGTCCAGCCGCTCGGCGAGCACCGCCCGCGGGATGCGCAGGTGCGCCGAGAAGTCACTGAACCGCCGGACGCCGAAGAACGCGTCCCGCACGATCAGCAACGACCACCGCTCGCCCACGACCTCCAGCGCCCGCGCCACCGAACAGGACTGCTGCGTGTACTCGCGGGGAAGGGCCATGTGCACATCCTGCCACAATGGTTCGGTGAACGAACCAAGGTGTGTTAGCGTCCGCGGATGACCAGATCACCTGGCCGGACCCTGGCCGTCACCGCCGGCGGCACCCTGCTCGGGATGACGGCGTTCACGGCGCCGCTGTCGATCGTCCCGTCGGTGGCGGCGCATCTCGGGGCCGGCACGGTCGCCACCTCGTGGATCCTCAGCTCGATGAGCCTCGGGCTCGCCGTCGCACTGCTCACCTCGGGCGCGATCGGCGACGACCTCGGGCGGCGGAAGGTCTTCGTCCTCGGCGCGGCGCTCCTCGGCCTCGGATCGGCGGCCTGCGGGGTCGCCCCGACGCCGCTGGTGTTCATCCTCGGCCGCGTGGTCGAGGGTCTCGGCACGGCGGCGGTGATCGCGTGCGGCCTCGGCGTCATCAGCCACACGTTCCCGCCCGGCCCGCAGCGCCTGCGCGCGACCGGGATCTGGGGCGCCTGCATGGGCGCGGGCCCGGCCGTCGGACCGCTGCTCGGCTCGGTCGCGGACGCGACCGTCGGCTGGCGCTACTCCTACCTCGTCCTGACGGTGCTGTCGGCGGCCCTCGCCCTGGCGGCCCGCTCGTCGCTGGAGGAGTCCCGCTCCGGCCGGACGACGCCGATCGACGTCGTCGGGGCCGCCCTGCTCGGCCTCGGCCTGGGATGCCTGCTCGCGGCGCTGACCGAAGGGCGGCAGGGCTGGACCAGCCCGCGCGAGATCGTCCTGATCGCCGGGGCGGTGATCCTCCTCGTCGCGTTCGTCGTCCACCAGCGGCGGGCGAGCGGGCCGCTGCTGGACCTGGCGCTGTTCCGGCGTCCCGCCCTGGTCTCCGCCACCCTCGCGGCGTTCGTCACCGGCGCGGGGATCATCGCGCTGATGTCCTTCCTCTCGACGGTCCTGCAGCGCGGGATGGCCGAGACCGCCGTCCACACGGCCGTGGTGCTGCTCGGCTGGTCCGGGGTCAGCGCCGCCGCGTCGCTGCTGGCCAGGCGCCTTCCCGCCGGCCTCTCCGGCGGCGCGCGGATGGCCTCCGGGCTCGGCCTCATCGCGCTCGGACTGGTCCCGCTGACGCTGCTGACCACCGCGAGCCCGGTCTGGCAGATCCTGCTCGGGCTCGTCGTCTCCGGGGTCGGGACCGGGCTGATGAACGCCACGCTCGGCCGCGAGGCGGTCGCCAGCGTGCCGTCCACCAGCGCCGGGACCGGCAGCGGGATCAACAACGCGAGCCGCTACGTCGGCGCGGCGTTCGGGGTCACCGTGGTGACGGTCGTGGCACTGCCCGCCGCGGGCGCGGACCCGGCCGCCGGGCTGGTCGCCGGATGGAACGTCGCCGCCGGGATCGGGATCGCGCTGTGCCTGGCCGGGGCGGCCGCGACGCTGCTGCTCCAGCGGGCGGACGTCCGGTACACCGCCGCCACGAGCGTCCACATTTGAGACACCGGAGCGCCCACCAGGGGTTCCGCAGCGTGGAAAGATGCCCGGCGGGTCCGGGACGATCCGGGCCGCCGGAACGACCCGTGGAGGCTTCAGTGATCCTCATCGTCCTCAAGGCCAAGATCCGCCCCGAGAAGCGCGACGAGTGGCTCGTCGGCATCAAGCAGTACACCGCGGGGGTGCGGCAGGAGCCCGGGAACGTCTCGTTCGACTACTTCGTCAACGGTGAGGACCCGAACGAGTTCGCGATCATCGAGACGTTCAAGGACGGCGACGCGGGTGCCGCGCACGTCGCCACCGAGCACGCCACGAACTTCTTCGCGTGGATGCCGGCCATGATCACCGAGAAGCCGAGGATCAACTACCAGGACCTCGACGGCGAGGCGTGGTCGGAGATGGCCGAGGTCTCCCCGGAGTGATCCGGCGGCCGTGATCGCGGCCCGCCGCCCGGCGTCGACGGGTGCCCCGGGCACCACTGCCGAGCACCCTCGGGAGCGGGAGCGCCGCGGCGGATCCGGCTCGTACCGGTGGGAGCACCGGGACCAACCGGAACCGCCGGACACGTCGGACAGGGCCGCCCTCCACGGCTCACCGCCGCGGCGCGGGAATTTCCTCGAATCTCGACCACGACCACGACCCTGACCTGCGGTTCCGCCGTCGCCACGCCGAAAGCGCGACACGAAGTGCCGGGAGGCATGGGCGGGGACGACGAAACGTGGTTGGATGGGCGTGGTCGTTCAGTTTCGGTGTTCGTGTCACGCACGCCGCAGGAACAAGTTGGCGGTAAGCCGTGAGACGTCGCCACGAGTCTCACGTTTCGCCTTCGAGGCCGGCCGGATCCCCCGCACAGGGTGGGGGATTCCACCACCTGAGAAGGAGCACGGCATGGCACAGGGAACTGTGAAGTGGTTCAACGGCGAGAAGGGCTTCGGCTTCATCGCCCAGGACGGCGGCGGCGCCGACGTCTTCGTCCACTACTCCGAGATCGACGGCAGCGGCTTCCGCAGCCTCGACGAGGGTCAGCGCGTGGAGTTCGAGATCGGCCAGGGCCAGAAGGGCCCGCAGGCCCAGGGCGTCCGCGTCGTCTGAGCGACACCTTCACGACGGAAGCCCGTCTCCCCTCGGGGAGGCGGGCTTCCGCCGTGTCCGGCCGCGCTCGTCAGCCGCCGAGGCCGGCGTGCATCTCCCAGACCAGGATCTCCGCGGGCTCCGTTGCCGTCACCCGATGGCCGCCCGTGGCGGTGAACCGCACGGCGTCCCCGGCCGCCAGCGCGCCCGCACCCTCGAGCGTGACCGCTCCCCCGGCGACGAAGAGGTGCAGGTAGGGCGCCTCCGGCAGCTCGACGCCCTGCCCCGGGGCGAGCCGGGACGCGTGCAGGGCGGCGTGGCGGTTCGCGATCCGGATCGCGCTCGCGCCGCGGTGCGCGTCCATCCCGGACGCGACGGGGACCAGCGCGCCGGAGAGCAGTTCGTCGTCGATCTCGGCCTGCTCGTAGCCCGGCGTGACGCCGTCGGTGTCCGGCAGGACCCACATCTGCACGAAGTGCACGGGATCGCTGTGGTCCGCCCCGCCCTGCAGCCGCCAGGAGTCGTTCTTCTCCGAGTGCAGGATCCCGGTGCCGGCGCTCATCCGCTGCGCCAGGCCGGGGTAGATCACGCCCGAGTGGCCGGTGGAGTCCTGGTGCACGAGCGACCCGCGCAGCACCCAGGTGACGATCTCCATGTCCTGGTGGGGATGGGTGTCGAAGCCCCGGCCCGGCGCCACGACGTCGTCGTTGTTCACCAGCAGCACGCCGTGGTGGGTGTTCGCCGGGTCGTAGGAGGCGCCGAAGGAGAACGAGTGGTGCGAGTCCAGCCAGGAGGTCCTGGACGCGAGGCGGTCCCCCGCACGTCGGACGTCGATCTCGGGGACGAGCAGGCTCTCGGTCACGGATCCACCCTCTCACGCGTTGTTGAGCCCACAACCACCGAGGCCGGTCGGGCATTCCCGATGGTTCGTCCGCCCAATGGATCATCGACCCGGCGGTTCGGCTCAGTGGCTCGTCGCGGCGATCACGGCGGTGAGGGAGGCGTGCAGCCGTTCGAGCTCCGCCAGCGGCATGCCGAGCCGCTCGACCACCGCGGGCGGGATCCGCTCCGCGGCCTTCCGCAGGGCCCGACCCTCGTCCGTCAGCGTGATCGCGAGCGTCCGCTCGTTCCCGGGCACCCGGCGACGGAGGAGCAGCCCGGCGGACTCGAGCCGCTTGAGCAGCGGGGACAGCGTGCCGGGATCGAGCGCGAGGGCGGAGCTGAGCTCGGTGACGGACCGGGGTTCGCGTTCCCACAGGGCCAGCATCACCAGGTACTGCGGATGCGTGAGCCCCATCGGCTCGAGCAGCGGGCGGTAGAGCGCGACGACGTTGCGCGCGGCGACGGACAGCGCGAAGCAGACCTGCCGGTCCAGCCTCAGGAGGTCTGCCTGGTCACTCCGCTCGCTCACCGTCACGGTCGCAGCGTATCATTTGGGACACCAACTGTTGGGGTGATAACCATGGCTCTCGTCCGCCGACCGGACCCGTTCCACTGGCTCCTCTACGCCTTCGGCGCGAGACTTCCGGCGCGGAACCGCGAGTGGGTGCTGCACGACGTCACCACCCGCACCTGGCAGCTCCGCCACATCGCCCGAGCCACCGTCCAGCTCATCCCCGCCGTGGTCCTGCTCTACGCCTTCATCCCCGGCGAGTCCTGGGTACGCGTGATGGCGGTCACCGGCGGGGCCGCGATCGGCTACTTCTACTCGCTGACCTACATGTACGAGTCCTCGGAGCAACGGGCGATGAAGGCCGGCTACCCCCAGGGCTACGCCGCGAACGTCCGCGAGGAGTCGCACGCGGAACAGAACGCGGAGCGCCGCCGCCGCTACGAGGACCGCTGGCGCTGAGCGGCCGCCCTCCGCCCGGCGCCCGAGTGGCTCGAGCGGCGTTGCGTGGCGCTTGAGCCGCTCAAGCGTCGACGGGGCCACCCCACCACCCGGCGCTCGAGTGGCTCGAGCGGCGTTGCGTGGCGCTTGAGCCACTCGAGCGTCAGGAACCGGCCGCCCGGACCATCGTCACGGAGCCGCTGATGTTGTAGCGTCCGTCCCGTCGAAGGGACATGACAGTGACGTCAACATCGATGGGCGATCTCCCCCTCACCGGACTCCGGGTCCTGGAGAGCGGGGACACCCTCGCCGTCGCGTACACGGGCCGACTGCTGAGCGATCTCGGCGCCGAGGTGGTCAAGATCGAGACCGCGGACGGGGACCCGTTCCGGACCCTCGGCCCCTTCGTCCAGGGCATCCCGGACTCGGACCTGAGCGCCTCGTACGCCTACTTCCACGCGGGCAAGCGCTCCGTCCTGGCGCAGGTGCCCGTCGCCGAGGATCCCGAGGTGCTGCGGCTCGCCGGCCAGGCGGACGTGCTGCTGCGCTCCACCCGGGACGGTACGGACTGGGTGACGGACGAGCAGGTGGACGCCCTGACCGAGGCCCGCCCGGCGCTCGTCGTGACGGACCTGTCGACGTTCGGCCGCATCGGCCGCACCGGCCCGCACCCGACCAACGACCTGATCGCCCTCGCCGCGGCCGGGCTGCTGTCGATCAACTCGACGAGCCTCACCGAGCCCGATCCCCTGCCGTTGCGCTACCGGGGTGAACTCTCGTCCGTGCACGCCGCCTGTGACGCCGTCCTCGCGATCCTGGGCGCGCTGTTCGAGCGCCGGCGCAGCGGGCTCGGCCAGCGGATCGACGTGTCCCTGCAGGCCGCCGTCGCCGGCGTGCTCGCCACCGCGATGTCCCGCTACGCCTACACCGGCACGCTGCCGGTACGCCAGGGCAACCGCAGCGTCGGGCCCTGGAGCTTCTACGAGTGCAGCGACGGCAAGGTCCTCGTCCAGATCACCCGGGACGAGGAGTTCGTCCGGCTCATGCACGCCCTCGGGGACCCCGAGTGGGGCCACATGGAGATCTTCGAGAAGACGGCGGGCCGGGACGAGAACGGGGACGTCCTGGACATCTTCATGGCCGAGGAGCTCGCGCGCTTCACGCTGCAGGAGTTCCTGGAACTGTGCCACGCCAACCGGCTCGCGGCGGCCCCGATCCACTACGCGGCGGACATCCTCGGCTGGGACCACCTCGCCGCGCGGGACTCGCTGCACCCCGTCCGGCTCACCGACGGCGCCCGCACCGCCGATCTGCCGGTCCCCGGCCGCCCCTGGCGCTTCGACGGCGCGCTGCCCTCCCCCCGTGGCGCCTCCCCCCGGCTGGGCTCGACGCCGGCGTCGGAGCTGTGGGCGGACGGCCCTGCGCCGGTCACCGGGGACGGGTCCGCGGACGATCCCCGCCCGCTCGCCGGGATCCGGGTGATCGACCTGACCGTCGTGTGGGCCGGCCCGTTCTCGGCGATGCAGCTCGCCCATCTCGGCGCGGACGTCATCCACGTCGAGTCCGCGACGCGGCTGGAGACGACCCGCGGCCTGGGCCCGTACGCGGACGAGATCGTCGGCGTCAACCGCTCCGGGTACTTCAACCAGAACAACCAGGGCAAGCGCAGCCTCGCGCTCAACCTGAAGAAGCCGCGGGCCATGGAGCTGCTCAAGGAGCTCCTGGCCACCGCGGACGTCGTGATCGACAACATGAGCAACGGCGCCCTCGCCCGGATGGGCCTGCCGATCGAGACTCTGCGCGAGATCAACCCGAGGATCGTCGCGGTGTCCATGACCGGCTTCGGGGAGAGCGGCCCCTACTCGGACCGCACCGCCTACGGCTCCCTGATCGACGCCCTGACCGGCATCGCGTCCTCGAACGGCGCGATCGGCGGCGGCCCGACGGACCTGGTCATGTCCCTGCCGGACCCGATGGCCGGGGTGACGACGGCGGTCGCGGCGGTCGCGGCGCTCTACCAGGCGAAGGCGACCGGGCAGAGCATCCGCGTCGAGACGGCCATGTTCGAGGCCTGCCTCGCCGCGTTCCCCTGGCCGGTCCTGTTCGGCGCGGCGACCGGCGGCGACGTGCCCGTGATCGGCAACCGGGACGAGCTGCGCAGCCCGCACGGCACGTTCCCCTGCCTCGGCGAGGACGAGTGGGTGGCGATCGCCGTCGAGGACGAGGCCCAGTTCGCGGCGCTGGCGGACGTGCTCGGCCGCCCGGAGCTGCCCGCGGACCCGCGCTTCGCCACGCTCGCCGCCCGCCGGGTCCACGAGAACGCACTGGAGGAGATCATCGGGTGGTGGACGCGGGAGCGGTCGCCGGCCGAGGCCGCGGAGTCCTTGCGCGCCAAGGGCGTGCCGGCGGAGGCGGTCGCCCGGGTCGACGAGGTCTACCGCTCCGAGGCGCTGAACGCGCGCGGGTTCTTCTCCGAGCTGGACCACGTGGAGATCGGCCCGCGCCGGCTGCCGTCCGTGGCCTGGACGACGTCCCGGTCGGACATGACCCCGCACTCGGCGGCACCGGCCCTGGGCCAGCACACCCGGGAGGTCCTGGGCGAGATCCTGGGCCTGACGGAGCAGGAGCTGGACGGCCTGGAGCAGGACGGCGTCACCGTCTGACGAGCGTCCGGACCGCGCGCCGCCCGCCCCACCGACGCGCGCGGTCCGGTGCGACGCGACCCGTCAACCGGGAGCGTCGCACCAGACCGTGTGCGTGGGGCTGAACAGCGCGCGTGGCGTCAGGCAGGCGTCTCCGCGGCAAGTTCGGTGCGCAGGACCCGGCGCAGGGCCTTGCCCGTCTCGGTGTGCGGGAGCTCGTCCCGCACGAAGATCCGGGCGGGGGTCTTCGCCGAGCGCAGCCGCTCCCGGACGTACTCGCGCAGCTCCTGCTCCAGCGCCGCCTCGTCCGCGACCGGCCCGGTCGGCACGATCGCGGCGACCGGCACCTCGCCCCACTCCACGTCCGGGACACCGAGCACCATCACGTCGTCGACGAGAGGGTGGGTCAGCAGGGCGTCCTCGATCTCGCCCGGGGACAGGTTCTCCCCGCCGCGGACGATCACGTCGTCCGAGCGGCCGTCGAGGAAGAGGTAGCCCTCGGCGTCGAGATAGCCACGGTCCCGGGTCGGGAACCAGCCGTCGTCGTCGGTCGCGGTGTGGGACAGGTACTCCCCCGACACCTGCTCCCCACGCACGAAGATCTCCCCGGGTTCGCCGACGGGCACGACGGCCCCGTCCGCGTCCCGGATCTCGAGCTCGACGGTCGGCAGCGGACGACCCACCGAGCCCAGCCGGGCGCGCACCGCAGGATCCTCGGACGAGATCGCGTCCCGGTGGTCCTGCGGGCCGAGGACGGCGATCGTCGAGCTGGTCTCGGTCAGCCCGTAGGCGTTGACCAGGTCCACGTGGGGCAGCAGCGCGAGCGCACGCTCCACCACGGGGGCGGGCATCCGGCCCCCGCCGTAGGACAGGTGGCGCAGCGCGGGCAGGGACTCCCCGCGCTCGGCCAGCACGTCCAGGATCCGGCCGAGCATCGTCGGCACGACCATCGCGTGGGTCACCGACTCGGCGGTCACCAGATCCACCCACGCGGCGGGCGAGAACGCGGGCAGCACCACGATCCGCCGCCCCGCGAACAGCGAGGTGAGCA
The DNA here is from genome assembly GCA_025869365.1 of Pseudonocardia sp. Classification (GTDB taxonomy): domain Bacteria; phylum Actinomycetota; class Actinomycetes; order Mycobacteriales; family Pseudonocardiaceae; genus Pseudonocardia. The sequence goes on from JAOZVV010000196.1 coordinate 52,182, forward strand.
CCGTCGAGATGCCCGCGATGTGGTAGGGCGGGACGCTGACCAGCTGCGCCTCGTCCTCCCCCGCACCCAGGAAGTCCACCGTGGACAGCACGTAGGACGTCAGGTGGTCCGGCCGCAGCACCGCGGCCTTGGGCTCCCCGCTCGTGCCGGAGGTGAACAGCAGGACGCTGACGTCCCCCGGCCCGACCGAGTCGAGCGGCCCGGTCGGCAGCTCGTCCGCGCCCAGCACCGTGATGCCGTCGATGCCCGCGCAGCGGTCCCGCTGCTCGGGGCCGGCGACCACCACCGCCGGCGCGATCCGGGCCAGGGCGGCCCGGAGCGCGTCGTCGGACAGGCGGTAGTTCAGCGGCACGAACGGCAGTCCGGCCATCGCCGAGGCGTAGAACAGCACCGGCACCGTCTCGGAGTACTCGTCGACGAACCCGACGTTGCCCACCCCGAGCCCGGACAGGCCGCCCGCGACGGCCCTGGCGCGGGCGTGCAGATCGCCGTAGGTCAGGGCGCCGACCGCGCGGCGGTCCCCCGCCGCGTCGGCCACCATCTCCAGCAGTACGGACGGATCCATGATCAGTCCGATGCCGGCAGGGCACGGGCGCCGGCCATCAGCAGCACCCGCCCGTCCGCCGCGATCGCGTTGTCCCCGGCCCGGGTGCACATGACCTCGACACCCGAGTCCGCGTCCGAGTACCGCTTGCCCAGCAGGGTGCCGCCGTCCTCCTCGGTCTTCGGCGTGCCGCCCTGCGCGGGCTGCTCCGACTCGGCCATCGGGGCGTCCCCGCAGGTCAGCGCCACGTCACCCTTCGGAGGACGGACGACCACGACGGCCGTGGAACAGGTCGTGCTCCAGAGCCGCGTTCCGGGCTTGATCATCGACGTACCTTCTCCGGATCTCTCGTCAGACGGCGGAAGGACCGACGAGGGCGCGGGCCTTCGCGACGGCGTCCGTCAGCGGGTAGTGCTTGCGGGTGACGATCTTCTGAGCGTACAGCCCGCCACCGGCCTGGATGTTGGTCACGAGCCGCCAGCCGCCGTAGGTGTCCGCGGTGAGGTCCCGGATGACGTGGAAGAGCCGCAGCCGCATCTCGCCGTCGTACTCGGGGTTGGCCTGCATGTACTTGCGGACCGCGGGACCGACGACCGGGTTCTCCAGGTCCGCGATGGACGGCGCGGTGACGATCGAGCCGCCGGCGATGTCGTGCAGGTGCTGCACGAGCATGTCGTAGTTCGACGCCGCGTGGTACTTGCCGGCGTTGGTGTAGAGCTCGTCCGGGAACGCCGCGCCGTTGTCCCCGACGTGGCAGTGGGTGATCGCCGCCTCCAGCGCGGCCCGGACGAGGGTCGCGTGGATGATCATGTCGTCGATCTTGTCCCGGACGTGCGAGACGGCCTCGGTGCCGTTGGCCTGCGCGATCAGCTGCGCCAGCCCGACGAGCAGGTCCGCGCCCTCGGCCATCGACGACAGCCCGCCCAGGCGCTCCCAGAGGCCGAGGGAGTGCGCGAACACCGTGGCGTGCTGCACCTGGCCGTCGAGGAAGATCCGCTCGGTGGGGACGAAGACGTCCTCCAGGATGACGAACGACTCGGGGTACGCGGTGCCGCCGGAGACCGGGAACGTGGCGGTGTCCGCGTTGCGCGGCGCGTAGGTCACGTCGACGATCCGCACGCCGGGCGCGTTGACCGGGATCATGCAGGCGATCGCGTAGTCCTCCTCACCGGGCCGCATGGCCTTGGTGGGGATGACCATCAGCTCGTGGCCGAGCGAGGCCGCGGTGATGTGCAGCTTGGCGCCGCGCAGCACCACGCCGTCCTCCCGCCGCTCGACGACGCGGACGTAGGAGTCCGGGTCCTCCTGCAGGCCGGGGCGGAGCTTGCGGTGGCCCTTCGCGTCCGTGATGCACTGCGTGATCCGCAGGTCCTCGTCCCGGGCGCGCTCGACGAACGCGTTGATCCGCTCGACCTCCTCCGGGCAGGACTCCATGATCCGGCCCGCGGCGGTCAGCAGCGTCATGATCGAGGTGTAGGTGACGTGGGCCAGCATGCCCATGTTCGAGACGAAGTCGATGTGCTCGCGCAGGCCTGCGGAGTCCGTCGGCACGTCCGAGAACGGGCTCGCGTCGCCGTTCGGGTCGTAGACCTCGTCGTAGCCCTTGGCGATCAGTTGGGCGCTCTGGCCGAGGACGGGGTGCTCGGCGATCTTCTCGATCAGCTCACCCTCGAACCAGACCTGCCGCCCGTCGTCCAGGGAGGCCAGGTACTCGTCACCGGTCATCATCGTCGAGACTCTCGATTCAGGAGAAGGATGCGCTTATCGGGCGCGGGATTCGAGCCGTTCGGGCCGGGTCTCCACACCCACGCTGCGCAGGAGGAGATCGGTGAAGCCGTCGATGACCTCGGTCATGCTCAGCTCCCCGTCCGGCCGGAACCAGGCCTGGACGGAGTTGAGCGTGGCGAGGATCGACGCGGCGGTGAGGCGGGTGTCGAGGTGGGCCGCGAACGTCCCCTCGTCCTGGCCCTGGCGGACCAGGTCCCGGATCGCCCGCTCGTAGGTGTCCCGGCGGGCGATGATCTCGGCGAACCGCTCGTGCGGGAGGCCGGAGAACTCCCGGTAGAACACACGGATCTTGGTCAGGTTCTTCTCGGTGCCCCGCAGGTGCCGCTCGACGGCCATCCGGAGCTTGTCGACCGCGTCCGCCCGGGACACCACCAGCTGTTCCCCCAGCGCCGCGGTGCTGTGGTGGGCCTCCTCGACGATCGCGTAGAGGAGGTCCTCCTTGGTGTGGATGTAGTGGTAGAGGCTGCCCTTCGTCAGTCCGGCGGCCTCCGCGATCTCGGTGATCGACGTGCCCTCGTAACCCTTGGCCCGGAAGAGCTCCGCCGCCGCGTCGACGATGCGCTCGTAACGAGACGTACCGAGCTCGTAGGCCCGGGCCTTCGGGGCGACCACCACGGTAGGGACGCTAGCTTCGCGAGGGGCCACTGGTCAACCGATCGGTTGGGACCTCCCGACCGATCGGTTGGAAACCGCCGTCCCGATGACGGCCTGCGGTGGGGGCGGGCGGCCGGGCTCCCGCCTTCCGGTGGCGCCGGGCCGGGGCGACAGGTCCAACCGTCTCCGCCGAACGGGCAAACTTGGTGACGAACGGGCGCGAGATCCGTCGATCACGCTTCCGGGTCACCCCGTCGGGGAAGTCAGTCGTACAGCGGGCCGAGACCTCGGACCGTCGCCACACTGGAGGAACCGTGACCGTCACCGGCATCATCACTGCCATCGTCATCGGCGCGATCATCGGAGCACTGGGCCGACTCGTCGTTCCCGGCAAGCAGCCCATCCCGATCTGGCTCACCATCGTCGTCGGCATCATCGCGGCCTTCATCGGCACGTTCATCGCCCGTGCGATCGGCATTCCCACCGCCACCAGCGGTATCGACTGGCTCGAACTGCTCGTCCAGGTGATCGTCGCCGCCATCGGCGTCGTGCTCGTCGCCAACCTCTACGGGCGCAGGTCCGTCCGGCACTGACCCTTCTCCACCGCTGGCCGTTCGGCCTCACCGGCCGTCTTCCACGTCGGGCCCGTCACCTTCGCGGTGGCGGGCCCGACGCGTGTCCGCAGCCGGTCCGCCACGAGGCCGTCGGTTACGGTCGACGAGATGGCCGAGCGGACGGGACCCGACGTGGTGAGCGAGATCCGGAGTGCCCGGGGCGGGTCGGTCGGGGCCACGGAACTGCAGGCGCTGCTGGCGCTGCGGGTCGCGGTGTTCGTCGTCGAGCAGGAGTGCGCCTACCAGGAGGTCGACGGGCGGGACCTCGAGCCCGGCACCTGGCACGCGTGGGTCCCCGGTCCGGACGGGACGGTCCTGTCCTGCCTCGGGGTCCTGACCGATCCGGGCGGGCGGCGGATCGGCAGGGTCTGCACGGCGAAGGCGGCCCGCGGCGCGGGCCATGCGGCCCGGCTCATGGCGGCGGCGCTGGAGGAGATCGGGGCCGCCCCGTCCGTGCTCGACGCCCAGACCTACGCGCAGGCGTTCTACGCCCGGTTCGGTTACACACCCGCCGGGGACGAGTTCGTCGAGGACGGGATCCCGCACGTCACGATGCGGCGGGCCTAGCTCGACCCGCTACCGGCGGGGCGCCCGTACGCACATCTACGCAGGCGCGTTGACGAGCGAGGGCCCGCGCAGGACCCTGGCCGGTCCCAACCCTGCAGACGGCTCCTCTCCGCCGCAGCACGTTCGACGATCGACCCGGCCGGGAGCCGACATCGCAGCCGCACCGAGATCCCGGGGAGCTGACGCTCATGGACACCGAGACGGACGTCGAGACACTCCAGCGGGGCGTCGAGAAGATCGAACCCGTCCTGCGGCGGAACAGGGTGGAGGCCGAGGAGATCCGCCGGCTCCCGGAGGCCTCGGTGACGGCGATGCGCGAGGTCGGGCTCTACCGGATGTGGACCCCGAGAAGCCTCGGCGGACTCGAGATCGACCCGGTGAGCGCGGTCGACCTGGTGGAGACGATCTCCCGGATCGACGCCGCCGCGGGATGGAACCTCTTCATGTCGGTCGCGCCGTCCATCTTCGGGATGTGGCTGTCCGACGACGGCGCCCGTGAGGTGTACGCGGACGAGCCGATCCTGGCCGGGGCCCTGTTCCCCCCTGTGTCCGCCGTTCCGACGGAGGGCGGGTACCGCGTGAGCGGGCGCGTCCCCTTCGTCAGCGGCTGCCATGCCGCGACGTGGTTGATCCTCACCGCGATGGTGATCGAGGACGGCGCACCGAGGCTCACCGCGGGCGGCGACCCGGTCTCGCTGCTCGTGTTCCTCCCGCGCGCCGACGGGGAGATCATCGACAACTGGGACACGCTGGGCATGCGCGGGACCGGTAGCCACGACGTCGCGGTCACCGACCTCTTCGTCCCCGAGCACCGGACCGCGTCCCTCGCGCCGTTCACCGGCGACCCGCCGGGATCGGCGTTCCGGGCACCGCTCTACCGGCTGGTCATCTGGGAGTTCGTACCCGGGCTGGCGATGATCGCCCTGGGCATCGCGGGCGCGGCCATCGGCGATCTCGTCGCGCTGGCGAAGGTGAAGACGCCGGCCTACACGGGCGTCCCGCTCCGCGAACGCCCCGTCGCCCAGTCGCAGATCGCGCAGGCCGAGGGACACCGCGCCGCGGCGCGGGCCTACGTGCGGGAGACCCTCGCCGCGGCCTACGCGACCTGCGAGGCCGGGGAGCCTCTCACCACCGACCAGCGCCGCGACATCCAGCTCGCCGCCTGCCACGCCGTGCAGGCCGCCGCCACGGCGGTGCGGCTCGTCCACGACCTGGCCGGGTCCTCGGCGATCCGCAACTCCGGCCCGTTCTCCGCCCACTTCCGCAACGTCCACACCGTCACCCAGCACGCCTTCGCCTCGGCGAGCCGGTACGAGTCCGTCGGTCAGCTGATGCTCGGGCTCCCACCGGAATGGCCGTTCTTCGCCTTCTAGACGCGGTGCCCCGGGCGCCGGCGGGATCGCCGGGCTCAGTGGACGGGCTGCAGCACCCGGCGGAGGGCGCCGGGCGTCGGGCGGGTGAGCGCCCCGTAGAGCTCCGGGCGGCGGTCCCGCAGGTTGCCCATCCCGGCCCGGTGCGCCTCGATGCCCTCCTCCGGGTCGACGTCCGCGACCGCCATGGCCTCGTGCTGGCCGGTGGCGGCGAGGATCTCCCCACCCGGGTCCACGATCTTGGCGTTGGCCGCGAACCGCAGTGACCCGAAGGTGCCGAACTGGTTCGACGCCACCCAGACGACCTGGTTCTCCAGCGCACGGGCGCGGTCGAACAGGTCGAAACGCCGGGTCCAGCGGTCCTGCGCGGGGTCCGGGTGCGGGTCCGTGGCGCTGACCGGCCAGGCGGACATCGACACGATGATCCGGGCGCCGTCGAGGGCCAGGGTGCGGGCCGCCTCCGGGAACGCCTTGTCGTAGCAGATCTGCATGCCGATCCGGCCGACCGGCGTGTCGAAGGTCGCGAAGCCGTCCCCGGCCCGGTAGGTCGCGTCCTCCCGCAGCGGCTGGTGGACCTTGCGGTAGGTGCCGAGGACCCCGTCCCCGGTGACGCAGACCGCGGCGTTGTAGGGCCCGCCGACGGCATCCTCGCAGTACCCGGCGGTGACGACGAGATCCCCCGCCAGCCGGGCGAGGCGGGCGATCTCCGGCCCGTCGACCCGGAAGGCGGGCGGCTTCGCGGCCGATCCGCCGAGGTCCGCGACGTAGCCGCCGAGCGCGGCCTCGGGCAGGGCGAGCAGTCGGGCGCCGGCCGCGCGGGCCTCGCCGATCAGCCTCTCGATCCGGGCGAGGTCCGCCTCGAGATCGCGGTCGAACGGAGCGGCGACGGTGGCGATGCGCAGGGTGCTCATGGTGTCTCCCGGTGAGAGCGGCAGGGTTTCCGGTGCGGACGGGTCAGCTGGCCGTGCGCGGCGCGACCCAGTCCTCGTCGCGGTCGTCGAGCGGGTGCGTGCTGGACGGCGTGCCGGCGAGCCAGTGCAGGCCGTCGGCCACCGCGGTGGTGCGCCGGGTCCTCGCGATCTCCCCCACCAGGTGCTCGGCGTCCGCGGCGACCCCGGAGAACCGGCCCGAGCCCCAAGTGTGCTGCCAGGGCAGGCCCAGGAAGTACAGGCCGGGCTGGCTGCTGACGCCGCGGTCGTGCGTGGGGTAACCCCGGCCGTCGAAGATCGGGAGCTCGATCCAGCGGTTGTCCCGGCCGTAGCCGGTGGACCAGACGACCGACGTGATGCCCGCCGCGGCCAGGTCGAGCTCGCTCGGCTCGTCGTACTCGGGACCCGGGATCCAGACCGGCGCGCGCCGCTCCTCGGCCGGCGCGTCGATGCCCCGGGCCGCGATCCAGGCGTCGATCGAGTCCTTGATGCCCTCGGAGACCGCGTCCGCGCCGTCGAGGTTCGCGCGGAGCTCACCGCCGAAGCGGACGCGGCCGTCGGCGATCCCGGCGAGCCGGCCGTGCAGCGCCATGCCCTCCAGGGCGAACGCGCGCAGGTCGATGTCCCGGCCGCCGTCCCGCCCGGTGACGTAGTGGTTCGTCTTGTGCCGCACGGCTTCCGTATCGCTGAACTGGTCGATGCCCTTGGTGTAGGTGCCCATGTCCGAGAGCCAGGCGACGCAGTCACGGCCCCGGTAGAAGCGGGCGACGCGCGGCGCGGTCCCGGTCGCGAGGTGCACGGTGCGGCCGGCGAGGTGCAGGTCCTCGGCGATCTGCGAGCCGGACTGCCCGGTCCCGACCACCAGCACGGCACCCTCGGGCAGCTGGTCCGGGTTGCGGTACTCCGACGAGTGCAGCTGGGTGATCGAGTCCGGCAGCCGCTCGGCGATCCGCGGCGTGCGCGGCACCTGGTACGGCCCGGTGGCCACGACGACCTGGTCCGCGGTGAGCGTGCCGTGGTCGGTGACGATCTCGAACGTGCCGCCGGTCCGGGCCCGCAGCCTCTCCGCCCGCACGCCCTCGGCCAGCGGCGGCTCGAACGACGCGACGAACTTCTCGAGGTACTCGACGATCTCGTCGCGCACCATGAAGCCGTCCGGGTCCCCGCCGTCGTACGGGAAGCCCGGCAGGGCGCACTGCCAGTTGGGCGTGACCAGGGAGAAGCTGTCCCAGCGGCGGTCCCGCCACTCGTGGCCGGCGCGGTCCGCCTCCAGCACGACGTGATCGATCCCGCGGTCCGCGAGCCACCAGGACATCGACAGGCCCGCCTGTCCTCCGCCGACGACGACGACGGAGCGGTGCAGGCCGTCGAGCCGGGGGTCGTCGGCTTCGGGCAGGGCGTCCGGGACGAGACGGAGACGTGCTGCGGACATGGTGATCAGCTCCTGGTCGGCTGCGGGTGGACGGGCGAATCAGCAGTGCGAGAGCACGCGCGCGAACGGCGGGGAGGTCGCCGGGTATCACCGGCACGGGACACAGTTCACGCCTCGACGATTTCCGAGCGATGTCATCCGGAACGCAGGCACGTTTCGTGATCGGGCTTGTATTGCGCCACGGTTTCGGGATGCTCACCGGAGTCCACGACGGCGGTACACCGGTCCGCCCCGAACCCGGAGAGGTCACCCATGGCGATGCTGGACTTCGACGACGAGGGCACCCGCCTGATCGAGCTCGTCTACCGCAGCCCGGACGTCGTGGAGCAGCGCGCCCGCACCCTCGCCCTGCTCGCGCCGCGCCCCGGCGAGACGATCCTGGACGTCGGCTCCGGCCCCGGGTTCCTGCTCGCCTCGCTCGCCGAGGCGGTGGGGCCGGAGGGTCGCGTCCACGGCGTGGACCCGAGCCGGGCGATGAACGCGGCCGCGCGCACCCGGACCGTGGGGTTCCCGTGGGTCCGCGTCGACGAGGGGGACGCGCTGGCCCTGCCCTACGCGGACGGCGCGTTCGACGCCGCCGTCGCCACGCAGGTCTACGAGTACGTCGCCGACATCCCGGCGGCGCTGGCCGAGCTGCGCCGGGTCGTCCGTCCGGGCGGCCGGGTCCTGCTCCTGGACACGGACTGGGACTCGGTCGTCTGGCACACGGCGGACCGCGAGCGGCACCGCCGGATCATGGCCGTCTGGGACGGGCACCTCGCGGACCCGCACCTGCCGTGCACCCTCCCGGGCGAGCTGCGCCGGGCGGGGCTCCGGCTCACCGAGCGCACGGTCGTCCCGATCTTCAACCCGGTCTGGGACCCGGAGAGCTTCAGCGTCCTGACGATCGGGACGATCAGCTCCTACGTCCGCGGACGGGACGGGATCACCGACGCGGACGTGGACGCGTGGGCCGCGGACCTGCGCGCCCGCGGCGCGGACGACGACTACCTCTTCAGCATCAACCGCTACTGCTTCGTGGCGGTACCGGAGTAGGGACGAGCTCGTCCCCGGCCGGCGCCGCGTCACCCCGGCGGCGCAGCGGCACGTCGCGCAGCCGGAGCGCCAGGACGAGGCCCACCACCGCCACCACGACCCCGCCCAGGTAGACGCCGTGCAGGGCGTGGGCGAACCCGTCCAGGAAGCCGGTGCGCAGGTCCGGGGGCAGCGCGTCGATCTCCGCGCGGCTGATGTTGACCCCGCCGGTGGAGAACCGGTCCACGACGTCCGCGGGCAGGCCGTCCCGGATCGACGTGACCAGCCGGGAGCTGAAGATCGCGCCGAACACGGCCACCCCGATCGACGAGCCGACGGTCCGCGCGAAGGTGTTCATCGAGCTCGCGACGCCGATGTCCCCGGGGCCCACCGAGTTCTGCGCGGCCAGCACCAGCACCGAGTTGATCAGGCCGAAGCCCACCCCGACCGTCGCCAGCGCGATCAGCTGGAACCAGTAGGGCGTCCCGACGTCCAGGAACGCCAGCAGGCCCATGCCGACGATCAGCAGGGTCGTGCCGGCGATGGGGAACTTCCGGTACCGGCCGATCCGCGCGATCGCCTGCCCGACGATCACCGAGGTGATCATCATGGCGAGCACCAGCGGCGCCAGCCGCAGGCCGGACATCGTCGGGGTCACCCCGTCCACCACCTGCTGGTACAGCGGGTTGAACGTGCTGACCCCGAGCATCCCGAAGCCGACGACGAAGGTCAGCGGCGCGCTGATCCGGAACACCGGGCTGCGGAACAGGCGCAGTGGCAGCAGCGGCTCGACGGCCCGGCGTTCCACCAGGACGAACACGACGAGCAGCACCACCGCCGCGGCACCGAGACCGAGCACCGGCGCGGACAGCCACGGGAAGGTCGTGCCGCCCCAGCTCGTCACCAGGATCAGGGCCGTGACACCGGTGGAGAGCAGCGCCGCGCCCCACCAGTCGATCCGGGGCTTCGCCCGCTCCCGCTCCGGCAGCTTCAGCACCAGGCCGATCACGACGAACGCCGCGATCCCGATCGGCAGGTTCACGTAGAAGACCCAGCGCCAGCTCAGGTACTCGGTCAGCACGCCGCCGAGCAGCGGTCCCGCGAGCGTGGCGAACGCGAAGACGGACTGCATGAAGCCCTGGTAGCGGCCCCGCTCGGCGGGCGGGACCAGGTCCCCGATGACCGCCTGGGAGTTCACCATGAGCCCGCCCGCGCCGAGGCCCTGCAGGGCCCGGCACAGGATCAGCATCGTCATGGACTGCGCCGCACCGCACAGCGCGGACCCGACCAGGAAGATCACGATCGCGACCTGGAAGAGGCGCTTGCGGCCGAAGAGGTCCCCGAGCTTGCCGTAGATCGGCGTCGAGATGCAGGAGGCGACGAGGTAGGACGTCGCCACCCAGGACAGGTGGGTGAGCCCGCCGAGGTCCGTGACGATCGTCGGCAGGGCGGTGGCGACGATCGTCTGGTCGAGCGCCGCGAGCATCATCGCGAGCATCAGCCCGGGGAACACGACGAGGATCTTGCGGTCCAGCCGGCCGGACTCCCGTGCTGCGCCCAACGTTCACCTCCGCCAGGAGCACTGCTGTCATGAGCAATGCTAAGGAGGACGACGATACGTGTCGCCCGGGCCGGCTGCCCAGACCCGGGCGGACCGACCCGACGACCCTGCCGGAGCTAGGCGGTGGCGGTGCGCCGCGCGAGCGCGCGGAAGGCCGGCGTGGGGAGCTCCGGGGCGAGGTCCACCGCGCACGTCCGGCCCAGGATGCGCAGGGTGTCCGGGCAGCTGCCGGGCCCGTGGTCGATCTCCCGCGCGGCCCACGCGTACGGGTCCATCCGCGGGTGCACGGGCGTGCGGGCGTGGATCGAGCGCCAGTTCGGGTAGAGGTGGCGGCCCGTGTCCGCGAGCCGGCGGACCCCGCGCCGGGCCCCGAGCTCGACGGCGGCGGCCTCGTCGTCGAACGAGACGGCCAGCCCGGCGGCCGAAGCCTGGTCGTGGTGCGGGACGAGCCGCAGCCCGCGGTCCGCGAACCCCGAGTGCCACAGCTCGTCGATCATGATCCCGCGGTGCCGGCGACGGCGTTCGAGCTGGGCGTCCAGCGCGGCGAGCTGCGGGCGCAGCACCGCGGCGGACAGCTCGGGCATCCGCAGGTTCACCCCCACGATCAGCTCCGCGCCGAGCTCGCCGAAGCCCTCCCGCTCGTAGCTGCCGACGTCGTGGTACATCGCCGCACGCTCGAACACCGTGCGGTCGTTCGTCAGGACCGCACCGCCCTCGCCGCTGCGGATGTTCTTGTACTGGTTGAAGCTGAACACCCCGGCGTGCCCGATCGAGCCGACCCGGCGCCCGCGGTAGCGCACCCCCACGGCCTGGCAGGCGTCCTCGATCACCACGAGCCCGTGCTCCGCGGCGACGGCCATGATCGACTCCATGTCGCACACCAGGTTCTGCATGTGCACCGGGATGACCGCGCGGCTGTTCGGGGTGATCTTGCGTTTGAGGTCCACGGGATCGAGCGTCAGCGACTCGTCCACCTCGACGAGGACGGGCACCGCCCCGACGGCGAGCGGCGCGGCCGCGGTGGAGACCCAGGTGTAGGCGGGCACGAGGACCTCGTCGCCCGGCCCGATCCCGGCCCCGACCAGCGCGGCGATCAGCGCGCTGGTGCCGCTGTTGACGGCGAGGGCGTGCTCCACCCCCATCGTCCGGCGCAGGTCCGCCTCGAAGCGGTCCACCTCGGAGGCGCCGGTGCCGGTGAACCGGCCGAGCTCACCGCGGCCGAGCACCTTCACCGTGGCCGCCATGCCGCGCGCCGTCGCGACCATCGCCGACAACCCCAACGTCGTCCCCCACGGGCTCGTGCACGTACCGGCAAAACAGGCAAAACGTGCGAGACGGACTTTTCACGGGAATTCTAGTCGACTGCGCTCCGCCACCGAACGCGGGCCGGGACAGGTCGTGGCATCGCGCGCCCGGCCACCCGGGCGTCCGCCGAGACGGTGGACCCGACAGGCAGAATCGGTGCGACCCGTCCGGGAGGAGATCGCACCGTGATCCTGAGGCCGAGCAGACCGGCGGACCGCAGCGCCGTCCGCGCCGTCGTGCGCGCCGCGTTCGGCGAGGAGGGCGCCTCGGTCGACAGCATGCTCGACGCGCTCGACGCGTCCGGCGCCACCGCCGCCTCGCTGGTCGCGGAGGACGAGGAGGGTGAGCTCATCGGCCACGTGCAGCTCTCGCGGTGCTGGGTCGACGCCCGCGAGCGCCTCGTCGACGTGCTGGTGCTCAGCCCGCTGTCCGTCCGGCCGGACCGGCAGGGCGCCGGCATCGGCACCGCGCTGGTCGCGGCGGCGGTCCGGGCGGCCACGGCCAGCGGCGCGCCGGCGGTCTTCCTCGAGGGCTCACCGGACTACTACCGCGCCCGGGGGTTCGACCCCGGCGCGGACCACGGTTTCGTCCGCCCGTCCGTGCGGATCCCGGAGGCCGCCTTCCAGGTCGCCGTGCTCCCCGCGCACGAGCCGTGGATGACCGGGGCGCTCGTCTACTGCGAGGCGTTCTGGGCCACGGACTCGGTGGGCCTGCGCGACCCCCTGCTGGCCCGGCTCGAGAAGGGCTGAGCAGCCGGCCTCGGCGAGGACGGGCCGATCAGCACGGGCAGGGCAGCAGCGAGACCGTGGACCGGGCCCGCGCGGAGCCCACGGCCAGGTCGTCGAGCAGGTCCTGGCGGCCGTCCGGCGCCGTGACCTCCACGACGGTCTCCGCGTCCTCGTGACGCACGTCGACGGTGAACGGCCACTGCGGCAGGGCGAGCAGGTCCTGGGCGGCGGCCAGGACGACGTCGGAGGACCTCAGCACGAACAGGAGCCGGTTCGGGGCGCTGCGCTCCACGTCGATCGTCGACGCGGCGAACAGGTCGAACAGGTCGGTCTGCGTCATGATCTGCGCAACGCCGGGGAGGGGCCGGGCCATACCCGGTGACGGGTTCTGCCCGGGACGTTCCCGGGCACGGTGAGCCCTGAGATCATCCGCACGCCCCGAGGAGACCCGATGACCGCCCGCGAGCACGATCTCGTCCTCTTCGGCGCGAGCAGCTTCGTCGGGGCCCTGCTCGCCGCCTACCTGGCCGGCGCGGCCCCCGCCGACGTGCGGATCGCGCTCGCCGGACGCTCCCGAGACCGGGTCGAGGCCGTCCGCGCCGGACTGCCGGGCATCGCCCGGGAGTGGCCGGTGCTCGTCGCGGACTCCACCGACGCATCCGCGGTGGCCGCGCTGGCGGCCTCGACCCGCGTGCTCGTCACGACCGTCGGTCCGTACGCGCGCTACGGCCTCCCGCTCGTCGAGGCGTGCGCCCGGGCGGGGACCCACTACGCGGACCTGACCGGCGAGGTCCTGTTCGTCCGCGCCGCCGTGGACCGGTGCGACGCCCTCGCGCGGGAGACCGGGGCCCGGATCGTGCACTCCTGTGGCTACGACTCCGTCCCCTCGGACCTCGGGACGCTGCTGCTGCACGAGCGGGCGGTCGCGGACGGCGCGGGCGCGCTCGTCGAGGCCGAGCTCGTCGCCTCGGCCCGCGGCGGGTTCAGCGGCGGCACGCTGGACTCCCTGCTCACCCAGCTGGAGACGGTCGCCCGGGACCCCGCTGCCCGCCGGATCGCCGGGGACCCGCACGCGCTGAGCCCGGACCGCGGGGCCGAGCCGATGCCGTCGCAGCCGGCGGACGCCGCCCTGCCGGGCCGCGGCCCGGACGGCACCTGGACCGCGCCGTTCGTGATGGCGCCGTTCAACACCCGGATCGTGCGTCGCAGCAACGCGTTGCAGGGCTGGGCCTACGGGCGGGACCTGCGCTACCGGGAGCGGATGGCGTGCGGGCGGGGACCCCTCGGTGCGGTCGCCGCCGCCGGGGTGACGGCGGCGCTGGCCGGCTTCGTCGGCGCGATGAGGATCCCGCCCACCCGCGCGCTCCTGGAACGGGTGCTGCCGGCGCCCGGGACCGAGCCGAGCGAGCGGACCCGCGAGCAGGGCTGGTTCCGCTCCCTCGTCCACGGGCGCACCGAGCAGGGCCGGCGCTACACCGTCACCGTCTCCGGGCGGGGCGACCCGGGTTACGCCGGCACGGCCGTGATGCTCGGGCAGAGCGCGCTCTGCCTGCTCTCCGACGAGGACGGGCTCCCGGACCGCGCGGGCTCCCTGACCCCGGCGACAGCGATGGGGACGGCGCTGGTCGAGCGGCTCCGGGCGGCGGGCCACACCTACGAGGTCGCCCCGGACCGAGGACGCTAGAGCGCGGACTTCTCCAGGACGTGCACCCCGCAGGCCGAGCCGAGCCCGATCACGTGGGCCATGCCGACCTTCGCGTCGGCGATCTGCCGCTCCCCCGCCTCACCGCGCAGGTGGGTGGCGATCTCCCAGATGTTCGCGATGCCCGTCGCGGAGATCGGATGCCCCTTGGACTGCAGGCCACCGGACACGTTGACCGGGGTCCTCCCGTCCCGCCACGGCGCACCGGACTTGAAGAAGTCCACCGCGCCGCCCGGCTCGCACAGCGAGAGGTTGTCGTAGTGCACCAGCTCCGCGGTGGCGAAGCAGTCGTGCAGCTCGACGAGGTCCAGGTCCTCCGGGCCGATGCCCGCCTGCTCGTAGGCGGTCGCCGCCGCCTGCCGGGTGAGCGTGTTGACGTCCGGCAGGACCTGGCACGCCTCCTGGTACGGGTCGCTGGTCAGCACGGACGCGCTGATCTTCACCGCCCGCCGCTGCTGCTCCAGGGACAGCGTCCGGAGCTTCGCCTCGCTCACGACCACCGCCGCCGCGGCCCCGTCGCAGTTCGCCGAGCACATCGGCCGCGTGTTCGGGTACGCGATCATCATGTCGTTCATGATCTCGTCGAGGGTGAACCGCTTCTGGTAGGCGGCCTTCGGGTTCAGCGTCGAGTGCGCGTGGTTCTTCTCCGAGATCCCCGCGAACAGCTCGAAGTCCGCCCCGCCGTAGCGGTGCCCGTACTCCATGCCGATCTGGGCGAACACCCCCGGCATGGTCTCGGTGCCGACCCGGCCGTCGAGCGGTGCGACCGCCCCGTACCGGCCGTCCCGCACCCAGTGCCCGCCCTCGGCCGCCCGCACGTTCCCGCTGAGCAGGCCCGCCCCGGCGAGCTTCTCCACCCCGACCGCGAGCCCCATGTCCGTCTCGCCCGCCTTGACGGCCATGATCGCGACCCGGAGTGCGGTGGCGCCCGTGGCGCACGCGTTGGTGACGTTGTAGACGGGGATGCCGGTCTGCCCGATCTGTTTCTGCAGCAGCTGGCCGAACCCGCCGCGGCCCATCAGGTTCCCGGCGCCCAGGACGCCGATGTCCTTGATCCCGACGCCTGCGTCCTGCAGCGCGCCGATCGCCGCCTCGGAGCCCAGGTCCAGGATGTCCTTGTCCCGGTGCTTGCCGAAATTCGTCATGTGGATCCCGAGGATCCAGACGTTCTCCGCCATCGTGTTCGCCCCTCAGCTCGCCGGTTCGAAGCCGTAGCCGACGGCCTCGACGCCGGCCTCGTCGGTGCCGACCGGGACGGTCGTCAGCCGGACCTTCATCCCGAGCGTCACGTGCTCGGGATCGGGCGGGACGTTCACGACGTTCCCGCGCACGCTCGTCCCGTCGCAGTCCACGAGCCCGGCGACGAACGGGACCTCCACGCCCTCGGCCGCGAAGTGCACGATCGTGAACGAGCGCAGGGTCCCGGTGCCCGCGATCTCGACGGTCCGGAAGTCCTGCAGGCCGCAGCTCGCACAGGCGCTGCGCCGGTCGAAGTACCTCGCCCCGCAGCTCGTGCACTCGTTCGCCACGAGATGCGGGTCGTCGCCTAGGACCAGGTAGTCCACGAGCGGTATGCGGTCCACGGCACTCCTCGTCGAGCAGGTGGGTCTGGTCCCTCCTCTCTACTCCCCCGAACGGTCGTTAAGGAAGTCCGCCCGGGCGACCTGTCGATTTCGGGCGACCTGTCGATTTCGGGCGACCTGTCGATTTCGGCCTGCGCCGTTCGCCGTCGAGGTGAGGGCGTTCTCCGACGCCCGCACGAGAAGGAGTACGACATGCGCACACTGATGGTCACGGCGTTCTCGTCCCTGGACGGCGTGGTGCAGGCCCCCGGCGGCCCCGACGAGGACCGGGACGGCGGTTTCGAGCACGGCGGCTGGGCCGTTCCGTTCATCGACGAGGCCTTCGTCGCGCGGATGGCCGGGGTCGTCGCCCGGGCCGGGGCGCTGCTGCTCGGCCGCCGGACCTACGAGGAGTTCGCGGCCACCTGGCCGCTGGCCGGGGCCGACGACCCGATCGGCGCCCGGATGAACGCCCTGCCGAAGTACGTCGCGTCACGCACGCTCGACACCGTGAGCTGGGAGAACTCGACCCTGCTCACCGGGGACGCGGCCGAGGCGGTCGCGGAGCTCACCCGCGGCGAGGGCGATGAGATCCAGGTGCACGGCAGCGGGGGGCTGGTCCGGACGCTCCTCGCCCACGATCTCGTCGACGAGTTCCACCTGGCCGTCTTCCCCGTCCTGCTGGGTCCGGGCAAACGACTCTTCGGCGACGCGACGGTGCCCGCGGCGCTGCGGCTCGTCGACACGTGGACGTCGGGGACCGGGGTCCGGATCGGCACCTACGCGCGGGACGGCAAGCTCTCCTACGGTGCGATGGGCCCGGAGACGGGCAACTGGTGAGCCGGACGGACACGAGGGGACCAGCCATGCCGCAGTACGCGATCCTGATCTACGAGAAGGAGACCCCGGGCGGGGTGGCGGACATCCCGCCCGAGGTGATGGAGGCCAACCTCGCCGCGGGCGACAAGATCGCCGCGATGGGGGTGCGGGTGGTGCACGAGCAGGCCCTGCAGCCCGTCGCGGCGGGCCGGACGATCCACAAGGACGGCCTGGTCACCGACGGGCCGTTCCTGGAGAGCAAGGAGGTGATCGCGGGGTTCTTCGTCGTGGAGGCGGCGGACCTGGACACCGCCGTCGCCGTCGGCAGGCTCCTCCCGATCATGGACGGCGCCGTCGAGGTCCGGCCCCTGCTGGAGCCGTGACCTCCGTCCGGGAGGCGGTCGCGGAGGCGCACCGTCGCGAGTGGGCCGCCGTGCTCGCCGCGACGGTGCGCGTCACCCGGGACCTGGACCTCGCCGAGGAGTGCGTCCAGGACGCCTACGCGGACGCGCTCGGATCGTGGGCCCGCGACGGCGTCCCGGCCCGCCCGGGTGCGTGGCTGACGACCGCGGCCCGGCACAACGCGCTCGACTCCGTGCGCAGGGCGAGGACGCTCGAGGCCAGGCTGCACCTCGTGGTGGAGCCCGTGCCGGCCGGGCCGGAACCGGAGGGGGACGACCGCCTCCGGCTGCTGTTCCTCTGCTGCCATCCGGCGCTGTCGCCCGAGGCGCAGGTCGCGCTCACGCTGCGGGTGGCCTGCGGTGTCCGGACGCCGGACGTCGCGGCGGCGTTCCTGGTGTCCGAGCCGACGATGGCGGCGCGGATCACCCGGGCGAAGAAGAAGATCGCGGCGGCCCGGATCCCCTTCCGGATGCCGGGTCCGGCCGAGCTGCCGGCCCGGCTCGACGCCGTCCTCACCACCGTCCACCTGCTCTTCACCACCGGTCACACGGCGCCCGCCGGCTCCGCGCTGACGGACGACGACGCGGCCTCCCGCGCGCTCGACCTCGCCCGGCTCCTGCACAGCCTGCTGCCCGGCGAGCGTGAGGTGCGCGGGCTGCTGGCGCTCCTGCTCGCCCATCACGCCCGACGCGCGGGGCGCACCGCCCCGGACGGGCGCCTGCTGCTCCTCCAGGAGCAGGACCGCGCGACGTGGGACCGGGAGATGCTGGCCGAGGCGGACGGGCTCGTCGTGGGGGCGTTGCGCGGCGGGGGACCGGGCCGGTTCGCCCTGCAGGCCGCGATCGCGTCGCTGCACGCGAGCGCGCCGACCTACGCCGAGACGGACTGGGGCCAGATCCTGGTCCTCTACGACGCGCTGCTGCAGGTGTGGCCGTCGCCGGTCGTCGCGCTCAACCGCACCGTCGCCCTCGCGATGGTCGACGGCCCGGAGGCGGCGCTGGCCGAGGTGCGGACCCTCGGTGGCGACGGGCGCCTCGCCGGGTACCGCTACCTGCCCGCGATCGAGGCGGACCTGCTGCGCCGGCTCGGCCGTCGGGCCGAGGCGGCCGAGGCCTACACCAGGGCGGTCGCACTGTGCGGCAACGACGCCGAACGCGCGTTCCTCACCCGCCGCCTCGCGGAGACGACCGCGTCCACTTTCGAGTGAAACCGGCGTGTCCCGGACACGTTCTGCCGCCCCCCGCCGACAAGGAGGTGTCAGACACTCAACGACGTCGGGAGATCACCATGAGCAACGACGCCGACGACCGAGCCACCGGCACGTCCGTCCCACACCTGCCCGAGGGGGCCATCCCCACCCAACGCACGGCCACCTCGGACGGGGTCACGGCGTGCCGTTGCGGCCACGGCTCGGACGCCCACGAGCACTTCCGCGCCGGCAGCGACTGCGCCGTCTGCGACTGTGCCCGCTACCACAGCACCACCGGGCTCGCGACCCAGCTCTCGCTGGTCCTGCGCCGCGGTCGCTGACGCGCCCGTCACTCTTCCCTGGCGGGCGGGATCGCCGATTCCGTAGCGTCCGGGCCGAGGGCCACCGCCGGCCCCGGGACGAGGGGACAGACACCGCATGAACGACCGGTCCGCCGTGATCTTCGACTTCGGTGGGGTGATCACCTCGTCGCCGTTCGAGGCGTTCAACCGGATGGAGGCCGAGCGGGGGCTGCCCCGCGACCTCGTCCGCCGGATCAACGCGACCAACCCGGACGGCAACGCCTGGGCCCTGTTCGAGCGGGCCGAGATCGACGGCAGCCGGTTCGACACCCTCTTCGCCGAGGAGGCCCGGGCCCTGGGCCACGACCTTCCGGGGCGGGACGTGCTGGCCCTGCTCTCCGGGGACATCCGCCCGCGGATGGTGGCGGCGATCGACCGGCTGAAGGCCGACGGCTACGTCCTCGGCTGCATCACCAACAACGTCCCCGCGGGGCACGGCGCGCAGATGTCGTCCACCCCCGAGCGGGCCGCGGCGATCGCGGCCGTCATGGCGCGGTTCGACCACGTCGTGGAGAGCAGCAAGATCGGCATCCGCAAGCCGGACCCGCGGGTGTACGCGCTGGCCTGCGAGGCGCTCGGCGTGGACCCGGCGCACTGCGTCTACCTCGACGACCTGGGCATCAACTGCAAGCCCGCCGCGGCGCAGGGGATGCTGGCGATCAAGGTGACGGGTGAGGAGCAGGCCCTCGAGGACCTGGAGAAGGCCCTCGGCCTGGACCCCGGGACGTTCTAGCCACCCGGGCGCCGGTCAGCCGGCGAGGTGCTCGAGGGCGGCCTCGGCCCCGCCGTTCAGCTCGATCGGGCCCGTCTCCCTCGCCGTCCTCACGTCGAGTCCGGCCGCGGCGGGGACGGCCGCCACGAGCGCCGCCTTCTGCTGGAACAGGATCGTGGTGATGGCGCACGCCTCGGCCTGGGAGAAGTCGTCCCGCACCACGAGCAGGTTCGGGAGCGTGATCGTCGGGACGTCCGCGGGCGTCCCGTAGGTGGCGGCGGGGATGCTGCCCGCCGCGTACACCTCGTCCGCCTTCTGCATCGCCGGCAGCAGCCCGCCGACGTCGACGAACCGCAGGTCGGCGCGGTCCGCGGCGAAGAGGTCGGCGATCCCGGCGGTGGGGAGGCCGCCGGACCAGACGAAGCCGTCGATCGAGCCCGCCCTCAGCGCGGCGGCCGACGCCGCGAGGTCCAGGTTCTGCGCGGACACGTCCACCTTCGGGTCCAGGCCCGCCGCCGTCAGCAGCCGGTCCGCGATCAGCTCGGTCCCGGACGAGGGCGAGCCGACGGAGATCCGCTTGCCCTTGAAGTCCGCCATCGTGGTGATCCCGGAGCCCGCGGAGACGACGACCTGGGTGTAGTCGGAGTAGATCCGGGCCAGCGCCTGGATCTTCTGGGGCTCGGCGAAGACACCCTGGCCGAGCACCGCGTCCGTGGCGCTGTCCGCCTGGGCGAAGGCGATGTCGTACTCCCCCGTGCTCAGCTCCTGGACGTTGCGCAGCGTGGAGCCCGTCTCGACCGCCGTCGCCCGCAGCGGGCTGCCGGCGGACACGACCCGGGCGATCTCGGTGCCCAGCGCCGCGTAGACGCCGGTGGCGTTGCCCGTCGCGATCGACAGGTCCCCCGGCTGCGCCTGGCAGGACGCGGGATCACCCGCCGGGTCCGGCGTGCCGGCGCACGCCGCCGTCACCAGACTCACCGCGGCCGCCATCACGAACCAGATGTGCCGCTTCCGCCGGGACCGCGTCGTCGCCATGGCGGGAAGTATGGGCATGATCTGTCAAGGGCCGAAAGCGGAAGCATCGAATGCTCCCGATTGTCCGATTGAGACCCTTTCTTCTCACCGGACGTGTCCCGGTCTCGCAAAGCCGATCCGTCGCCGCCGCTCTACCCTCCCTCTCACCACAGAGCCGTTTCACCGCGACACCATGGCGGGCGAAAGGCACCGGACAGCAGACGAGCGGGGAGTCTTGTATGTCGGAAACCCAGTCCGGGACATCGGAGTCCGTCAGTCACAGCGAGAGCCTCGACGCCGAGCAGGAGGGCTACAAGCAGTCACTGGGCCGGCGCCAGGTCCAGATGATCGCGATCGGCGGTGCCATCGGCACCGGACTGTTCCTCGGCTCGGCCTCGCGGCTGCACAGCACCGGACCCGCACTCGTCCTGAGCTACGCGTTCGTCGGGGTGATCGCCTACCTGCTCATGCGGGCGCTGGGCGAGCTGGTGCTGCACCGCGCGACGTCCGGGGCCTTCGTGTCCTGGATGCGCGAGTTCTTCGGCGAGAAGTTCGCCTACGTCACCGGCTGGATGTACTGGCTCAACTGGGCGTTGACCGGGATCGCGGAGCTCTCCGCCGTCGGCGTCTACGTGAAGCACTGGCTGCCGGACATGCCGAGCTGGCTGACCGTGCTCATCGCGCTCGCGGTGGTGCTGGTCGTGAACCTGCTCTCCGCCAAGGCGTTCGGCGAGTTCGAGTTCTGGGCGTCGGTGCTCAAGGTGGGCGCCATCGTCCTGTTCCTCGTGGTCGGGCTCGTCGTGGTGATCGGGCAGTTCGACATCGGCGGGCACGAGGCGGGCTTCCAGAACCTCTACTCGAACCCGGGTGGTTTCTGGCCCGCGTCGGGTGACTTCGCCTGGTACGGGCCGATCCTGGTGATGTCCGGGGTCGTGTTCGCCTACGCCGCCATCGAGATGGTCGGCGTCGCGGCCGGTGAGATGCAGGACGCCAAGAAGGAGGTCCCGAAGGCCGTCAACGCGGTGATCTTCCGGATCGGTGTCTTCTACTGCGGCTCGATCCTGCTCCTGGTCAGCATGCTGCCGACGTCGGAGTACACCAGCGGCACGAGCCCGTTCGTCACGGTCTTCGGCCGGCTGGGTCTCGGCTGGATGGGCGACCTCATCCAGGCGATCCTCATCGTCGCGGCCATGTCCAGCCTCAACTCCGGCCTCTACTCCACCGGCCGCGTGCTGCGCAGCCTCGGGATGAGCAAGCAGGCACCGCCGTTCACGCTGAAGATGAGCAAGCAGGGCGTGCCGTGGGCCGGCATCGTCATGACCTCGGTGGTCTACGTCCTCGGCGCGATCCTCAACGCCGTGGACCCGGACGCGTTCGAGACCGCGCTCGAGGCGGCCGCCATCGGCGTCGTCTTCACCTGGGCGTCGATCTTCCTGTGCCAGATACGGCTGCGGCAGCTGGTCAACCGGGGCGTGGTGCCCAGGAGCACGTTCCAGATGCCGGGTTCGCCGTGGACGAGCTACGTCGGGCTGACGTTCCTGGCGCTGGTGATCGTCGGGATGGCCATCTCCGGCTGGCAGAGCTCCGAGGAGTTCTGGCACAAGACGACCTTCATCGTGGTCGTCATCGGCATCCCGATCATCGCGGCGCTGCTGACGGCCGGCTGGTTCGTCGCCAAGCCGAAGGTCATCGCGAACACCGGCGGCAAGATCGCCCCGGTGTGGTCGAACGACGGCCCGACCTACCCGGCGGAGGAGCTGACGCGGCCCGACCCGGAGATCTGACCGGACGACAGTGACCAGACGGACACACCGTACGTCCCGCACCTGCGCGGGACGTACGGTGTTCTTCGGTCGGGGAGGAGGATTCCGATGGACGGTCTCGCCAGGTTCCTCGGGGCGAACCCACCCTTCTGCTCGCTCACCGATGCCGAGCTGGAGCGCATCGCCGCCGCGGCGCGGGTCCGGGACGAGCCGGCCGGCACGACGATCCTGGACGCGTTCACCGAGGTGGGCGACACCCTCTATGTCGTCATGTCCGGGCAGGTCGAGCTCTGGACCACCGACGGCCCGCCGGACGACCCCGCCGACGAGACCCTCGGCACGGGCGCGGTGTTCGGGTACTCCTCGGCGCTGACCGGGGCCGCGGTCGGTCCGCGGGCCGTCGCCCTCGGCCCGGTGCGGCTCGTGGCGATCCCCCGCGCGACGGTGTCCGCGGTGTTCTCCTCCCCCGCCGGCGTCGAGTTCCTCGCCCAGGACTTCTCCGCGGACCAGATGCGTGCGCAGGTCCCCCCGCGCTCCCGGACGGTCGACGAGCTGGTCGTCTCCGCCCCGGTCCTCGGCCGGGCGGCGATGACGGTCACCGAGGCCGCCCGGATCATGACCGAACGGTCCAGCAGCTACCTCGCCGTCCCGTGCGGTGACGGGGTGTTCGGGCTGGTCACCGACGCCGTGCTGCGGGAGCACGTGCTCGCCGCGGGACGGACCGGGGACACCCCGGTCAAGGACGTCATGATCCCCCGGGCGATGACCGCGCGCACCGGGACGCCCACCGCGGACGTGCTGCACGAGCTGGCCGAGCACCGCCTGGACCACCTGCTGGTGGTGGACCCGACGGGGGTGCTGCGCGGCGCCGTCGACCCGCAGGACTTCCTCGCGTCCCCCTCCGGCGCCGGGATGATGCTGCGGGACCGGGTGCGCCGGGCCGCCACGCTCGACCAGGTCGTCGCGCTCGCCCGCCAGCTCCCCGTCCTGCTCGGGGACCTCGTCCGCCAGCGCCGGGAGGCCTCGGAGACGACGGCGGTGTACTCCACCGTCGTCGACGCCATCCAGCGCCGCGTGCTGTCGCTGGTGCTGGCCGCGCACCCCGAGCTCGACGAGGCCGAGGTCACCTGGCTGCTGCTGGGCAGCAACGCCCGCCGCGAGCCCACCCTCGGCTCGGACATCGACTCCGCCGTGGTGTTCGCCGAGTCCGTGGACACCGACGCGCGGGCCGCCGCCTACCGCCGCGCCTTCGCCCGGGTCGCGGACGTCCTGCGCGAGGCGGGGCTGCGGGTGGACCGGCACGGGGCGACCCCGAGCACCGCCCGCTTCGCCCGGACCCGGTCGCAGTGGCGCGCCGCGGCGGAGCAGTGGCTCGGCAGCCCGCTGGACGACCAGGGGATGTTGATGGCCTCGCTGCTGCTCGACGGCCGCCCGATCCAGGGCGACCCGGGGCGCCCGGTCGTCAGCGAGGTGTTCGCCGACGTCCGCGACCATCCCGGCACGATGAAGCTGCTGGTGCGGGAGTCGCTGTCGCACCGCGCCCAGCTCCGCTCGGTCCGCGATGTCCTCGCCGGCCGCGGCGGCACCTTCGACCTCAAGGCGCACGCGCTGCGCCCGATCGTCGAGATCGCCCGCTGGACCGCGCTCAGCGTGCGCTCCCCCGAGCTGTCCACCCGCGCGCGGCTCGCGGCGGCATCGGGCTCGATGCTCCTGTCCACCGACCAGGCCCAGACCCTGATCGAGGTGTTCGAGGTGATCCAGCGGGTCCGGCTGCGCCAGCAGCTGGCACAGTTCGAGCGGGGCGAGCCGGTGTCCGACGTCGTGTGGATGCGGCGGCTCTCGCCGCTGGACCGCAGCCTCGTCGGCCAGTCCGTGCGGGAGATCTCCACGGTGCAGAAGCGGCTCTACAACCTGATCCAGTACACCTCCCCCGCGGAGTGGGGTGTCCGTGCCGACCTCTGAACCCGCCGGCACCCCCTCGCCCGGGGTCCTCGCCGTCGTCCTCGGGCTGCTGTTCGGCCTCGCCGGCATCAGCACGTCCGGGCTCACCGTCGCGCTCCCCCAGCTCGCCGGGGACCTCGGCGTCTCCACCTCCACGGCGGCCTGGGTGATCAGCCTCTACGCCGTGACCCTCGCGGTCTCCACGCCGCTGCAGGGCAGGCTCGCCGATGCGGTCGGGGTCCGCGGCCCGCTGTGTGCGGGGATCAGCCTGCTCGCGGTCGGGGCGATCGCGGCCGCGCTCGCCCCGAACATCGGGCTGCTGCTGGCCGCCCGCGTCCTGCAGGGGATCGGGGCCGCGGCGGTCCCGGTCCTCGCGACGACCCTGATCAGCGCCCGCTACGACGGCCACGCCCGCAGCGCGGCGCTCGGCCGGCTCGCGGGCGCCGGTGCCGTCGTCTCCGCCCTCGGCCCGCTGTTCGGCGGCGCGGTCGAAGCGCTCGGGAGCTGGCGATGGGCGATCGCCATGCCCGCCGCGGGGCTGCTCGCCGTGCCCTACATCTGGCGCAGCGCCCGGATCCCGGGCGACGGGGCGCGGCTCGACCTGCTCGGGGCGTTCGCCGTCGCCGTCGCCGCCTCCGGCCTGGTCCTGACGATCCAGTCCCCGTCCGCCGGGCGCGTCGCGGCGCTCGTCGGCGTGGCCCTCCTCGTCGTCGGCGTACCGGCCGTGATGCTCCGCGTCCGGTCCCGGCCGGACGGCTTCCTGCCGCGCTCGGTCGTGACGAACCCGGTGGTCATCCGCACGGCACTGTCCGCGTCGGCGATCCCGGCGAGCTGGTTCGCGATGCTGCTCGGCATCCCGCTCGCCCTCGCCGCACGCGGCTGGACACCCCTGACGACCGGGCTGCTGCTGGTCCCGGCCGCCGCGGTCGGTCTGGTCTCCCCCCGGCTCGCCGCCACCCTGCTGGACCGGCTCGGGCCGCGGCGCACCCTGCTCGTCGCCTGCCCGACGACCGCCGTGGCCCTGCTCGTCGCCGCGGCCGGCGCCTGGTTCGAGATCACCGTCCTGCTGCTGGTCGCGGTCATGCTGACCACCGTCGCGTTCGGGATCGGCCAGCCCTCGATGACGGCCGCGGTGAGCGGTGCGGTCCCCGCCGAGCGCCGCGGCGGGGCGCTGGGCGTCGCGACGCTGGCGTTCCTCACCGGAGCCGGGATCGGCGCCGCCTCCATCGGCGGGCTGGCGGCACGGATCGGCATCGGCGCCTCGCTGGCGGCGCTGGTGGTGCTGCCGCTGCTCGGCGTCGTCCTGCTGCTCACCGGGCGGCGCGGGCGGGTCACGCCACTGCGTGCGACTGCTCCACCGCCAGCTGGTCCACGAGATCGTTCATCTCGTCCCCCGAATGACCCTTCACCCAGCGGAACGAGACGTTGCCGCGCTCGTTGACCAGCGTGATCAGCGGTTCCCACAGGTCCCTGCTGACCACCGGCTTCTTCGCGCTGGTCACCCAGCCGCGGGCGAGCCAGCCCTTCCACCAGCCGTCCCGGAAGCAGTTCACGACGTAGGTGGAGTCGCTCACCACCACCAGCGGGCCGTCGAGCGCGCGGACGGCCTCGAGCGCGGCCCGGATCTCCATGCGCTGGTTGGTCGTCGGGGACTCGCCGCCGCTGGCCTGCCGGCCGTCCCGGGTGGCCCAGGCCCAGCCGCCGGGGCCCGGGTTGCCGGAGCAGGCGCCGTCCGTCCAGACCTCGAGGGCCCCGTCCGCGGCGGGCATGTCCGGCCGCGCGGGCCGGGACCTCGACGCCGCTCGCGGGGTGGCCTTCGCGGGACTCTCCGAGGCCGGCACGGTGTCCGCGCACGCGACGTGGCCCCAGGAGCTCCCGGCCCGCGCGATCTCCTCGCCGGGCTGGATCCGGGACGAACAGACGCCGCAGGTGGTGGCGTACTTCGCGGTCATCGGCACCCGGACACCCTAGAGGGCGGCCCCCCGGGCACCCGGGCACCGGTCGCCCTCAGCGGCGGGTCAGCCGCTTCCGGTTGGCCACGACCCGGCGGTGCACGGGGGTCAGGACGGCGCCGAGGAGCCTGGCGGTGTCCTTCGGCGGCGTGGTGACCGCGGCGGTCGCCGCCTGGCCGAACGCCTCGACCTTCTCCTGCACCATCCGGGTGTACTCGCGGCGGTCCCGCGCGTTCGGCGGCCAGCCGCCCTTCGCCATCCGCGCCGTGCGGTGGGCGATCACCAGCGGGGCGGACCAGGCGATCTCCGCGACCTGCACCCACGGCCTCACCCAGCGGGAGCCCGGGAGCGACGTGCGGGTGCGGCGGCTCGTCGTCGGCATCCGGGTCAGACCTTGCCCGCCGCCCCGGTCTCGGTGCGCTCACCGGCGGAGCGCAGGCTGCCGTCGCTGTTCTCCAGGTGGGCGCGGACGAACCACTGGTACTGCTCGAGCTCGCCGGACTGGGCGATGAGCAGGTCCTGGGTGACCGGGTCCGGCCCCTCGGTCTTCTCGACGGCGGCCCGGTGGTCGCCGATCACCCCGGTGTAGACGAGGTCGAGGGCGGCGAGGTGGGCGATCGCGTCGGCGCGGCCGATGGAGTAGTCGTCCCAGCTGCGGTCCGCGACGAGCGCGCCCGGCGTCCCGGTCGGGGACCCGCCGAGGGTGGCGATGCGCTCGGCGACGTCGTCGACCATGCCGCGCACGCTCTCGACCTGCGGGTCGAGCATGGTGTGCACCGCGATGAAGTTCGGCCCGATGACGTTCCAGTGGACGTGCTTGAGCGTCAGGGCGAGGTCGTTGAGCGCGTGCAGGCGGTTCTGCAGGAGCTCGATGACGACGGCGGCGTCCTTCTCCTCCATGCCGGGAACCGTGTAGCGGACGGAGTTCTCGTCGATGCTCATGAGCCGCAGGTACCCCGGTGCCGCCGGGATAATCCCGCAGGCGGCACCACGCGCGGATTCCGGCGCCACGCGGGCGGTCGACGGCGTGCGTCGGGACGGACGCCGCGCGTGGGCTCGGCGTCGCGAATTGTGTCCGGGGCCGGGCGGTGTGACGATGGGGGCGTCCTTCACCGCTGTGTGAACCGGCTTCGACGCGATCGGGTGGAACCGCGATGACGGACGGTCCTGTCACCAGGCCGTTGAGCGACCCCGCCCGGGTCCGTGCGCTCGCGGAGGCCGGCCTCGGCGCGGAGCCGGACCCGGAGATGGAGTACTTCGCGGACCGCGTGCGGATCGCCCTGGCGGTCCCGGTCGCACTGGTGTCCCTCGTGCGGCCGGACCAGCAGGTCTTCCCCGGGATGGTGGGCCTGCCCGAGCCGTGGGCGTCGTCGCGGTGCACCCCGTTGTCGCACTCGTTCTGCCAGCACGTGGTCCGCAGCGCCGAGCCACTGGTCGTGGAGGACGCGCGGTGCCATCCGCTGGTCGCGGACAACCTCGCCGTCCGGGACCTCGGCGTCGTCGCCTATGCGGGGGTCCCCCTCACCGACTCCGCCGGCAACGTCCTCGGCTCGCTGTGCGCGATCGACGGCGAACCCCGCGCGTGGACGACCGGGGAGATCGACACGCTGCACGCCCTCGGCCGCGCGTGCTCCACCGAGCTGAGGCTCCGGCTGGCCCTGGTCGAGGCCGGCCGCGAACGGCGTCGCCGCGACGAGCTGGAGGCGGAGCTGCGGCGCTCCTTCGACAGCAGCCAGGCCCTGCTCACCGCCTCGCAGGCCTTCGTCGACACCACCGGCGTCGCGGACCTGAGGGCCCGGATCGCGGCGCTGGTCTCCGGGGACCTCGCCCCGACCTACGTCGGCATCTCGCTGCTCGGCCTGCGGGGCAGGCTCCGCCGCGTGCACGGCCAGGTGCTGCCGGACGGGACGGCGGACGCGGGCGCGCGGGACGACCACAGTGTGTCCGCGCCCGGCCCGAGCGCCACCGCGATCCGCGAGCAACGCATCGTCCACTACCCGGACCGCGCGAGCTTCGACGCCGACCATCCGGAGGAGACGATCCGCAGCCTCGACGCGCTCGGCATACAGGCCGTCGTCGCGGTGCCGATGCCGGGAGACGCGGGCCCGGTCGGCTCCATCGTCCTCGGCTGGGACGCCCCGAGGCTCGTCACGCCCGGGGAGCTGCTCCTGCTGAGCACCATCGCGGGGTACGCGACCGCCGCGCTGGGTCGCGCCGAGCTGCTGCGGCACCGCACGAGCGTCGCGGACGAGCTGCAGCGGGCGATGCTGACCACCCTGCCGGACGTGCCCGGGTTGGAGATGGCGGCGCGCTACGAGCCGGCGGACTCCCGCGAGCACGTCGGCGGGGACTGGTACGACGCCGCGCCGGCCCCGGCCGGGCCCGAGGCGGGGGCACCGGGACACCCGCAGGGCGGGGAGGACACGGTGCTCGCCGTGTCCGTCGGCGACATCATCGGCCACACCCTGCACGCCGCGACGATCATGGGGCAGGTCCGGGCCATGGTGCGGCAGGCGGCGTGGGACCACCCCGGCACTCCCCCGTCCCACACCCTCACCGCCCTGGAGAAGGCCAGCCTCGGGCTCGGCCTCGACGCCGCGGGCACGGCGATCCTGGCCCACCTGCACCGGCCCCGGCCGGACGCCGCGGGTGCGGACGGGCCGTGGTCGATGCGCTGGAGCAACGCGGGGCACCCGCCGCCGGTCCTGATCGGACCGGACGGGACGATGAGGCTGCTCCACGACCACGACTGCCTCTTCGGCTTCCCGGGCCTGATCGACCAGCCCCGGCTCGACCACGAGGTCCCCGTCGCGAGCGGGTCCACCCTGTTCCTCTACACCGACGGTCTGATCGAGCACTCCGGCGGGGACCTGGACGAGGGCACCGAGGCGCTGCTCGCGCTGCTGCGGGAGACGCGCACGCAGACCCCCCAGCAGATCGTCGACGCGGCGGTGGACGGCCTGGCCCCGGACTGTGACGACGACGTGGTCGCGTTCGCGATCCGCTTCGGCGTGAGCGGCGGCTGAGGTGGTGCCCGGGCGGTTCCGCAGCGCCGGGGCGTGGGCGATTGACAGGATCGGCCGCGGCGACCAACCTGGAACCGGTTGATCGCCGCGGCCGTGCGCCGCCGTCCCGGCCGGCAAGCAAGGGTGCCGGCGACGCAGAGTGAGCTGGTCGTGCGGGATGACCCGGTGGAGCCGTCCGCCGTGGGCGGTCGGATGGCCCACCGTCAACCCCGATCGGGCATGCGGATCAGGAGACGGTGCTGGCCTCGGGCTGCGAGGCCACGAGCTTGCCGGCCAGGATGCTGCTGACGTAGCCGAACGCCGCGCCGACGAGGAACGACACCAGCATCACGGTGAACGGGCCGGTGGGCAGCGAGAAGTCCGTGCCGGAGGCCGACGTGAGCAGCCCGAACATCACCGTGGTGGCGAAGCCCAGGACGGACCCGGGCACGAAGCCGAGGGCCGGCACCAGCGCGCCGAGGATGAAGACGGCGGTCATGCCGCCCACCACGATCCCGACCAGGACCGGGCTCGCGACCAGGCCGAGCAGGATCAGGGTGATCGTCCCGCAGACGATCCCCCAGACGTTGGTCGGGACGGACTTCGCGAGGGCGGCCTTGTCCCCGCCGGCGGCGAAGTAGCTCGCCGCGCCGAGGAACGTCGCCGGGACGAGCAGGCCCAGGCCCCCGAGCGGGCCGACGTAGAGATAGGTGAGGATCGCGCCGATCACGCCGATGACGAGTGCCAGGGCAACGGGCAGCTTCATGTGTGTATGTCTCCATCGTGGGGTCGCGGCCGTTCGGCCGCGAGGGATCGTCCGGACGACCGAACAGTGGGGGACGCCGCCGCCCACGGCAACGACTGCGCCACACGTGTGACGGCATGTTTTCCGGTGGCAACCATTCGGAAACGAAACGCCTCGCCGGCAGGCCCTGGCGATCGCCGTCGTGACGCGATCGTCATGCCGTCGTCACTGATCTCGTACGGCCCGACTCCGGTTCCGGACCCCGCCCGCGGCCCGCGTCATCCGCCCGAAACATCCGCGACACGGTCGCCCGCGATCTCGGGCCGGCCCGGCCGGTAGCCTCGCCCCGGGAGCGGATCTCCGGCCCGTCGAGGGAGTGCGTGCGCCGTGGGTGGATCGACCGTGGTCGTCGGCTGGCAGCTCGCCGTCGCGCTGGCCGCCCTGGTCGCGCTGGCGGTCGGCGCGGCCGCCCTCGGCCGGTTGCGGACCGCCACGGGCACCGTCGTGGCGGCCCTGCGCGCGGTGGCCCAGCTCGCCGCCGTCTCCGCGATCATCCTCGCCGTCGTGCGCTCCTGGTGGGCGACGGTGCTGTTCGTGCTGGTGATGGTCGCCGTCGCCACCTGGACCTCCGCCCGCCGGATGACCCGGGACCGCAGCGGCGGACACGCCGGTGCGGCCATCCTGCTCGGCGTCGTGCCGGTGCTCGCGATCGTCCTCGGTGCGGGCGCCGTGCCCCTCACGGGCATCGCCGTCGTCCCGGTGGCCGGGATCGTGATCGGCGGGGCCATGTCGGCCACGTCCGTCGCGGGACGGCGCGCGCTCGACCAGCTCGAGGAACGCCGCGGGGAGTACGAGGCGGCGCTGTCCCTCGGCCTGCTCGACCGCGACGCCGCGTTGCTCGTCGTCCGCCGGTCGGCGAGTGACGCCCTGGTCCCGGCGCTCGATCAGACCCGCACCGTCGGGCTCGTCACGCTCCCGGGCGCCTTCGTCGGTGTCCTGCTCGGCAGCGGG
The DNA here is from genome assembly GCA_025869365.1 of Pseudonocardia sp. Taxonomy (GTDB): domain Bacteria; phylum Actinomycetota; class Actinomycetes; order Mycobacteriales; family Pseudonocardiaceae; genus Pseudonocardia. The sequence goes on from JAOZVV010000196.1 coordinate 82,807, forward strand.
GACCCGATCCGCGCCGGCGCGGCGCAGGTGCTGGTCCTGATCGGCCTCCTCGCCGCCGAGACCGTCGCCGTCCTGGTGACCGTCGAGCTGGTCGCCCGGGGGCGGATCCGGCGAACCGCCGGCCACCGGGCCTGACGCCCGGAGGTCAGTCGGAGCAGCCGAGGACCTGCCGCAGGGTGACCGTGGTGCCGGCATCGGTGCAGACGATGTCCACGTCGTCCACGCACGCCCGGATCATCGACAGACCGCGGCCGCGGTTCCCGGGGTCCGCGGGAGGGGGCCGCCACCGCCCCTCGTCCGCGACGGACATCGTGAGCCCGACGGCGCCGGTCATCGCGCGGGCCACGTCGGCGGCGGATCCCCGGTCCGGGAGGAGAGGGGCCGGGAGGGGACGGTCCGGGAGATCGTCCACCACGCCGTGGACCGTGACCGGTCCCCCGTCCGGGCCGGTCCCGTAGGCGTGGTCGACGCAGTTGGTCACGGCCTCGTTGACGGCGAGGACGACGTCCTCGCAGGTCTCGCACAGCCGCTCACGGCCGCACCGGGCGCGGAGCCACGCGGCGAGGGAGCGCCGCAGCCGGGCGGGCGTCGCCGCATCCCCCGGAAGCACCACCTCGAACTCCGCATCCATACCCCCCTGTGCCCCGAACGGGGGCGCCCTCAACCCTCCGCCGCCGGGTGCGTGCGTGACCTGGCACTCACGCAGGGCTACCGGCGGTCACTCGGAGGCCGGCCGGCGCCCCGACCTGGCCGGGCGTTCCGGGGCCAGCAACGTCCCCCGGATCAGCTGGGCGAAACCCTCGACTGTCGGCTCGGCGTTGCCCCGGCCCGTCAGCGAGATCGCCGCGACGCCCCACAGCATGGCGCGGTAGACGCTGAGGAGCTGGGCGCGCTGGTCCTCGTCGATCTCCCCGGCCCGGATCGCGTCGGCCGCGAGCCGGTCGACGAACCGGAGCACGGCGTCCGGGATGGGCAGCGGGCCGGAGGTGTCGTCGTGCTCGACCCAGGCGCGCAGGACGAAGTCCATGAGCTCCGGGCGGGTCCGCATCAGCCGCAGGTCCTCGTAGAGCACCGCGACGAGGCGGTCCCGCACCCCGGAGAGATGGACGACGGCCTGCTCGTACTGCCCGTACATCTCCTCCACCGACCACCGGTAGGCGGCGACGTAGAGCGCCTCCTTCGTCGGGTAGTGGTGGTAGAGGGTCCCCGGGGTGAGGCCCGCGGCGCCGGAGATGTCCCGCAACGTGGTCCGGGCCAGGCCCCGCTTCGCGAAGCAGCCGATCGCGGCGTGCAGCAGGTGCAGGCGCGTGGCGGCGCTGTCCGAGTCCGCCGGGCGGCCGACGGACCGGGCCCGGCCGCCGACGCCGGCGGGTTCGGTCACCACGGCTTCGGGCGCCGCGGGCGGCTCGACGAGCCCGGACGGGCGACGGTCATGGGGCGGGTCTCCGGAGGGGGCCGTCGTGAGCAGTGGTGACGGTGACCCTATCGGGCGCCCGGCGGACGCGACCATCTAGGGAAGACGGGTGGTGTACCGCTCCGGGCGGCGGGCGAAACCGTCCACCACCCCTCCGACGTCGCCGACGCCGCCCAAGGTCCCCCACGTCCGCCAGCCGAGCAGCCTGCGCAGCTGCGGCGAGAGGCCGGCCTCCACCTCCGGCGCGATCGCGAGGAACGGGTTCTCCTGCTGCCGCACCCAGACCCGGCAGAAGTTGCTGAGCAGCACGTGCCGCCTGCGCTCGGAGCGGTTCGCCCCGGCGCCGTGCCAGGTGCGGCCGTCGATGATCAGGGCGGTGCCGGCCGGCGCCGTGGTGGTGATCTCGCGTGGCGCCGCCTCGCCGACGGGGTGCTCGCCGAGCGGGTGGTCCCACAGGTGGCTCCCGGGGACGACGCGGGTCCCGCCGTTGACCTCGTCGACGTCGTCGAGCATCCAGGCGACGTTCGCGACGATCGCGTAGGTCGGCTGGGGGCGGTTGACGTAGCCCTGGTCCTGGTGCAGGACCTGCAGCTCGCAGCCCGGGGTGGTGATGTTGGCCGTGAAGCTGGTGAGCAGGAAGCGCTCCCCCAGGACGTGCTGCAGCAGGCTGCCGATCCCGGCGTGGGTGGCCACCTCCTGGAACTCCTCGCCCTTGTTCATGAGCGTGGAGACCCGCTGGTTGACGCCCTCGCCCTCGTGCTTCGACGGGTGCGAGCCGCTGTCGAACCGGCCGATCCCCGCGGCCGCCTCGGCCGCCGCCTGCTCGACGAGCCGGGCCCGCACCCGGGCGACCTCCTCGGGGGACAGCGCCTCCGCCACCAGGCAGTAGCCCCATCGGTCCAGGTCCTGCGCCGCCCGCGCCAGGTCCGTCGTCGGCCGCGGGAGGTCCTGCTCCACCACCGCGCCCGCCGCCTCGACGACCCGGACGTGGGAGCCCTCGGCGACCGGCCGGCCACCGGAGCGGACCGTGACCCGGTAGGTCAGCCGGTCCCCGTCCGCCCCGGTGAGCAGCGCGGACACCTCGATCTCCGCGCCGATCGGGGCCTGCCCGGTGTGGGTCAGGTGCACCTCGCGGCCCACCGTCACCTCACCGGCGCCCAGCCGCGCGGCGGCGGCGTCGTGGCAGGCCTGCTCCACGAGTTCCAGCACCGCGGACGTGGACGCGGCGGCGATCCCGGTGCGGGACACCGCCATGTCCTGGGTGACCGTCCGGCCGTGGACGTGCTCGATCTCCGCTGTCGATCCTGTCGCCTGCGCCATACCGGGCCCTCAGCCGAACTTCGACATGTCGATGACGGCGCGCTTGTGGGTGCCCTCACCGAGGAGCCGGTCCCCGACCCGCGCGGAGACCTCGAACGTGAGCTTGCGCCGGGTCACGTCGGTCAGCCGGGTCGTGACCGTGACCTCCTCGCCCTCCTTCGCCGCGGCGACGTGCGAGACGCACACGTGGATGCCGACGGTCGACTCGTTCTCGTCGAGGTGCGGACCCGCCGCCTCCAGGCAGGTCACCTCCATCAGCCCGATCATCGACGGCGTCGACAGGACGGCGGTGCCGGTGTGGCCCGTCCCCATCTCCGCCGTGATCACGTGCTTCTTGTCGTACTCGATGCCGCTGGTGAGGCTGGCCTGCATGGGATCTCCTCCATGGTCGGTGTGACGTCGGTTCTCGGGCGGCTCGCCGCGCCGGTCAGCGGTACGAGGTGGCAGGCCGCCCAGCCGCCGCCCTCGACGGGCGCGGGCTCGGGCGCCTGCACGGCGCAGACGTCCATCGCGTCCGGGCAGCGGGTGCGGAAGGGGCAGCCCGTGACCACGTCGAGCGGGTCCGGCGGATCCCCGGCCAGCACGATCCGGCGGCGCTGCTTCTGCACCACCGGGTCCGGCACGGGCATCGCCGAGAGCAGGGCCCGGGTGTAGGGGTGCGCGGGATGGTGGTGCACGCGTTCCGACGGCCCGACCTCGACGAAGCGGCCGAGGTACATGACCGCGGTCCGGTCCGCGACCCACCGGACGACGGCGAGGTTGTGCGAGATGAACAGGTAGGACAGGTCCTTGCGGCGCTGCAGCTCCGCGAGCAGCTCCAGGATCTGGTTCTGGGTGGACACGTCGAGCGCGCTGACGGCCTCGTCCAGCACGACGAGCGCGGGGTCGATCGCGATGGCCCGGGCGATCGCGATGCGCTGGCGCTGCCCGCCGGAGAACTCGTGGACGTAGCGGTCCACCGCGGACGGCGGCAGGCCGACCTGGTCGAGCAGCTCCGCGACCCGGCGCCGGCGGGCGTGCCCGGTGAGCCGGTCGTGCACGGTGAGCGGCTCACCGACGAGATTGACGACGGTGCTCGACGGGTCCAGGGACGAGTAGGGGTCCTGGAACACCATCTGCATCCCGCGGCGCTGCTCGCGCAGGGCCCGGCCACGCAGCCCGGTGATCTCCTTCCCGCGCAGGTAGAGATGCCCGCCGGCGGACGGCAGAAGGCGCAGCGCGCCCCGGGCCAGGGTGGACTTGCCGGAGCCGGACTCCCCGACCACGGCGAGCGTCTCCCCCTGGCGGAGGGCGAAGCTCACATCGTCGACGGCCCGCAGGCGGGTCCGCTTGCCGTGGCGCCGGGTGTCGAAGACGACGGAGAGGTCCTGCGCGGCGAACAGCGCAGGCGCGTCGTCCTCGTCGAGGATCGGTGTCCGGGGTGTCATCGCGGCTCCCGCGGCTCGGCGTCCAGGAGTACTTCGGGCACGATCTCGTCCTCCGGGACCAGGTCGACGAGCGGTGGGCGCGAGGGCAGGTCCGTGTGCAGCAGGCACCGGGTCTCCTGCGCGCCGACGACCGTCAGCGGGATGCCCGCCGTGGTGCACTCCTCGGCCGCGTAGCCGCACCGCTGGTGGAAGCGGCAGCCGACGGGGAAGTCCCCGGCGGCGGGCGGCTGGCCCGGGATGGAGAGCAGCGTCCCGCGCGGGCCCGCCTCGACACCGGGCATCGAGTTGAGCAGCGCCTCGGTGTACGGGTGGGCCGGACGCCGGAACAGGTCGAGCACCCCGCTCTGCTCCACGACCTGCCCCGCGTACATCACGACCACCCGGTCGCTGACGTCCGCGATCACCCCGAGGTCGTGGGTCACGAAGAGCATCGCCATCCCCAGGGCCTCGCGCATGTGCCGGATGAGGTCCAGCACCTGCGCCTGCACCGTCACGTCCAGGGCCGTGGTCGGCTCGTCCGCGATCAGCAGGGCCGGCTCGCAGCACAGCGCCATCGCGATCATCACGCGCTGCCGCATGCCGCCGGAGAACTCGTGCGGGTAGGAGCGGGACCGGCGCTCGGCCGCGGCGATCCCGACGTCGGAGAGCACCTCGACCGTGCGTGCCCAGGCCGCCTTCTTGGAGACGCCCCGGTGGCGCCGCACCGTCTCGGCGATCTGGTCGCCGACGGTGAACGCCGGGTTCAGGCTGGTCATGGGCTCCTGGAAGATCATCGCGACGGTGTCCCCGCGGATCTCCCGGAGCTGTTTCGTGCTGAGCCCGAGCAGGTCGACGCCGTCGAGCACGATCTCGCCGCCCGTCACGCGCGCGGTGAGCCTGGGCAGCAGGCCCATGATCGCCTTCGCGGTCATGGTCTTGCCGGAGCCGGACTCGCCGACGAGGCCGAGGGTCTCGCCGGGCGCGATGGAGAACCCGACGTCGCTGAGCACGGCGGCCCGCTGGTCCCCCGTGTCGATCTCCACGAACAGGCCCCGGACTTCCAGGACGGGGCGGACGGTCGTCGCGTCGGACACGGCGTCGTGGGTGGTGGGTGAGGCGGTCACGGCGCTACCTCCCCCTGCCGATGGCGTCGCGGAGGCCGTCGCCGACGATGTTCAGCGCGAGCACCGCGAGGGCGATGGCGACGCCGGGGAAGACGACCAGCCAGGGCTGCTGGAACAGGAAGTTGTACCCGTCGCCGAGCATGCTGCCCCAGCTCGCGCTCGGCGGCTGCACGCCCAGGCCGAGCAGGCTCAGGCCCGCCTCGGCGATCAGGGAGAAGCCGGCGACCAGCGAGATCTGCACCAGGATCGGCGGCAGCGTGTTCGGGATGATCCGGAAGACCATGATCCGCAACGTCGGGGTGCCGATGCTGCGGCTCGCCTCCACGAACGTCTCCTCCCGCACCTCGAGCACCGCGGCCCGGACGATGCGGATGAAGTTCGGCGCGAAGATGAACCCGAGGGCCAGCATCGAGTTGCGCAGGCCCGGGCCGAGCGCGCCGATCAGGGCGATGGCGATGATCAGCGGCGGGAGGCTCTGGACGGCGTCGCTGATCCGCATGACGACCCGGTCCACCCAGCCGCCGAAGTACCCCGCGACCAGGCCGGGCGGGACCCCGACGAGCAAGGCGACGCCCAGGGCCAGGGCCGTGGCGGACAGCGCCACCCGGTCCGCGACGATCAGCCGGGAGAGCACGTCGCGGCCCAGGTTGTCCGCGCCGAGGAGGTGTCCCGCGCTGAACGGGTCCGCGAACGCGTCCCCCAGGTTCTGCGCGTCGGGATCGTGCGGGGCGATCCACGGGGCGAAGACCGCCACCAGGACCAGCAGCACCAGGTAGCCCAGCGCGCACACGGCGGTGCGGTTGCGCAGGAAGCGCCCGGTGAAGGGCTGCTCCCGGAAGCGTCGCCATACCCCGACCCGGGACTCCGCGATCTCCCGCTCGATCCTGTCGGCCTGATCCACGGTCACGATTCCGCCTCCGCGGGAACGAGTACGTCGGCGATCACGATTCCGCCTCCGCGGGAACGAGTACGTCGGCGGTCACGACTCCGCCTCCGCGGGAACGAGTACGTCGGCGGGCGTGCTCATGCCACCCTCACCCTCGGGTTCAGCCAGCCGTAGCTGAGGTCCACCGCGATGTTCACGACCTGCACCAGCACGGCCGCGACGATCACGATCCCCTGGATCAGCGGGATGTCCCGCTGCTGCACGGCGGTGATCACCAGGGCGCCGAGACCGGAGATCCCGAACACCTGCTCGACCACCACGGATCCGCCCAGGACCAGCGCGAACTGCGTGCCGACGGCCGTGATCGGCGCGATCGCGGCGTTCTTCAGCGCGTGCTTGAGCAGTACCTGGTCCCCGCGCAGGCCCTTCGCCTCGGCGGTGCGCATGTAGTCCTGGGCGAGCACGCCCACCAGCGCGCCCCGGAGCTGGCGGGCCAGCACCGCCGCCGGGACCAGCCCGAGGGCGATACACGGCAGCACCAGGTGCCGGAACCACTCCGCGGGGTCCGCGGCGAACGCCGTGTACCCGGTGGCGGGCAGCCAGCCGAACGACACCGACACCACGATGATCAGGACCATCCCGACGAAGTAGTTCGGGACACTCAGGCTGCCGGCGGCGCCGGCGCTGATCGTGCGGTCCTGCCAGCGACCCCGGTTGAGCGCCGCGAACAGGCCGGCCGGGAGGCCCAGCACGACGGCGACGACGAGCGCGCCGACGGCCAGGGTCAAGGTCACCGGCAGGCGCTCCCCGATCGCCCCCAGCACCGGCTGGTCGGAGAACAGCGAGCGGCCGAGGTCCCCCGTGACCGCGTGTCCGAGCCAGCCGAGGTACCGGGTGACGATCGGCTCGTCGAGCCCGAGGTTCGCCCGGATCGCCGCGATCTGCTCCACCGTCGCGGACGGCCCGCCCAGCGTCGCCGCGGCGTCGCCGGGGACGAGCGCCACCAGCGCGAAGCTCAGCAGCGAGACGATGAGCATCACCGGGACGACGGCCAGCAGCCTCTTCCCGACCAGCCGGGTCACGTGACGCCCACCCCGCGGGTCGGGGCGTAGGCGCCGACCGAGGACGGGGTGTAGCTCGGCACCCGGTCCGGCTTGTAGGCGAACAGGACGTTCGGGTAGATCAGCGGCACGTTCAGCACGTCGTTCGCGATGATGTCGACGGACTGCTGGACGGCGGACACCCGCTGGTCCCGCACGGTGGACTTCTCGGTGCCGGCCATCGCGGTGGCGAGGTCGGGCGGTGTCTGGTGGGCCGGGTTGAAGTAGGCCTTCTCCACGAACAGCGTCCGGAACAGCAGGGTCGGGTCCGGCAGCTGTCCGCCGCCACCGAGGAGGGCGTCCGTGCGGCCCTGTGAGTACTCGGTGGCGAGCTGGTTGATGTCGACGGGCCGGGGGGTCATCGTGATCCCGACGTCCTTGAGCTGCTGCTGCAGCAGCGCCGCGAACTGCGGGTACGGGTCCGACCCCGCCGGGAAGATCATCTCGAAGGAGACGGGGTCCTTGCCCGCGAGCAACTGCTTGGACTTCGCGGGATCGAAGGTGTAGAAGCTCCCGGGCACCTTCGGGCTCGACGCCCAGTACCAGTCCGGGAAGACCCCCGAGGCCGGCGCCGCGTGGCCGAAGTAGATGGACTTCACGATCGCGTCCCGGTCGAAGGCGTGGGCGATCGCGCGCCGCACATCCGGGTCGACGAGCTGGCCGCGGGACCAGTTGAGCGCGATGTGGATGTACCAGAGGCTGCGCTGCTCGGCGATCGCGAGACCGGCGGCCTTGGCCGGCTCGACCTGCGTCGGGGTCAGGTAGGACAGGTCGTAGGCGCCCGTGCGCATACCGTTGAGCCGGGCCTGGCCGTCCGCGATCGCGTCGATCTCCAGGCGCTTCACGGCGGCGGCGGGCGGGTCCCAGTAGCCGTCGAAGCGCTCGTAGTAGGCGTGCGCCCCGAGCTTCGCGTCCACCAGCTTGTAGGCGCCCGAGCCGCCGTCCTGGGTGTTGAGGTCGACCCCGGACGAGAGTGCCTTCGGGCTGACCATGGCGCCGGAGTTGCGGCCGAGCACCGCGGGGAGCGCGGCGTCCGGACCGTTGAGCAGCAGCTTCACCGTCGTCGGGTCGACGACCTCCACCCCCGTGACGTGCTGCAGGTCCCCGCGGACGGGTGAGGTGGGCGTACCGAGCACCCGCTCGACGTTCACCTTGACCGCCGTCGCGTCGAACGGCGTGCCGTCGTGGAACTTCACGTCCGAGCGCAGCGTCAGCGTGAGCGCGGAGCCGTCCGGGGCGTAGTCCCACCTGGTGGCGAGCATCGGCTGCACGTCACCGTTGAGGTCGATCATGGTGAGCGTGTCGTACATGGGCCAGACGTAGGACAGGAACTGCCCGGTCGTCATCTTGATCGGGTCCATGCTGTTCGGCGCCAGGTGATAGGTCATCTTGAGCGTCCCGGTGGGGTTCAGCGGCGCCGACGCCGCCCCCGCTGCCGCCCCGCTGCCCGACCCTCCCCCGCACGCGGCGAGCAGGGGTGCCCCGACGACCGTCGCCCCGCCTGCGGCGAGCAGCCGTAGCACGTTCCGGCGCGAGAGCCCGCTGCGCAGGATCGGTGCGAGCGCGACGTCGAGCACGCCTGTGGAGGGGGACGCCGGGGGCTCCCGGTCGGGGCGGAACAGGGGGGCCATGTGTTGCTCCTCGGGGGGTGGTGCTCCTGGGGCGGGCGCACTCGACGGGTGACTACAGGGCACGATCGCCGGACGCCGGGATCGCTGACGATCCGGCGCCGGCGGGCGCGAGGTCTCTTCGCCGCCGTCGGGGCGGCCGGTGCACGGAGGTCCCGCTCCGGGCGGGACGGGATCACGCGGGGCGGATCACGCAGGTCACGCAGGTCACGCAGGTCACGCAGGTCACGCAGGAAGGTCACGGACGGCCGTGGCCCGGCGGCGCGAGGGTCTGCTCGGGTAGTTGCTCCTAGGGCCGGGTCGCGGCCGCAGGTTCACGGGGGTGCTGGACGTGCACCGTGACGGCACCGGACGGCGCCCGGTGGCGAGGCGAGGCAGAAGCCGTTCGGGAGCACCTGGCGGCACCGCAACTGATGATCACATGGACCCTCACGCTTCTGACGTCGTTGTCACGGGTGCCCGCGGACCCACCTGCTCGAACCACGGACGGAGCGTCGGGAACCCCGGGCCCTCGACGGGGATCCGGAGTCACTTAATTGGTCAGCGGCCCGATTCTTTTCCTGCTGCGTCATGAATGTCAAGGACCAGTTCGGGCCGATCCGCCACGAGACCGGGCCGGGACCGACGGCCGGGTGATCACGGCGCAGCCGTGCTGGTGATCGACTGCGCCCGCCACGTGCGATTCGAGGGGTGCGCACGGGTCATCGAGACGGAGAACACACTCACGGGCTCGCGGCGGACACCCCTTGACATCGCGATGCCGCTGCTCACAGAATCGGTCCGTTGACTTAATTAGGTAGATCACACCCGCCGCCGGTGGGTGAGCGTGGCTCACGGGAGCGCCGCGCCGACCTGCCCCGACGAGGCCCCTCCCCCGGCGGGGCCTCGGCACGAGGACCGCACCCGAGAGCCCCTCGTCGACCCTGGAACGCGATTCCCGCCGTTCCTCGCGAACCATTTCCGGTTCGCCCCGACCCATTCCCGTCGGATTCCCGCGGCAACGATTCCGCGAGGCTGGAGAGCGACATGATCCGCTGCATCGACCCCACCCGCGTGGTCCCGGTGTCCCCCGCCGAGGCGCCTGCGACGAGCTCCGCGCGCCGCGCCGGACTCGACTGAACGGGTCGGCATGCCACGCGCGACCTACACCCCCGGCGCCCCGGCGACCGCGGGTCCCCTCGCGGCCGAACGGGTCCTGGACCTCTCCACGGACGTCGCGGGCGCCTACTGCGCCAAGCTCCTCGGGGACCTGGGCGCCGACGTCGTGAAGATCGAGGGCCCGGACGGGGACCCGACGCGGGCGCTCGGCCCGTTCCCCCCGGCGGGCGCGGACCCCGAGGCCGGCGCCCTCTACCTCTACCTGCACACGAGCAGGCGCTCGGTCGTCCTGGACCGCGCGAGCGAGGCGGGCCGGGAGACCCTGCGCCGCCTGGTCGCGACCCACGACATCGTCGTGGTGGACGGCACCGTCGCGGACCTGGCACGGCAGGGCCCCACCCTCGACGAGCTGCACGAGTGGAACCCGCGGGCGATCGTCACGACGATCTCGGGCTTCGGCTCCGAGGGCCCCTACGCCGGCTACCGGTCCACGCACCTGATCACCTGCGCCCTCGGTGGCTGGGCCTCGGTGTGCGGGCTGCCGGGACGGCCCCCCGTGCAGGCGGGCGGACGGCTCACCGAGACCGTCTCCGGCGCCTACGCCGCCGCGGCGGTCCTCGGCGCGGTGGAGGGCCGGGCCCGGCACGGGCGGGGGGACCACATCGACGTCTCCGCCTGGGAGGCGGCGATCACCTGCGCGATGGGCCCGACCTTCAACTACGAGCTGCTGGACATCCTCGAGACCCACCACTCGGACTACATGACCGGCCCGTCGTTCAACCTGCCCTGCAAGGACGGGTACGTCGGGATCAACGTCCTGACCGAACGCCAGTGGGAGACGCTCTGCCTGTTCGTGGGGCGCCCGGACATGGCGGACGACCCGCGCTTCGGCGGCTACTTCGGCCGCCTCGACCACATCGACGAGATCCGCGGCGCGCTCACCGAGGCGCTCGCGGACCGGACCGCCGAGGAGATCTTCACCGAGGGCCAGGACTGGCGGCTGCCGTTCGGCCTCGTCGTCTCCCCCTCCGGCGCCCTCGACCTCCCGGCGCACGGCGAGCGCGGGTACCTCGTGGAGCACGAGCACCCGGGCGTCGGCACGATCCGGACACCCCGCGTCCCGTTCCTCATGGGCGCCACCCCGGCGGTGCCCGGCCGGCCCCCGCGGCTCGGCGAGCACACCGACGAGGTCCTCGCCGAGCTCGACGCCCCGGCCGTCCCGGTCACACCGGCCAGGCCGGGCACGGCGACCGGTACCGACGCCCATCCCTTCGCGGGGCTGCGTGTCGTGGACCTGACGATGTTCATGTCCGGCCCGCTGGTCACCCTCCTGGCCGGGGACCTCGGCGCGGACGTGATCAAGGTCGAGGCCGTGCAGCGGCTCGACGGCTGGCGCGGGGTGGGCCGGCTCGGCGAGCGGCCCTGGGAGAACTCGGGGATGTGGAACTGGATCAACCGCATGAAGCGGGGGGTCACCCTGAACCTCGCGGACCCGCGCGGCGCCGAGCTGCTCGCCGAGCTCGTGGCCACCGCGGACGTGGTGATCGAGAACTACACGCCCCGGGTGATGGCCAACTTCGGCCTGGACTACGACCAGCTCCGCGCCGTGAAGCCGGACCTGATCATGCTCTCGCTCCCGGGCTTCGGCTCCGAGGGCGCCTGGCGGGACTACGCGGCCTTCGCCTGGACGACGGAGCAGATGTCCTCGATCTGCCATCTCACCGGCTACCCGGACTCCGGGCCGCTGTTCACCGGGACGACCTGCGGGGACCCGCTCGCCGGGTTGATGGGCGCGATGGCCCTGTTCTCCGCGGTGAACCACCGGCGGCGTACCGGCGAGGGCCAGCACATCGACCTGAGCCAGACCGAGACCGCCACGAGCTTCGTCGGGGACGCGCTCGTCGCGGCGCAGGTGACGGGCACGGACCCGATGCGCGCCGCGAACGCGAACCCGCACATGGCCCCACACGGGATCTACCCGTGCCGCGACGAGCGCTGGGCCGCCATCGCCTGCGAGGACGACGAGGCGTGGCGGGCGTTGTGGACGGAGCTGGACGGGGAGGGCGCGCTGCCGTACCCGACGCTCGCGGAGCGCCTCGCCGCGGTCGACGAACTGGACGCGCTGCTCGCCGCCTGGACCGCGGACCGGGACGCGGACGAGATCATGCACGGCCTGCAGGCCCGCGGGATCGCGGCGGCCGCCGTCATGAACGGCAAGCACCTGCTGGCGGACCGGCACCTCGCCCAGCGCGGGTTCTTCCTGGTCCAGGACCGCGCGGAGATCGGCGAGACCCACTACCTGAGCGAGCCCTTCCGGCTCCGCGACGCCGAGCTGCCCGAGCCTCGGCGAGCCGCCTACCTGGGCGAACACAACGCCGAGGTGCTCGGCGGGATCCTCGGGGTGAGCCCGGAGCGGCTCGCGGAGCTGGACCGGGACGCCGTCACGGGCACCGCGCCGCTGGGCTTCGTGCGACCCGATCCGGCCCGCACGACACACCGCCCCGCGCACACCCGCGCCCGCGCCGACGTGCAGGAACCGGCATGACCCTGCGCGGCGTCCGGACGGACACGGCCGCGACCGGTGTCGTCCGGATCCGGATCGAGGAGCTCCGGGAGTACCTGACCGGGGTGTTCGCCGACGCCGGGCTGACCGGCGCGGCGGGGAGCCGGGTCGCCGACGCGCTCGTCGAGGCGGAGCTGACCGGGAACCCGACCCACGGGGTGCTGCGGGTCGCCGGCTACGTCCGCGGGCTGCGCAGCGGCCGCTACGCCACCGGGCGGGAGCCGACCGTCACCCGGCCCTCGGCGGGCGCCGTGCTGGTCGACGGGCACGGCTCCCTCGGGTACGAGCCGACCTGGCGCGCGGTCTCCGAGGCCGTCGACCTGGCCAGGGCGTCCGGCGTCGGGGTGGCGGGGGTGCGACGCATCGGCGAGTTCGGCCGCGCCGCGTACTACGTCCGTGAGGCCACCCGGCGCGGATGCGTCGCCGTCGTCTGCCAGAACACCCAACCGATGCTCGCCGCACCCGGCGGCCGCCTGGCGACCCACGGCAACAACCCCCTGGCCTTCTCGACCCCGGGCGCGGACGCCCCGGTCTTCGACGCGGCCTTCACCCCGCGCTCGGGCGGTGAGCTCGGCCGGCGCAAGGTGCTCGGCCTGCCGATCCCCGAGGAGTGGGGCTACGTGGACCCGCACGGGCACCCGACCACGGACCCCGGCGAGGCCTTCCACGGCGTGCACCCGGCCGTCGGCGGCGCCAAGGGGTTCGGCCTGGCCGTCCTCGTGGACCTGCTGGCGGGGGTGCTCACCGGCTCGGCCAGCGGGCGGGACGCGGTGCCGGGCGAGCCCGGCGTCGGCGCCTTCGTCCTGGCGCTGGACCCCGATGTCCTCGGCGCCGCCGCGCGGCTGCCCACCGCCATGGCCGAGTCCGCGCGCGCCGTCCGCACCAGCGGTGCGCGGTGGCCCGGCGACCGCGCGGCGCAGGCCCGCGCCGACCACCTCGAAGCCGGGTTCGTCGAGATCCCGGCCCCCATCTGGACCGCCGCACGACGCGCGGTCGCGCACACGGAAGGACCCTGACATGGCCATCGTCGAGACCGAGGACCACGGCGAGATCGTCGTGATCCGCATGAACCGCCCGGACAAGCTCAACGCGATGAACGAGGAGCTGCTGACCGGGCTCGCGCACGCCTGGACGGCCTACCAGCACAACGACGCCCAGAAGATCGCGATCCTCACCGGGAGCGGCCGCGCCTTCTGCGCGGGCGAGGACCTCGTGGAGGCGGCCGAGCGGGGCACCCCGGGCCTCGCCCCCGGCGCGCCGCACGACCCGTTCTGGCACCAGGAGATCGAGAAGCCGCTGATCGCGGCGGTCAACGGCTGGGCCATGGGCGGCGGGTTCATCTACTCGTACTTCTGCGACCTGCGCATCGCCAGCCGCAACGCGGTCTTCGAGATCTCCGAGGCCCGGCACTGGCTCATCGGGGCGTTCCGGTTCGGCTTCACCGACTCCCTGCCCTGGCCGATCGCCACCGAGCTCGCCCTCGGCTTCCGGATGGACGCCGAGCGCGCCTACCAGGTCGGCTTCGTCAACCGGCTGGTCGACGAGCAGGAGGACCTGCTCCCGGCGGCCTTCGAGATGTGCGACCACCTGCTCTCCATCCCGCCCGCGTCGCTCAAGAACACCCTCGAGATCTCCCGGCGGCTGCGCCCGCTGATCCCGAAGGACGTCGAGGCCCGCGGCGCCGAGCTCAACGCCTCGGGCGGCGCGATCGAGGACGTGATGGAGGCCCGCCACGCCTTCGCCGAGAAGCGCAAGCCGAACTTCGCCGGGTTCTGATCCCCGGCTCCCCCGCGAGAGGAATGCTCATGGAACTGCGACCGGGCCTCCGGCTCAAGAGCGTCGTCTGCGACACGGCGGTGATCGTCGTGCGCGCCGCCGGCGGGGACGTCGACCTGCGCTGCGGCGGGCATCCGATGGTGCCCTTCGCCGAGAAGGTCGTGTCCCGGCTGCCGGTCACCGGTGACGCCCCGGCGACGATCATGGGCAAGCGGTACACCCATGACGGCACCGAGCTGCTCTGCACGAAGGCGGGCGAGGGCGGGCTCTCGATCGCCGGGGTGCCCGTGGGCGTGGCGCAGGCCTCCGCGCTCCCGTCGTCGGACTGAGCCGGTGCACCTGTCCCTGCTCCTCGACATGGCCGCCGACGCGTTCGGCGAGCGGCGGGCGCGGAGCTGCGCCGGGTGGCCGAGCGGGCGGCGCCCGGGGCACGCGGTCGTGGACCCGGGGATGGCGGCCCGGATCGCCGGTGTGCCCGGGCTGGAGCCGGACGGGTCGGCCGGGCCCGCTCCCGCAGGCGAACCGGACCCGGTCGACCGCGGTGCTGCTGTTCACCTCGGGGACGACCGGCGAGTCCCCGAGCGCGTCGAGTTCCGCGACGAGCTCCCCTACAGCGAGACGGGCAAGTTGCTGCGGCGGGCGATCAGGGCGGACCTGACCCCGGCGGTCTGAGAACAAGCGCGACGATGCGAGGCGGGAACCAGAGATGCCCAGAGAAACGATGCCCAGAGGAATCAGCACGGTCGAACGCGGCGTGGTCGATCACGGCTACCGGCTCGCGGACCGGTTCGACCGCGAGAGCGGGCGCGTCTACCTGACGGGCTGGGACGCGCTGGTGCGGCTCCCGCTGATGCAGCGCAGACGCGACGAGCTCGCCGGACTGAACACCGCGGGGTTCGTCTCCGGCTACCCCGGCTCCCCGCTGGGCGGGCTGGACTCCCTGTTCCGCTCGCAACGCGAGATGCTCGCCGAGCGGCACGTCCACTTCCAGCCGGGGCTGAACGAGGACCTCGCCGCGACGGCCGTGTGGGGCACCCAGCACGCGGGCGTCGGCGTCACGTCGCGCTACGAGGGCGTGTTCGGTCTCTGGTACGGCAAGGGGCCGGGCGTCGAACGTTCCACGGACGCCATGCGCACGGCCAACTTCCAGGGCGTCTCGAAACACGGCGGGGCGATCGCCCTGGCCGGGGACGACCACAACGCGCGCAGCACCGTCACCGCGCAGCAGAGCGAGACGCTCTTCATCCACATGCACATGCCGATCCTCAACCCGGCGACCGTGCAGGACTACCTGGACTACGGGCTCGCCGGCTGGGCGCTGTCGCGGTTCGCGGGCTCGTGGGTGGGCATGATCTGCCTCAACGACACCGCGGACAGCTCCGCCTCCGTCCTCGTCGATCCCGCCCGGCCGCACCTCGTCGTCCCGGCCGACGGGCCCGTCCTGCCCCCGTTCGGCACGCCCCGCCCCGGCGGCGGGGTCGCCGGAGCGGTGGGTCTGGAGCGGGAGATCCGCGGGGTGCGGCTGCCCGCGGCGCAGGCGTTCGTCCGGGCCAACGGGCTCGACCGTGTCGAGCTCGCCGGCGAGCGCCGCGGCACCGGACGGCACGGCCTGGGCATCGTCGCCTCCGGCAAGGCCTTCCTGGACGTCCAGGAGGGGCTGGCCCGGCTCGGCCTGACCCCCGAGCGCGCCGCCGGCCTGGGCATCAGCGTCTACAAGGTCGCGATGCCGTGGCCGCTGGAGCCCGAGGGGATCCTGGAGTTCGCGGACGGGCTCGACGAGCTGCTCGTCGTCGAGCCGAAGCATCCCGTGATGGAGGACCAGATCGGCCGGCTGCTGCGGCAGGTCCCCCGCGACCGTCGCCCGGACCTGGTCGGCAAGACCGACGAGACCGGGCAGGCCCTCGTCCCCGAGGCCGGCGGGCTCGACGCGGTGGTGGTCTCGAAGGTGCTGCTGAAGCGGATCGAGCGGCTCGTCGACGATCCCGAGCTGGTCGCCTCGCTACGCCCGCGGGAGTCCTTGACGCTGCTCAGCGCGGGTCTCGGGGAGAAGCCGGGCCTGGTCCGCGCGGCCGGGTTCTGCTCCGGCTGCCCGCACAACACGAGCACCCAGGTCCCCGACGGCAGCTTCGCCATCGGCGGCACCGGCTGCCACGGCATGGCGGGCGGGATGGGCGACCCGATGCGGCCC
This sequence comes from Pseudonocardia sp., assembly GCA_025869365.1. GTDB lineage: Bacteria > Actinomycetota > Actinomycetes > Mycobacteriales > Pseudonocardiaceae > Pseudonocardia. Next base: position 99,310 of record JAOZVV010000196.1, read on the forward strand.
ACCCGGTTCAACGCGCACATGGGCGGCGAGGGCGCGTTGTGGATCGGCATGGCCCCCTTCGCGGACGAGGACCACGTCTTCCAGAACATGGGGGACGGCACGTACTCCCACTCCGGTGCGCTGGCGATCCGCGCGGCGATCGCCACGGGCACCACGATGACCTTCAAGATCCTGCTCAACGGCTACATCTCGATGACCGGCGGCCAGTCGATCCCGGGCGGGCTGACGGCGCAGGCCGTCGCGGCGCAGGTGCTGGCCGAGGGGGCGCGCGAGGTCGTCGTGGTCAGCGACGACGTCGCGAAGTACCGCTCCGAGGCGCCGTTCCCGGCCGGGGTCTCGGTGCACGACCGCGACGAGCTCATCGCCGTCCAGGAACGGATCCGGACGGTCCCCGGCGTCACCGTGCTCGTGTACGACCAGGCCTGCGCGGCCGAGCTGCGGCGCGAGCGCAAGCGTGGCAACGCCGTCGACCCGGACAAGCGGGTGATCATCAACGACGCCGTGTGCGAGGGCTGCGGGGACTGCAACGTGGCGTCCAACTGCATCTCCGTCGAGCCGCTGGACACCGACCTCGGCCGCAAGCGGACGATCAACCAGTCCAGCTGCAACAAGGACTTCAGCTGCCTGAGCGGCTACTGCCCCAGCTTCGTCACGCTCGAGGGGGCGACCCCGAGGCGGCGCGGCGGGAGCGGGGGCGGGACCCCGGCGCAGCTGCCCGTGGACCTGCCCGTGCCCGCGGTCGCGGACGCGAGCGGCGGGTACAACGTCCTGATCGGCGGCATCGGCGGCGGCGGCGTGCTCACCCTCGGTGCGCTCCTCGGGATGGCGGCGCACCTGGAGGGCAAGGCCGTCACCGTGCTCAACGAGTCCGGCCTCGCCCAGAAGAACGGCGCCGTGCAGAGCCACGTCCGCGTCTCCGCGGACCCGCGGGCCCAGCTCGCCGCCCGGATCGGCGAGCGCTCCGCGGACCTCGTGCTCGGGGCGGACATGGTGGTCGTGGCGGGCGCGGACCCGCTCGCCACGATGGACCGCGACCGCACGACGGCCGTGGTCAACGACCGGATCCAGCCGACCGTCGCGTTCGCCCGCAACGGCGCCCTCGACCTCTCCGGCGGCTCGATGGCCGGGACCCTGCGCCGGGCCACGGACGGGCGGGCGGACTTCGTCGACGCCGCCGGCCTCGCCACGGCGCTGATGGGCGACTCGATCTACGCCAACCTGTTCCTGCTGGGCTACGCCGCGCAGAAGGGCCTGCTGCCCGTCGGCATCGGCGCCCTGGAGCAGGCGATCGAGATCAACGGGGTCGCCGTGGCCCGCAACCACGAGGCGCTGCGCTGGGGCCGCGTCGCCGCCCACGACCTCGCCGCGCTCCCGGCGGAGACGGCCGACGAGCCGCTCGTCGCGGAGGAGACCGCCGCTCCGGAGCCGGTGACGGACCTGATCGCCCGGCGCCGCGCGTTCCTGGCCGCGTACCAGGACACCGCGTACGCCGCACGGTTCGAGCGGGCGCTGCAGCCGGTGCTGGCCGCCGAGCGGGAGCGGACCCCCGGGCACGACGAGCTGTCCCGCGCCGCCGTCGAGGGCCTGTTCAAGCTGATGTCCTACAAGGACGAGTACGAGGTCGCCCGGCTCTACACGACACCGGAGTTCCGGCGCCGGCTCGCCGAGGAGTTCGAGGGCTCGTTCACCTGGTCGGTCAACCTCGCGCCGCAGATCCTCAACCGCCGGGACTCCCGGACCGGCCGGGCGAAGAAGTGGGAGATCCCCTCGACGGTGATCATGCCGGCGTTCCGGGTGCTCGCCGGGGCCCGGCGGCTGCGCGGGACCAGGCTCGACGTGTTCGGGCGGACGGCGCACCGGCAGGCCGAACGCGCGCGGATCGGCGAGTACGAGCAGGTGCTCACCGAGATCGCGGCCCGGCTCGGTCCGGCCAACCACGGCGTCGCGGTGCAGCTGGCGGCGCTGCCGGACATGATCCGCGGCTACGACACGATCAAGGACGAGTCCGCGGCCCTGGCGAAGGAGAAGGAGGCCACGTTGCTCGACGAGCTGCGCGCCGCGGGGAGCCCGGCGTGATCCTGCACATCGACCACCTCGGCCTGGTCGCCCGCTCCTACGACGAGGCCGCGGACCTGCTCCTCGGCACGTTCGGCCTCGTCCTCGACGACGGCCGCAACCCCGAGCCCGACGTGATCTACATGGCCCGGGAGAACGCGGACATCTACTTCGTGAAGGTCGGCGGGGGCGAGACCCGCATCGAGCTGCTGCTGCCCCGCGACGCCTCCGGCGGGATGGGGCGCTGGCTGCAGAAGCGCGGGCCGAGCGTCCACCACATCGCCTTCATGGTCGACGACGTGGCGCTGCACTCCGCGGAGCTGCGGGACAAGGGGCTGCGGCAGATCGATCTCGGGCCGGACGCGGCGGCGGCGTTCTTCCAGCCGAAGGACACGATGGGCATCCTCACCGAGCTGGTCGACGTCCGGACGATGGACCGGCTGCACGAGACGGCACGACCGGGAGGCGCTAGGGTCGACTAGTCGTCAGTCAGCTCACCACGGAGGTGTACCGGTGCGTGCAGTCGTGCTGTCCGGGGGGCTCACCCACGACTTCCCCGCCACCACCGCGTGTCTCGCCGGCCTCCTGGAGGACGCCGGGCTCGAGGTCGACGTCCACACCGGCACCACCGGGGTGGACTCGGCCCTCGAGGCCCTCCCCGGCGCCGCCCTGTTCGTCGTCAACGCCCTGCGCTGGACGATGACCGGGGACGGGACCCCCGACCGGTACCGCGAGCGGGCGGACGAGGAGGGCGCGAGCCCGTCCGCGGCCGCCCGGGCCGCCCTCGCCGCCCACCTGGGATCGGGCGGCGGCGTCCTCGGCATGCACACCGCCGCCCTCTGCTTCGACGACTGGCCCGGCTGGGGCGAGACGCTGGGCGGCGCGTGGGAGTGGGGGCACTCGAACCACCCGCCGCTGGGCCCCGAGGTCCGGGTGTCCGTCGGCGCCGAGCATCCGCTGGTCACCGGCCTGGACGACTTCACGATCGTCGACGAGGTGTACGGCGACCTCCGGTACGCGCCGGGTGTCACCGGGCTGCTCACCGCCCCGCAGCCGGGCGGCGCCGTGCCGCAGCCCCTGCTCTGGGCCCGCGACCACGGCGGCGGCCGGGTGGTCTACGACGCGCTGGGCCACCACCCGCCGTCCTACGACGTCCCGGCGCACCGCGAGATCGTCCGCCGGGCGATCCGCTGGACGACGAGCGGCTGAGCCGCATGCGCCCCCTCTCCGCCGGGACCGTGCCGGACCCGGCGCCCGCGGACGTCGAGCGGGTGCGCCGGGTTCCCGGCGGGCGGGATGCGGCCGGGCACGGGGCCCACGGGAGCGGGCGGAACTGATCAGGACCGCGGCCGAGGCGGTCGTGGGGACGAGCGGGAGGAACTGACGTGGGGCGTGCGGTCGAGGAGATGTCGGTGCTGGTCACCGGCGGCGGATCCGGGATCGGCGAGGCGGTCGTCCACCGGCTCGCCGCGGCCGGTGCGCGGGTGACGCTCGCCGGGCGGCGCGCGGAGAAGGTCGCGGCCGTCGCGGAGGCCGCCGGCGCGCGGGGGGGTCGTCGGGGACGTCACGTCCGCGGCGGACCGGCAGGCGATGGTCGACGCCGCCGTCGCCCACGGCGGCGGGATCGACGCCGTCGTCCACGGGGCCGGGAACATGTACCGCGGCCAGCTGGCGGAGCTGACCGAGCAGGGCCTGCACGACGTGTTCGCGTCCAACACGATCGGCCCGATGCTGCTCACCGGGCTCGCCCTGCCCCACCTGCGGGAACGCCGGGGAGCGGTGATCTTCTTCGGCTCCGTGCACACCCAGCGGGCGTTCCCCGGGGCCTCCCCCTACGCCGCCACGAAGGGCGCACTGGAGACGCTCACCGGGGTGCTCGCGGCCGAGCTCGGGCCGCAGGGCATCCGCGTGAGCTGCGTCCGGCCGGGCGGCGTGCTCACCGAGATCAACCAGCGCGCCGGGATCTTCGACGACGCGACCGCCGCCGCCCGGATGGAGTCCCTCGGCCCGGCGCACGCGCTGGGCCGGCCCGGGACCACCGACGAGGTGGCCGAGTCCGTCCAGTACCTGCTGACCGCGGAGTGGGCCACCGGTGCCGTCCTGACCATCGACGGCGGGCTCGGCCTCGGGGTGACCAACGCCTGACCGGGTCCGGCGGACGGCGTCAGCTGCTGCCCCGCCGGCCCCGGCGCGGTGGGGTGGTGGCCCCGGCCAGGCCCCGCAGGAGGGCCGCGGGGATGCCGTGGTCCGCGCGCAGGCGGCGCAGGGCCGGGTCCGACGTCCAGAACGACTCGAAGTCGTCCGGTGCGAACTTCTCGGCGATCAGGTGCATCGCGATGTCGTGCCGCACGTACTCGACCGCGACGAGGACGACGGCCGGGTCGTCCGTGTAGACGCCCCAGGCGTCGCCGTTCACGACCCCGCCGATCACGGCCTGCTCCCGGTCCGCGGAGACCACCAGCAGGCGGCAGCCGAGGTTCTCCAGCACCACCTCGGGCGTCGAGAAGCGGTGCGGGGTGGTGGTGCCGACCGGGTCCGGGTCCTCGCCGAAGGACACGACGGACACGTCCACGCCCTCGCTCTCGGCGCGCCGCACGACCGGCTTGAGCGGGCCGATCTCGGCGGGCCAGCCGGAGAGGAACAGGTCCGTGCGGGCCGCGGCGACGACGTCCTCGGCCCGGGCCAGCAGCGACGCGCGATCGGTCAGGTTGTGCACGAGGCGGACCTGCGGCGGGGACTCGACCTCGGGGAGCGCGTCGCGCAGGGCGTCGATCGACGCGTCGAACTCGCGACGCATCCGGTCCAGCAGGGCGGACGGCGGTAGCGAGATGTACCCGACGCTCGCCTCACCGGCCCTGACCTCGTAGGCCGCCCCCCGGCCGACGAGCTTGCCGAGGGTCTCGTAGACGGTGCTGCGGGGCACACCCGAACGCTTCGCGACCTCGTAGCCGTTGAGCGGGGTCCCCGCGGCGATCAGGGCCACGTAGGCCTTCGCCTCGTACCCGGACATCCCGAGGCGCTGCAGCTCGGAGATCACGCTCTGCTGGGACATGGCGTCATCGTCGCACCCGGGGTCAGCCCTCGCTGCGGCCCATCGGGTCCACGCCCACCGAGTCCACGCTCCGGGGGCGGGGCATCGCGTTGAGCGCGCTCTTGGTGATCCCGCCGTCCACCGCGATCCGCTGGCCCGTCACGTACGCGGCCTTGTCCGAGGCGAGGAACAGCACCGTCTCGGCCACGTCCTCGGCGGAGCCGAGGCGGCCCAACGGCACCCGGCCGGAGCGCAGGCGCCTGACCTCGGGATCGGCGTAGATGGCGTCGGACATCCCGGCGTTGATCAGCCCGGGCGCGACGGCGTTCACCCGCACCCCGCCCGACGCCCACTCCAGGGCCATGTGCTCGGTGAGCATCAGGAGCCCGGCCTTCGACGCGGTGTAGGCGCCGGCGTTGGGGGCCGCGGAGAGGCCGTTGACGGAGGCGATGTTGACGATCGACCCGCCGCCCGCGGCGATCATGCGGGCGGCCACCGTCCGCGCGACGAGGAAGGCCCCGGTCAGGTTCACGTCGAGGGCGAGCCGCCAGTCCGCCGCGGACAGGTCCAGCAGCGGGCCGAACCTCACCAGCCCGGCGTTGTTGACCAGCAGGGACGGCGCATCCGGCACCATCGCGGCCGCGGCGCGCACCGACTCCTCGTCCGTGACGTCCACGCGGACGGGCACGCACGCGTCCCCGAGGGACTCCGCGACCGCCCGCACGGCCTTCTCGTCGACGTCCCAGGCGGCGACCCGGTAGCCCTCCTTCACCGCGTGCTCGGCGATGACGGCTCCGATGCCGTTACCCGCCCCGGTGACCACGGCCCACTTCGTCGTCACTGCTGTCCCCCCGTCGTCGAACCCGGCCGGGACACCAGCGGTCCGCCCGGGCGGCGTTGGCCCGGTAACGACGCTACTGCGCGACGTGCGGACCCGTCCAGCGCCTCGCGACCCGGACACGGACGTGTCAAACTGTGACCCGACCCGGGTAGTCGTCAGTGCGCTGACGCACATTCAGCGGGAGCACGTCCCGCGGAGCCAGTCGAGGAGGGGCCGTGACGGACGGAATCCTGATCAGCGGCGGCAAGGTCGTCGACGGGACGGGTGCACCGGCGCGGGCGGGTG
>JAOZVV010000197.1 GCA_025869365.1 Pseudonocardia sp.
AGGGGTCAAGATTCCCGAACCGCCAGGGGGTCAGATTTCAGGATCCGGCGACACTTATCGGTGGAGTACATCGGCGACGCGTTCGCGCAGTTCAGCGACTGGTCGCGATGTACCGAGTAGTGCGACGAACTCGGCGAGATCCCACGTGACGAGCCAGCCAGCTCGGGTCAGATACCAGCCGACCCGTTCGATCTGGTAGCGGTCGTCGTAGTCGAGCAGCGCGTACCCAGCAAGCTGGTAGACGTGGTTGGGATCGAGCCTGTCCAGCTTGGCGGTCGACTTGACATCCACGAGTAGGCCGGCGGCGATCCAGTCGGCGTCAGCTCCGCCCACATCCTGGCTTCCGGCGAATGTCGGACCAGCGAACACCTCGGCCGGGGTGCAAGCCGAACGGACGGAGGCCAAACCGGCATCGGCTAGACCGACTACTGCGGCGATGTCCTCGACGGCGTAGGAAGGCACACCGGTCAGCAGTTCGTCGAGGTCGAAGTCCTGCGCCAGCGTCGCCCAACAACGTGCCCGGCCAGACCTTCCCGGTTCGGTAGACCTCCTCGTACAACGCTGCGGCGTAACAGGCGCGGGATAGCTGATCCTCGATCTCTTGAGGAAGCAGAGCAGGTTGGCTGCGGTCAAACGGACGATGCTTGCCGAGCAAGCGCTCAATCTCGTCCAACAGTGCCACTCCAGCAGCGTGCAACGCTCGGGCAACCGGAGCTGAGCGGCCAATCGTCCCCGACAGCTCGATGCCATTGCTGACCGCGCCGTCCCGGGACACCACGTCCGACAAGACATAACGGAGCCGATGGTCGATCGCTGCACCGAGCGTTCCCCATGCAGGCTTGCCGCCGTCTGGTGCTAGTGGAATTACTGTGTCGACACCAGCTGGCCGGGCGGCGCGGTAGCTCGCCCGCACTGCACCAACGTTCGGCATCTCCGCAGCGAGGAACTGGCGCAATGGCGAGGAAGGGTTGGACAACATCGACGTCAGGCTCATGTCGCGGACTGTAAGCGCGCCCACCGACAATCTCGCCGACAAGATCAGATGAACACCGGCATGGTGGCGCGTGCTTGGTCGTCTGGACACTCTTGGGACACGCAACGCCTAGGACAATCGCCAAACACGGCCGAACGACGAGCGGTTGACTTTGACAGCAGATCACCGGAGGCCTGACCGACTGTCCGTGCCGAATACACGCCAAAGTTCGAGTCCGCGCGATCTTGGTGGCCGGGTAGCGGCAGGTCAGAGGCATGATCACGACAGGAAAGCGGCTCCCCTTAAAAGGGTCACAGTGTGGGTTCGAATCCCACCGGGGGCACCCCGCCGCAGTCGCCGGGCGACGTGCTCCAGCGGTTCTTCGTCCAGCGAGACCGGCCTGCCGGCAACCGTAGGTCGAGATCCCGGTGACCGTCATCCCGCTCGGCCGCGTCGCCGGAGTCCTGACCCTACCGAGCACTGCGCGCCGGCGGGCCGGGTCACTCGGCCCAGGGGCTGTTCCGGATCACCTCGACGAAATCGCCCCTGACGAAGCTCGGGTCGAAGTGCGCCAACACGTCGGCGTTCACGTTGCCGAAGGTGCTCTCCGGTCGGTGCAGGTTGCCGTCCGCGAACGCCTGGAGGATGCGCTCCTTGAAGTTCGGCCGGGGATGCGACGCGACGACCTCGGCACGGTCCTTCTCCCCGACGTGGTGATACCAGACCCCGAGCACGTCCGTCTCCACACCTGCCGTCACCAGGGCGACCTCGGGCTGCATGAACTCGGGAACGTTCGGGGTCGTGTGCAACGCGATCCCGAGCCAGACCTTCTCGGCCCGCTCGGCCTCGACCCCTCGGTCGAGGAGGAAGGATCGTGCGGCGTTGGCGCCGTCGACCTCGAAGCGCAACTCCGACTCGCGGAAGTCTGCGGTCAGGCCGAGGTCGTGGAACATCGCTCCCGCGTACAGCAGTTCCAGGTCCACCCTCAGACCCCGCTGCTCACCCATCAGTGCGCCGAAGAGGAACACCCGGCGAGAGTGGTCGTAGAGCAGGTCGTCCTCGACGTCCCGAACGTAGGTCGTGATGTCGCGTACCAGCGCTGTGTCCGGGATCGTGATCCCGGCGATCGTCTCGGCCATGAGGTCTCCTTCTCGTGGGTCCTGACGTCCAGCCTCTCCGCCCGCGATATCTCCTCGTGAGTGTCCGATCAGTCATGTACCCCACAGAATCGGACACAATGGGGACGTGCAGCCTCACCGCGTCGTCTTCCTCGTCTTCGACGGCGTGAAGACGCTGGACGTGAGTGGCCCTGCGGAGGTCTTCGCGGAGGCATCACGCATAGCCGGGGCCCACTACGTGTTGCAGTACGTGTCGCCGTCCGGGAGGGCGGTGACGACGTCCACCGGGATGCGGCTCGCCGTCGACAGCTCGGCGGAGGAGATCGCCGCCGCCGAGACCGTCATCGTCAGCGGCGGCGACCGGCTCCCGCTCGACCCGATCGGCGCCGAGATGGTGGCGTCGACCCGTCATCTGGCGGGTCTCGGTCGACGAGTGGCCTCGATCTGTACCGGCGCCTTCCTGCTCGCCGCTGCCGGGACTCTCGAGGGCCGGAGGGCGACGACGCATTGGCAGCACACCGGGCTGCTGCAGCGCGCCTTCCCGGCCATCCGCGTGGAGCCCGACCTCCTCTTCGTTCAGGACGGCCGGTTCCACACCTCCGCCGGGGTGTCGGCAGGCATCGACCTCGCGCTGTCGTTCATCGAGCATGACCACGGACCCGAGATCGCTCGCCGCGTCGCTCAGCAGCTCGTCGTACATCTGCGACGGCACGGAGGCCAGTCGCAGTTCTCCGTGGCGCTACAGACTCCCGTCGCACGCACAGAGATCGTGCGGCGGGTGCTGGGGCGGTTGCAGAGCGATCCTGCGGGCGACCACGGCGTCCCCGCGCTGGCACGGTCCGTCGGCGTCAGTGAACGGCACCTGAATCGCCTCTGTAACGCTGAACTCGGTCTCTCCCCGGCGAAGCTCGTCGAAAACCATCGCCTGGAGTACGCGACCACTCTCCTTCTCGACGGCAGCAGCGTGGCCGTGACAGCCCGACGATCAGGCTTCGGAACGCCCGAGACGCTGCGGCGGGTCTTCGTGGCACGATTCGGCCTGTCCCCGAGTGCCTACCGGCAGCACTTCGCTTCCTCGGACCGTTGATCCGAATGCCCCGCCGCACAGCTCCACCGCACTGAGCCCGGGCGTGTCACGCCGCGGAACCGCACCCGGCGTCGGATCAGGCCGTGTCTGATGACTCGCGCGCAGCCACGTCCAGGACCGTCTTCCCGGGCTTCTCCGACCGCCCCGTGCCGGCGTAGGCGGCACGCCCCTCGGCCAGCGGGTAGACCTGCGCGACCGCGACTTCGATGTCTCCCGCTGCCAGCTCGGCGCCGAGGCGGGTGAGGGCGTCAGGGCGAGCCTCGACGAGGAAGAAGTCTGCGTCGACCCCGAACTTCTGCGCGAGGTCGGCGTCGGGAGCCTCCTGGAGCGTGATGACCCGACCACCAGGGCGGACCGCCCGGTACAGCCAGTCGGGCGTTCCCGCCCCGACCGCGTCGATCGAGGCATCGAAACTCCCCGGCGCGATTCCAGCGGGTTCGTCGGCGACGAGGACCTCCTCCGCTCCGAGCCGCTTCGCCCGCTCGACCGCGGTCGACGACCGCACGGTGACGGTGACCGAGATGCCCATGCGGTGGGCGAACTGGCTCAGGAACGACGCCACCGCGCCGGTGCCGCCGCGCACGAGCAGCCGCTGCCCGGCGACGAGCCCCAGCGGCTCCTCCAGGGCTCCCATCGCCGTGAGCGCCGGCAGCACCGCGGCGGCGGCCACCACGTCGGGGACACCGGCCGGCTTGGCGGCGAGGCTGTCCGAGGGCACCAGCACATACTCCGCAGCCGCACCGTTGCGGTCGAACGGGACGAGCCCGAAGACCTCGTCGCCGGCCGCCATCCCTTCCGCGTCGGGACCGACCGCTACGACGACGCCGGAGAACTCGTGTGACGGGATGGTCGGCGTCCGGTCGACGCCGTCGGCCACCCAGGTCTCCTCCCAGGTCAGCTCGTCGAGGGTGATGGCCGCCGCCTTCACCCGAACGCGGACATCCGATCCGCTCGGGTCCTCCGGCACGGGCGCGTCCTCGTACACCAACTGCTCGGCGCCGCCCCGAGCGTGGGCCCGCAGGGCCTTCATCCGTCCTGCCTGTGCGGTGGACTCGGCGGTGTTCATCGGGGCCTTCTCTCTGCGTCTCTCGGGTAGGGACGACTCACCGACGATCCAGCATCCTGCCGCTCCGAGCCCGCCTCCGCCCGGACACGAACCACTCGATTCTGGACATCGGAAGGGATCGCGGCGCCGGCAGCGAGGATCGTGATGAAGGCGAGGCCGACGCCGATACCGACGATGAGCGAGCCGGGCGCGAGGGTGAGCGTCGATGCGACCACAGCCGGGAGTGCGCCCAGCGGCCCCAGGACGTGGACCGCGAAGACCGCCGTCAGCATCGGCCGGGACGGACGGTGCGGCCTGTCCCGAACCCGACTTCGAGGTCAGGTCGTCCAGGGCGAGTCGGAGATTCGTTCGACCATGCTGCCGCGCTCGAAGTCCGGCACGAAGTGTTCCAGGACGTCGGCGTTGATCGTGCCGTAGGTGGTGTCAGGCCGGTCCTTCAGCCCGTCGTAGAAGGCATCGAGGAACCCTTGCGTGAAGTCCTCGCGGGGGTGGGCGGTCGTGATCTCCTCCACCGCCTCTCGGGAGAGTGCATCCAGGCCGGTCCCGATGACGTCGGTGAGCACACCGAGGTTCGTGACGGCGATCTCGGGCCCCATGCGTCCGGGAATCTCGGGGGTGGTGTGCAGCGCGACGGCGGTCCACACGGTGTCAGCAGCCTCCGCCGAGAAGCCCCGGTGGAGGAGGAAGCGGCGGGCGTGGTCGGCGCCGTCGACCTCGAATCGCTGCGCCGTGTCGGAGAAGGGCGTCAGGAGTCCCGCGTCGTGGAACATCGCCGCGAGGTAGAGCAGCTCCGGGTCGGGGTTCAGCCCGAGTCTGCGGGCGTGGAGCGAACCCAGGAGGAAGACGCGGCGGGAATGGTGGAAGAGCAGTGGGTTCATCATCTCCGTGACGAGGCGAGTCGCGTCGGCGGCCGCCTTCGTATCGGGGACCTCGACTCCTGCGATGATGTCGGTCATGGCGGTTTCGCTTTCTCGGCGTGGCGAAGAGGGAGGGTTTCCGCCCTCGTTCCACGGTGCTCCGAGACGCGTCCCTCGCGCCGCACGGGGGCGGCCATGAAGTACCCGATTCCGGACGTCGACGAGCACAGGACGGCGCAGGGACAGCATCGAGTCGCGATCGTCGTGTACGACGGCGTCAAGCTCCTCGACGTCGCCGGCCCGGCCGACGTGTTCTCGGAGGCGAACCGGCTCGGGACGGACTACCTCGTCCAGCTCGTGTCGCCGACCGGAGCGGACGCGGTCACCTCGATCGGCATCAAGCTCGCCGTCGACCTCGCTCCCGGTGACGTGACGGCCGCGGACACCCTGCTCGTGGCGGGTGGCGACATCTACCCGCGGACGCCCGTGCCGCGAGACCTCGCCGATGCCACGAGCGAGCTGGCAGGGCGCTCTGGCCGGGTGGCCTCGATCTGCACCGGAGCATTCATCCTCGCCGCAGCCGGGCGGTTGCACGGCAAGCGGGCCACCACCCACTGGAAGGTCGCCGACAAGCTGGCCTCGCGCTACCCCGACATCAGGGTCGAGCCCGACGCCATCTACACGCGCGACGGGTCGACCTACACCTCCGCAGGAGTCAGCGCAGGCATCGACCTCGCCCTGGCGCTGGTCGAGGAGGATCACGGGGCGGAGCTCACCCGGGACGTCGCGCGAGCGCTCGTCGTGTACCTGCAACGGGCAGGCGGGCAGTCGCAGTTCTCGGTGCCGCTGGCGGCAGCTCCGCCGCGCACCCCGGCGCTGCGCCACATCATCGACATCGTGACGGCCGACCCGTCCGGCGACCATTCGCTGACGGAACTGGCAGGGCGTCTCAACCTGAGCCCTCGCCATCTCACCCGGCTCTTCCGGGAGGAGCTGGCGACCACCCCTGCCCGCTATGTCGAGTCCATCCGGTTCGACATCGCCAAGTCCCTGCTCAGCCAGGGCCACACCGCGACCGCAGCCGCATCACTGGCCGGTTTTCCCGGTTACGAGAGCCTGCGGCGCGTCTTCGCCCGTGAGCTCTCCCTGTCACCGGCCGTCTACCAGCGTCGATTCCGAACGGCACTCCGTCAGAGCGTCGCGGATGAGGTGCCGGAGCCGGGGACCGCCCTGCCCGGCGACCAGCCAGGCGCATGATGGGTGTCCGAGTCACCCGAGCGGGGCCGACAGGGCACCGCCGCCGCTTGCCGACCCGATCATGGCTCCGAGCAGCGGATTCCCTCACTCGTCGGCGTCGGCGCTGTCCGGTCGGGAGCGGCGTTCTCGCAGACCGTCGGGGTTGGCCCCGCGGTCAGAAGGTGGCGATCGGGTTGACCGGGCTGCCGGAGGTACCGGCGAAGCGGACCGGCGCGACTGCGAGGTGGAAGTCCCACTGGCCGAGCTCGGCGGCCGTCCGCGCGCACGCCTCCAGGTCGCAGTTGTCGAGCAGCCACAGGCCCATCGCCACGAGGCTCACGGCGTGCACCGGCATCAACACGTCGTCGTACCCCGACGGCTGGACGTCCTGGGGAGTGTCCGCACCGATCAGCGCCACCCCCCGTTCGTGCAGCCACGGCAGGCAGGACGCGTGCCAGCCGGCTTGCGTGACACCGTCGGCCGGGCCGGCCTCGTGCCGGACGCGGCCGTAGCCGGTCCGCAGCAGGACCGCATCGCCGGGCCGCACCCGCACACCCTGGCGACGCTCGGCCTCCTCGAGATCCTCGGGGAACACGCCCTGCCCCGGCTCCAACCACGGCACATCGCGGACCCTCGCGACGTCGAGCAGGACACCACGCGTGATGATCCCGTCCGCCGCCGCCGTGACAGCCGCCCACACCGATCCCGTCGCGGGGTCGACCAACGCGTGCGAGCGCCCGTTGTACATCGCGCCGTCCCAGAAGAGGTGGCACGGCGAGTCGACGTGGGTGAGGGTGTTGCCGTGGAAGGTGATGCCGAGCCGCTCGGAGGAGAAGCCCCAGCTCCGGTCGGCGTGGAACGCGGCCGGCATGTTCTCGGCGCCCGGCATGTCGGCGGCGCACGGGCACGTCGTCGTCGACCGCTCCATGTCACCGGGCACGGCAACCTCCCATGCGCACGACACACTCCTGCCGTGGCGCACGGCCCGTGCCGCCGCCAGCCGGACGTCGTCGGTGATGTGGTTCAGGGTGCCGCGCTCGTCGTCGTCGCCCCACCGTCCCCAGTTCGACAGCGTGCTGAAGTACCCGAGCACGTCGTCCTGTGTGGGCATCGGTCGCCCTGCCGTCATCCGAACATCGACTCCTCCGGTCGCGCGGTTCGAGGCACCAGTACACCCTGAGCCGGCACGACACCGGATCATCAGGTCGTCCTCCAGGTCAGCCTGCGGCTGGGCCTGCCGAGGGTGGACGCACGTCACGGTCGGTGGGCTTCCGCACGCGGAAGCGGAGCATCGTCACGGGACCCGACTGCTCGTTGCCGAACGGTTCGAGGTCGACCCGGCCGAGGCCCGAGGTCGAGAAGCGCACACCGTCGCCGAGGAGCACCGGCAGGACGTACACCAGGACCTCGTCGACGAGTCCCCGCTGCAGGCACTGACTGGCCAGGTCCGCACCGAGGACCTCCAGGTTCTTCCCGCCCGCGGCGGCGCGCGCCGTGGTGACGGCCTCGGCGAGATCGCCGGTGAGGAACGTGGTCCCTCGCTCCGGCTCGTCCGGCGGGCGGTGCGTCAGGACGAACACCGGCCCCCCGTCGTAGGCGGTGTCCTCGGCGGACATCCGCCTGGCGGCCTCGTAGGTGCCCCGGCCGATCAGCATGGCGCCGGTGGCCTGCACGACCTCGGGAAACGCGTACTCCGTCGAGAACTCGATGATCCAGTCCATCGCGTCGTCGGGGCCGGCGATGAAGCCGTCCAGCGACATCGCCCTGTTCACCACGACCTTGCCCAGCCCGCCATCCGCACCGCTCATGACGGTGACGACCCGGCGCAGGTCACGAACTCATCGCTCCGCATCGAGAACTCCCCCTCCGTGATTCCGTGACTCCGTGACGTACGGACGCGACAGTGCCACCACTCGTCGTCGGGCCGGCTCGATACGCACGGGGCTACTGCTCCGCCAGCCACGCCAGCAGGCGGCCCCGCGACCAGCAACGGCCGACGGCCTCGGTGCGCAGCGCCGACCGGTCGACCTGCGCGAGGCCGAGGATGCTGTGGCCGGAGGCGCGGCGGTCCCCGAGCGTCGGGACGGCCGGCGCGACTCCGACCCCCTCCGCCGACACCCACGCCACCGCCCGGCCGCCCGCCGCGTCGTCGAGGCCATGCAGGAAGCGCAGGCGGTCCTCGAGCGGGAGGCGCGACAACGTCCAGGTCGTGATGACGACGGGGAGTGCGCCCGCGGGAACCCGGGCGACGGCGTCGGGCAGCAGGTCGACGGTGTCCCCCTGCAGCAGCAGCGGAGGCCGCGCCGCGGCCAGCGCGATCTCGGCGTCGAGCCTCGCGACCCGCTGCGGCTGGTCCGGCGGCAGGCAGGCGCGCAGCCAGCGGGCCTCGTCCGCGTCCGTCACGTCGACCGGATCGAGGTCGACGACGACGCGGGCGACGACCTCGGGGATCGCCCGCGTCGGGACGGGCCGGCCTCCCACCAGGGACGCCGACATCTGCACGGGAGAGGTCGGGTCCCCCAGTGTCCGTCCGCCGGCTGTCCGTCCGCCGGCTGTCCGCCCGGTGTCGTAGGTGATGCCGACGCGATCGACCGACAGGGTCAACCCGGCCGAGCCGCCCACGTCGATCAGCCCGACCGCGTTCGCGCCCATCCGGTGCGCCGCCTCGGCGAGGACCGGGTAGAGCACGGCGCAGCGGCCGGTCTCGTCCGGCCGCGTGGGCCGGCGCAGGGCGACGGCCACGACCGAGTCCGTCATCCGGAGCAGCGTGTCGATCGCCGCGTCCGCGGCGGCGTCGCCCTCCCCGGCGGCATAGGCCTCGGCGAGCGCCGGGGCGCGTCCGGCGAGGGCCAGGTCGTGCAGTGCGGCCAGGATCGTCTCGGGACGCCGCGTGCGCGCCGGCGCCGCCTCGATGGCGCGCAGTGCCTCGCCGGAGGCGCTCAGGGCCACCGCGACCCGCTCGTACAGCGGTGACAGGCCGGCGGCGTCGACCTCGCCGAAGTGCCGGTACGCCTGCGCGAGCGTGCGCGCCCTACCCACCGGACGCGGCGCTTCCTGCGGTCTGCCCGGGCACCCGGCGATGCTAGTCGCCCGCTGTGTCACCGCCGCGGCACGCGGACGGCGTGGTCGACGGTGAGCCAGGTGCCCTCGTCGATCCGGTCGGCGTAGTTCGCGTGGGCGGGCGAGCCGGCGGGCCATCGGCTCAGGAACTCCTCGCGCCAGCGCTCGTGGTCGTACCGGACGGGGAGGGCGTCGACGCGGAGCCCGTCGAGGGTGGTGCCGTAGAGGCTGTCCGCGGGTGGGCGGGGGTCGGCCGAGAGCCGGGTCAGGAGCCCGGATCGCGCGCCGGTGAAGTTGGGCAGGCCGGCGCACCCGTTGTTCGCCACCAGGTACCGGGCGGCGTGTTCCTGCAGGTAGGGCAGTCCGGTGTGGGTGCAGCACAGGGCGACGACGTCGGCTCGGCGGCACCAGTCGGCGACGGTCGCCGAGGTCGTGGCCGGGCCGCTGAACCCGGTGCGGGCACGGGCCTGCGCGTCCGGCGGGTCGACGGCCTCCAGGGCGAGGCGCCAGCCGGCGAGGCTCTCGGCGTCACCGTGGACGATCCCGACCCGGTGCCCGCCGACGGTGGCGGTGAGATGGCGGGGGAGCGCGGCCAGCCGGGCGCGGGCCGCATCGGTGACGGCCGCGCCGGCGCGCAGGCGGGCGAGCACGAGATTGGAGTTGGTGACGACCGGGTCCGCGACGTAGGCCGGGTAGTCGCAGCCGCAGCCGAGGGCGTCGTCCCCGGTGGTGAGGGCGTACTCGACGTTGCCGAGGGTGGCGCGGTGGGCGTGGACGCCGGCCTCGACCGCGGCGAACGGCTCCGGGGCGGCGTCGAGGTAGTGGAAGTCCCCGTTGAACACGATCTCGGGTGGCGGATGCTCCGCCGCGGCGCGCGCGAGGACGGCGTCGAGGGCGTGGGTGTTGCCGTAGAGGCCGCCGACGACGTAGAGCGTCGTGGTGTCGAAGGCGGGCGGCCCGGCCAGGTCCTCGGGCCGGTAGCGGTAGGCGAGCGGGCACGAGCGCCCCGGACCGGCCACGGCTACCCCACCGGCTCGGTCACGAGGACGCGCAGCACGTGCACCGACATGCGCCCATCGTGCCAGCCGGTGCGGGTGTCGTGTGGCCTGCCGGAGGGATCGGCGGCGGTCAGGCCGGGTCGACGGCCGCGGCGGCGCACCGCTGCGCGAGCTCGCGCAGCAGCACCCGCAGCTCCGGCGGGTCCAGCACCTCGAAGCCGACGTCCAGGCTCATGAGGTACCGCGCGAGATCCCGCAGGGAGTTCGTGCCGGTCTCGAGGATGCAGCTGTACTCGTCGACGGGGGTCAGCAGCCCGGCCGCGGCGCTCATCCGGTCGTGGCCCGCGATGACCTCCGCGGTGACGTGCAACCGGATCCGGGCCCGGTGGGGATAGGCGAGCGACGAGGCGCCCCGCACGACGTGGGTGGCGGCGTCCTCGGGTGGTTCCCGCGGCGTGAACCGCGCCCCGGTGGGGAGCCTCGGGATGATCCGGTCGGCCCGGAAGGTGCGCCAGTCGTCCCGTTCGGGATCCCAGGCCAGGAGGTACCAGCGGCGTCCGGTGTAGACGAGGCGGTGCGGTTCGACCTCCCGCCGGGCGCTCTCGCCGTCCCGCCCCCGGTAGTCGAAGCGCAGCCGCACGTGGTCCCGGCAGGCACCGGCCAGCGCCGTCAGCGTCTCGACGTCGACGGTCGGTCCGCCCCGCGCCGCGGACACGGTGGCCGTGCGCACGGCGTCGACCCGGGGGCGGAGCCGGGCGGGGAGGGTGCGCTCCAGCTTGGCCAGGGCCCGCAGCGAGGTCTCCTCCAGACCGGTGACCGTGCCGGCCGCCGCCACCCGCAGCCCGACGGCGACGGCGACGGCCTCGTCGTCGTCGAGCAGCAGGGGCGGGAGCGCGGAGCCCGCCGCGAGCCGGTAGCCGCCGGTGACCCCGGTGCTGGAGCTGACCTCGTAGCCCAGGATGCGCAGCCGTTCGACGTCGTTGCGCACGGTCCGGGTGGTGACGCCGAGCCGGTCCGCCAGGTCCGCGCCGGACCAGTCCCTGCGCACCTGCAGCAGCGACAAGAGCTGGAGCAGCCGGACCGAGGTTTCCAACATTCCGGCAGTCTGGCACGCATTGAGGAACCGGAGCTTCCACAAGTGGCCCTACCGTTCCGGACATGACGAACCTTCGCGGACTCAGCACCCTCGTCTTCTGGGCGGACGACGTCCCGGCCGCGGTGGCCTGGTACACCGACCTGCTCGGCCACGAGAACTACTTCGCGCGGCGGGGCCCCGACGGCCAGGTCGCCTACGCCGAGTTCCGGACGGGGGACTTCCAGGCCGAGCTCGGCATCGTCGACCGTCGGTGGGCACCGGCCGGAGCGGCGACCGCTCCCGGCGGGGCCGTCATGTACTGGCACGTCGACGACCTCGAGGCCACCGTGGACCGGCTGATCCGGATGGGTGCCGAGGAGTTCGAGCCGATCACGCCGCGGGGGGACACGGGGTTCGTCACCGCCTCCGTCGTCGACCCGTTCGGCAACGTGCTGGGGGTCATGCACAACCCGCACTACGTCGAGATCGCCGCCTCGGCCGGGAAGGGCTGACGCGGTGGACGTCGACAGGGAGGTCCTCGACTTCGCGGACCCCGCCGGCTGGGAGACCTGGCTGGAGCGCAACCGGGACCGGTCGGCGGCCTGGCTGCGGATCGCCAGGCGCCGTTCCGGGCTCGCCACCATCACGATCTCCGACGCGCTCGACGGCGCCCTGTGCTTCGGCTGGATCGACGGGCAGCGCAGGTCCCTGGACGACGTGTCGTTCCTCCAGCGGTATTCCCGCCGCCGGCCGCGCAGCTCCTGGTCCCGGGTGAACGTGGCGAAGGTCGAGGCCCTGACCGCGGCCGGCCGGATGCGACCGGGTGGGCTCGCGGAGGTCGACGCGGCAAAGGCGGACGGGCGGTGGGCGGCGGCCTACGAGCCCCAGCGCACGGCCGAGGTCCCGGCGGACCTGGCCGCGGCGCTGGCGGCGGACCCGGCGGCGGGCGCGGCGTTCGAGGGGCTCGGCCGCTCCGAGCGCTACGCCGTGATCCTGCCCCTGCTCAAGGCCCGCACGGAGTCGGCGCGGGCGACGGTGCTGGCCCGCGCGACGGCGCGGCTGGCCGGCTCGCAGGTCACACCGCGGCGACCGGGTGGTGCTCGCGGCTGACGGCCGGCCGGTCCCGACGGCTCATCGGAACTCGCGCACGAGGTAGAGCGCGGTCATCGTCACGGCGGTCGTGAGGACGATCGCCCGCAGCACCCGGGCGGGCAGCCGCCGCACGACCTGCGCGCCGAGCACGCCCCCGGTGATCCCGCCGACGAGCATTCCCACCAGCGGGAGGGGGTCGACGACGACGTCGGCGGCCACCAGGAACACCGCCGAGGCGACCCCGTAGACGGCGCCGAGCTGGGCGACCCGCATCGGGTTGCCGGTCGCCGCGTCGATGCCGAGGCCGACGTTCCAGAGCGCCAGCATGAGGATGCCTACGGCGCCGCCGAAGTACCCGCCGTAGATCGCGAGCACCAGCTGCCAGGCGAGGATCGGCCGGGTGCCCATCGTGAGCGTGCCGCCGAGCAGCCGGGAGGCCTGCCGTCCGAAGGCCAGCACCACCGTCGCGAAGGCCAGCAGCCAGGGCACCGCGGCGTCGAAGGACGAGGAGGGCAACACCAGCAGCAACCCGGCGCCCAGCCCGCCGCCGAGCATGCTCACCGCCGTGAGGGAACGGGTCGGCGTGCGGCCCACCGGCGCGATCTCCCGCCGGTAGGCCCATGCGCTGGCCAGGGCGCCGGGGAGCAGCGCGACAGTCGTCGAGGCGTTCGCGGTGACCGGGGACAGCCCGGCGCCGACGAGAGCGGGCAACGCCACGAACGTCCCACCGCCACCGGCGGCGTTCAGCGCCCCGGCCGCGACACCGGCGAGGAGGAGGGTGAGGAACTCGGGCACCTGCCGAGCATCGGGGCGTGCCGGCCGCGGCACAATGCGGGAACCCCGCTCGCTGCCTCTGCCCAGGACTTAGGCTGGCAGGCGTGCGTTACGACCTGCTGGACCTGCAGCTGTTCCTGCACGTCGTCAGCGAGGGCTCGATCACGGCCGGTGCCCGCCGGGTGCACCTGAGCCTGCCGTCCGCCAGCGCCCGGATCCGGGCCCTGGAACAGCACGCCGGGATGGCGCTGCTCGTCCGCGGCCGCCGCGGTGTCCGGCCGACCCCCGCCGGGACGACGCTGGCGCGCCACGCCCAGGACGTGCTCGCCGAGGTCGCGAGGCTGGACGGGGCCGTTGCCGGCTACACGCGGGCGCCGGCGGCGGCACCGCTGGTCCTGCTGTCCGGGAGCTCGGCGATGTACCGGCTCGTGCCGCGGGCGCTGGCCGGCTTCCTGCGCGCGCACCCGGACCTCGACGTCACGGTGTCCGAGCGGCAGAGCCCGGACACCGTCGCCGCCCTCCTGGCCGGGGAGGCGGACCTCGGCGTCGTCCTCGAGGACCTGCTGCCCGGCTCCGGTCTCGACGCCGAACCCCTCGGCGACGACTCGCTCGTCGTGGTCGGGGAACGCGGCGGGATCCTCGCCGGGCGCACCGGGGTGACCTACCGCGAGGCGGCCGAGCATCCGCTCGTCGGGCTCACCGCGGAGTCCCCGCTGCAACGCTCCATCGAGGGCCATCTCGGCCCGAACGCCCCGGTGGCGCGGCACCGGACGCTGGTCGGGGACCTGGGGACACTCGTCGTCCTCGCGTCCGCCGGTGTGGGGCTCGCGGTCGTGCCGCGGCACGTGGTGCCGGGCGACGGGACGCTCGAGGTCTGTGAGCTCGAGGAGCCGTGGTCCCGCCGGCGCCTGGCGCTCTGCCGGGGCGAGACCGCCCGGAAGGGATCGGACGCCACGGCGGCCCTGGCCGAGCACCTCCGGCTCGCCGCGCGGGGGAGCGCGGTCAGCCGCGTGCCCCGCGCAGGATGACCCCCGCGAGCAACACCGGCGTCGCCCACTCCAGCGAGCGCACCGCCTGCTTCGACCCGGCCCTACCGCCGAGCACCGCCGCGCCTGCGACCGTGCCGACGGCGGCGGCGGTCAGCCCGAGGTCCAGCGCCGCGCCCCTGCTGCGGCTCTTCGCCAGCAGCCCGACGCTGCCGAGCAGGTGCGCCCCCGCGGCGGCCCGGAAGACCGGCGTCCACCGCGCCCAGCCGGCGGCGGCCACCCGGTCCCGGTCCGCGGGGTCACCCACCTGGTCCGCCGCCGCGTTCAGCCCGACGACGCCCATCAGCGCGCCCCCGAACCAGGCGGCCGCGCCGACGTCGTGCAGCGCGCGGAGGGCGGTGGTGCGGTTCATGGGCGTACTCCCGAGAGTTTCTGATGCGGACCCGAACGGTCGGCGAGCGTAGCGGGAGCGCTCACCGGGCGAGCTCGGACGTCGACGGCCCGTAGTCCCGCGTCACCGTCGCGATGCGCACCCGGTAGTCCGAGTACCAGACCTCCCGGCCCCGGCGCTGCGCCACGAGATGGGCCGCGACGTCCTTCCAGGCGCGGGCGGCCCCCTCGTCCCGCCAGTAGGACACCGTGATGCCGAGGCCCTCCCGGGCGGACTCGACCCCGAGGAACCCGGGCTGCTCGTGGGCCAGCGCGACCATCGCCCCGGCCGTCGCGCCGTAGCCGTGGTCCCCCTCGGAGCGCAGGGACGTGAAGATCACCGCGACGTACGGCGGTGCGGGGGTCGGCGCGATCATCGGGTCACCCTGACCGGTCGACGGCCCGCGACGCCAGCGGGTTCCCGCCCGATGCGCCGGTCGCCCGCGAGCCGGGGGTTCGTCGTGGCGGACCTCGACCCGGACCCGTGGCGCGACGACACCTGGTCCGCGAGCCGACCGGCGTCCTACTCTGCGTTCGTGACCCCGGACGACCTCGCGGACCTCGCGCACCTGCGCCGGGCCCGCGATCTCATGGACCGCGAGTACGCGAGGCCGCTCGACGTCCCGTCGCTCGCGAGGGCCGCGCTGATGTCACCCGCACACTTCTCCCGCAAGTTCCGCGCGGCCTACGGCGAGACGCCGTACAGCTACCTGATGACGCGCCGGATCGAGCGGGCGATGGCCCTGCTGCGGCGCGGGGACCTCTCCGTCACCGAGGTCTGCATGGAGGTCGGCTGTACGTCGCTGGGGTCCTTCAGCTCACGGTTCACCGAGATCGTCGGCGAGAGCCCCACGGCGTACCGCGCCCGGGACCACAGCGCGTCCGCGGCCGTGCCCGCGTGCGTCGCGAAGATCCAGACGAGGCCGAGCAGGAACGGAGAAGCCCGGCGCCCCGCCGCGCCCTAGCGTCCTCCCCATGAACCTCTCCCTCTCCCACACCACCCTCCTCGTCCACGACCCGGAGAAGGCCCTCGAGTTCTACCGCGACGCCCTCGGGCTCGAGCTGCGGACCGACGTCTCCAACGGAGGTTTCCGCTGGGTGACGCTGTCGCCGCCCGCCCAGCCGGAGATCGAGATCGTGCTCGCGGAACCACACGGTGGACGGTCCCCGGCCGACGGCGACGCCCTCCTCGAGCTGCTCACCAAGGGTTCGCTCAACGGGGTCATCTTCCGCACCGACGACCTCGACGGCACCTTCGAGAAGGTCCGGGCGTCCGGGGCGGAGGTGCTGCAGGAGCCGATGGCACAGCCGTGGGGCGTGCGGGACTGCGCGTTCCGGGACCCCTCCGGGAACATGATCCGGATCAACCAGGCCTGATCGGTCTCCCGGGGGCGTCACCGGGTGCGCGCGCCGGGGCGCGGGCCTGCGGGTCGGGTCGGCGGGGCGTCCGACTGGGCGATGACGGCGAGCATGCCGGGCTCCGATCCTGCGGAGTGCACCTCACCGGGTGCCCAGACGGCGGCCCGGCCCGCGCCGATCTCGTGCCGGACGGCGTCCGCGCCGGCCACCCAGCCCGCGCCCTCGACCACCGCGAACAGCTGCCACTGCCGCGTCGGGTGCGGGCCGAGGATCCCACCCGGCGCGATCCGGGCGACGTGCAGGCTCGTGGCGCCGGCCGTCACGTGGACGGGCAACAGCCGCAGCATCTGCACGCCGGCGCTGCCGAACTGCCCGACGTCACGGATGCGGAGCTCGACGATCTCCACGCAGGTCTCCCGTCGACGGAGCGGTGGGTCCCGGACGATTGTCGCGTGGACCCGTCACGGCTGATACGGCGGTGCGACGCCCCAGCCCCAGCGCGGCACGGGCGCCTGCTCGACGACCGCCGCGCCGTCCTGGGAGTTGGCCAGCGCGAGCCGGGTGCCCCACTCGACGTAGCCGACGAACGCCGCGCGGAACTCCGGGTCGTCCGGCAGGCCGGCGTCGTCCGCGGCACGGCTCATCAGGGTCGCGAACCGGAAGCGCTGCTCGGCGGTGAGGTTGAGGCCGCGGTGATGGGCCAGCATCCGCTCGTAGCCGCCGAGCTCGGAGGTGTAGCCGGGCGGCCCGCCGAACACCTCCACCCACCAGGTCGTGACGTGGGCGCGGTGCTCCTCGTGGACGCCGCCCGGGAAGAGCGGGCTCAGCAGGTCGTCCGCCTCGACGCGGTCGTAGAACGCGTCGATCAGCCGGCGGAGGGCGGCGGGGCCACCGGCCCACTCGATCAAGGTGGGAACGGGCGTCATGCGCAACACGGTAATCAGACGACCGGATCGGCGCTCACGACTATCGATGATCCGTGAGCCGGGGCGGGCGGCCGGGGTGAACCACCCCGCCGTGGCCGCGCCCGGCGACCATGTCGCGAAGACGCCGTGGGCGGAGCCGGTGCTCAGACCGCGAGCGCCGCGCCCCGCCCGGCGGCCCGGCCCGAGAAGAGACAGCCGCCGAGGAACGTGCCCTCCAGCGAGCGGTAGCCGTGCACCCCGCCGCCGCCGAACCCGGCGACCTCGCCGGCCGCGAACAGCCCCGGGACGGGGGTCCCCGCCGCGTCGAGGACCCGTCCGGAGAGGTCCGTCTGCAGGCCGCCGAGCGTCTTCCGGGTGAGGACGTGCAGCTTGACCGCGATCAGCGGGCCGGCCCCGGGGTCCAGGATCCGGTGCGGTGCCGCGGTGCGCCCGAGCCGGTCCCCGCGGTAGCGCCGGGCGTTGTGGATCGCGCTGACCTGCAGGTCCTTGGTGAACGCGTTGTCCATCTCGCGGTCCCGCGCGACGATCTGCCGCTCGATCGTCGCCAGGTCCAGCGGGGCCTCCGGGGACAGCTTGTTCATCCCGTCGACGAGCTCGGCCAGCGTCTCGGCCACCACGAAGTCCTCGCCGCGCTCCTTGAACGCCTCGACGGGCGCGGGCGCACCGGGGCGGATCCGACCGAGCGTCGCCCGGACGTCCTTCCCGGTGAGGTCCGGGTTCTGCTCGGACCCCGAGAGGGCGAACTCCTTCTCGATGATCTTCTGGGTCAGGACGAACCACGAGTGGTCGAAGCCGGTGTCCCGCAGCGTCCTCAACGTCCCGAGGGTGTCGAAGCCGGGGAAGTTCGGGGCGGGCAGGCGACGGCCGGCGCCGTCGAGCCAGATCGACGACGGCCCGGGCAGGATCCGGATGCCGTGCCGCTCCCAGATCGGGTCCCAGTTCCGGATGCCCTCGACGTAGTGCCACATCCGGTCCCGGTTCACGATCCGGCCGCCCGCCGCCTCGGTGATGCCCAGCATCCGCCCGTCGACGTGCGCGGGGACGCCCGTGATCATGTGCGTCGGCGGGATGCCGAGCCGCTCCGGCCAGTTCGCCCGGACGAGGTCGTGGTTCGCGCCGATCCCCCCGGCCGTGACGACCACCGCGCCGGCCCTCAGCGCGAACGACCCGGTCTCCGTCCGCGAGCTGGCTTCCCCACGGGCGGCCCCGCTCGGTTCCAGGACCGCGCCGGCCACACCGTCGACGACGTCGTCCGTCCTGGTCAGTGCGTCGACACGGT
Source organism: Pseudonocardia sp. (assembly GCA_025869365.1). Taxonomy (GTDB): domain Bacteria; phylum Actinomycetota; class Actinomycetes; order Mycobacteriales; family Pseudonocardiaceae; genus Pseudonocardia. Next base: position 18,316 of record JAOZVV010000197.1, read on the forward strand.
GCCGGAAGCGGAGATCGACGAGGCCCGCGCGCTCGCCGTCGCGGACCTTCGTCACGAACGGTTCGAGCAGTCCCGGTCCGGTGCCCCAGGTGACGTGGAAGCGGGGGACCGAGTTGCCGTGTCCGTCCGCGAGGTATCCGCCGCGCTCGGCCCAGCCGACCAGCGGGAACCACCGCACACCCAGGCCGTGCAGCCAGCTGCGCTTCTCGCCCGAGGCGAAGTGCACGTACGCGGTGGCCCACTGGCGCGCCCAGAAGTCCTCGCCGCCCGGATCGTCCACGCCGCGGTCGAACTGCGCGCTGCCCAGCCAGTCCTGCAGCGCCAGCTCGGGGGAGTCCTTGATGCCCATCCGCCGCTGCTCCGGGGAGTTCACCAGGAACAGCCCGCCGAAGGACCAGAAGGCCTGGCCGCCGAGGTTCGTCTCCGGCTCCTGGTCCACCAGGATCACGCGCTTGCCCGCGGCGACCAGCTCGGAGGTGGCGACCAGGCCCGCGAGCCCCGCCCCGACCACGATGACATCGGCGTCCATGTCGTCCCCCGTCCGTTTCGCCCAGTCTGGCACCGGCGCCGGGCCCGGGCACCGACGAGTTCCCGGGCCCGCCGGGGGTCGACCCTCGGGTCGCCCGATCGGGTGGGGATGCTCAGCGCGCGGGGCGTCCGGACTCCGGCTTCGCGGACAGCGGACCCCGGGTCCGGCGCTGCAGCCAGCCCCGGCCCTGGTGCAGCGTCCGGCTGACGGCGTTCGGCCCCCGCCGCTTCTCGATCACGTCCCCGACCTTGCCGAGCAGCCAGCCGACCAGCGGCGCGGCCACCGCCAGGATCAGCCACATCCGCAACCGCTTGGACAGGAAAGCCCACATCGTCGTCGTCGCCTCTCGCCACGGCCACCCGGTGGCGACCGGCCGCGAGCGTAACGGCGACGGGCTCCCGGCGCGCCCGGAGCGACCCCGACGGGTCGGAGGTCGACCCTGACCGGCCGGAACCCGACGGCTCCGCGCTCGTTGCACCCGGTACGAGGGCCGCGACGGTGCGGCCCCGGATGAGAGGACCGACATGCCGAACCTCGGTGGGTGGGAGATCGTCATCCTCGTGGGGGTGGTCGTCCTGCTGTTCGGGGCGAAGCGCCTGCCCACGATGGCGCGCTCCGTCGGGCAGTCCGCCCGGATCTTCAAGGGCGAGATGAGGGGGCTGCGCGACGAGCCCCCGGCTCCCGCCGCGGTGCCCGCACCGTCCGCCGTGGCCGAGCCCACGCCGACGGCGACCATGCCGGTCGTCGGGGACGCCCCGCGCGTGTCGTGACCTCGGACACCGGCGGGCCCACGGCCCCCGGTCCGGGACAGGGGCGCGCCCCGGTGTGACCGGCGCTATCCTCGCAGGGTGACGGGTGACCGTCCCCTGCTGCTCGGCATGTCGATGTACCTCGGCATCGCCGTCGCGCCGACGCTGTTCTGCTGGGCCGCGGCGCGGTTCGCCCCTGCGCTACGGGACCTCCTCGAGCATGTTCTCGCGCTGCGCCGCCCGGCCCCCCAGCCGGCCGGGCCGTCCCTGGAGTCCCTGGTGAAGGACCTGCGACGGCTCCGCGCGGAGGTCCGGGGGCCGGGCCCGCCCACCCGCGTCCGGCGGGTCGCCCTGCTCGCCGCCTATGACGACGTGCTGCTCGACCTGTGCCGGGTCGCGGACGTGGAGTGCCCCCTCGACGGGGCTCCCCCCGGGGAGCGGCCGTATGTCCGGCTGCTCACCGAGGCGGTGCTGGAGGACGCCGGGATCGCGCTCGATCCGCCCCGCGAGGGTCCCGCCGCGGCGTGATCCGCGGCCCGCCCTCCGGGTGGTCTCCCCGGCGTCGGCGTGCCGTCGGGCCAGGTGGGTAAAGTCTTCTTTACCGAGCGGGAACGTCGCAGCCCCACCGTGCGTTCTCCAGGACAGAAGCACGCACCACGACGCAGTTCGAGGAGGATCCAGGTGCGCACCAGCAGCAACCCGGCGTTCCGCAACCTGTCCGGTGGACAGGGCGGCGGCTACGCCTCGTTCGACCGCCAGGGCGGAGGTCTGATGGGCGGCGGGGCCGCCTACGCCGACGCCCAGGCCTCGCAGGTCGGATACGGGCACGCCGGGTCCGGTGAGCGCCCGATCACGATCGACGACGTCGTCCAGAAGACCGCGATCACGGCGGGCGCGGCGCTCGCGGCCGGCGTGCTCACGGCCGTGAGCGGGCTCTACGTCCTGGCCCTGCCGGCGTTCATCGTCGGCTTCATCGTGTCGCTCGTCGTGATCTTCAAGCAGAGCTCCAACCCGGCCCTGGTGATGACCTACTCGGTCGCGATGGGTATCGCGCTCGGCGGGATCAGCGGCCTGTTCAACCAGATCTACCCGGGCATCGCGCTGCAGGCCGTCATCGGCACCGCGGGTGTGTTCGTCGGCATGCTGGTGCTCTACAAGACCGGTGCCGTGAAGGTGACGCCGAAGTTCACCAAGTGGCTGATGGGCGCCCTGATCGGCGTCGGCGTGCTGATGCTGTTCAACCTCGTGATGAGCCTCTTCGGGGTCAACACGGGGCTGCGTGACGGCGGCCCGCTGGCCATCATCTTCAGCCTCGTCGTGATCGGTGTGGCGGCGTTCAGCCTGCTGCTGGACTTCGACCAGGCCACCCAGGCCATCAAGGCCGGCGCCCCGGCGAAGTTCGCCTGGTACATCGCCTTCGGCCTGATGACCACGCTGGTCTGGCTCTACATCGAGATCCTGCGCCTGCTGAGCTACCTGCGTTCCGAGTAGCCCCGCCCCGTGCGCGAACGGCCCCTCCCGGACGTCGGCGGATTCTCGGGGTCCTCGCAACACCTGATGGCCTATGTGGTCGTCAGTAGA
>JAOZVV010000198.1 GCA_025869365.1 Pseudonocardia sp.
GGCCCCGCAGCCGGTCGACGATCTCCTCCGGGTCCGCCCCCGGCTGGGCCGGGAACGTGCCGGCCAGGTCCGCGAACATGTAGCCGAACGGGGTGGAGAAGGTGACCTCCTGCTGGGTCAGCCCGGCCTCGGCGGGGCTGCTCAGGCTCTCCTCGACCTTGATCTTGTCCGTCGTCGCGGGGTTGTCGTCCACGACGTAGCCGCCGTGTGCGAGGCCCTTCAGCATCCGTCCGACCGGGCCGCTGTCGCTGCTCATCGCCGTCCTCCCTCTGGTGGGGATGCCCTCACGCGAGGACACGACACTGAGGAAGCAGGCGGGAGCGGCAGGAATACCGCCGGGAACCGGAGCCGCCCGATCGGCGGCAGGACATCACGATCAGCCGAACGGCGGCACGGGTCTCAGGAGCTCGGGTGCGGGCTCCCGGGCTCCGCCGGGGCGTCGTCCACGGACGGGTCCCCGGCGGCGGCCCGGCCCCGCAGGACCGCGTACCCGAGCCCCGCGACGAGCCCGACGACGATCAGCACCACCCAGCCCCACCAGGGCAGACCGCCCACCGCGGCGGCCAGGACACCTGCGATCGCCGCGCCGACGGCCGTGCCCAGCGTGCTGGAGGTCGAGGTCCGGCGCCGCGGCGTCGTGGTGCGCCGGCGGGTGGTGGTCCGCCGCGCGGATGACCCCTTCCGCGCCGCGGGCTTCGTGCGGGCTGCGGGTTTGCGGGCGGCGGGTTTGCGGGCTGCGGGCTTGCGGGCCGCGGGCTTGCGGGGCGTGGCGGACATCAGCCGACCACGTCGCGCAGCCAGTTCTGCAGGATCGTCGCGCCCGCGTCCCCGGACTTCTCCGGGTGGAACTGGGTGGCGGCCAACGGCCCGTTCTCGACGGCGGCGACGAAGTCCTCGCCGTGGTGCGCCCAGGTGACCAGCGGCGGGCGGATGATGTGGGACTCCTCCAGCTCCCAGCGCCGCACGGCGAAGGAGTGGACGAAGTAGAAGCGCGTGTCCGCGTCCAGGCCGTTGAACAGGGTCGACCCCGGCGCGGCCGTCACCGTGTTCCAACCCATGTGCGGCAACACGTCCGCCTTGAGCCGCTCGACGGTGCCGGGCCACTGCCCGCACCCGTCCGTCTCGTCGCCGAACTCCACGCCCCGGTCGAACAGGACCTGCATCCCGACGCAGATGCCGAGCACCGGGCGTCCCCCGGCGAGCCGGCGGCCGATGATCTGCGGCCCGCGGACCTCGTTCAGCCCCTGCATGCAGTGCGCGAAGGCACCCACGCCGGGGACGACCAGGCCGTCCGCCTCACAGGCGGCGTCGAAGTCCGAGGTGACCACGACGTCCGCGCCCACCCTGCCGAGCGCACGCTCGACGGATCGCAGGTTTCCCGACCCGTAGTCCAACACGACGATCCGCGACACGGGACCCACCCTACCCGCCACCGGATCCCACGTTATGGAGCCACAACGCGAGTGACGGGCCCCGGCGAACGCGTCATGGCTCCACAACGCGGATCTAGCGGATCTAGAGGGTGCCCTTGGTGCTCGGGATGCCGGTGATGCGGGTGTCGGGTTCCGTCGCCGCGCGCAGGGCCCTGGCGATGGCCTTGAACTCGGCCTCGGTGATGTGGTGCGGGTCCCGGCCGTCGAGCACGCGGACGTGCAGCGCGAGGTGGCCGTGGAAGGCCAGGGACTCGAAGACGTGCCGGTTCAGCACCGTCGGGTAGTGCCCGCCGACCACGAAGCCCTGCATGACCTCCGGCTCGCCGGTGTGCACGGTGTACGGCCGGCCCGAGACGTCGACGACGGCGTGGGCGAGCGCCTCGTCCATCGGGATCCAGGCGTCCCCGAACCGGCGGATGCCCTTCTTGTCCCCCAGCGCGGCCCGGATCGCCTGGCCCAGCACGATCGCGGTGTCCTCGACGGTGTGGTGGGCGTCGAGGGCGACGTCGCCCTCCGCCTGCACGGTGAGATCGAACGCGCCGTGCTTGCCCAGCGCGTCGAGCATGTGGTCGAAGAACGGGACGCCGGTGTTGATGTCCGTGATGCCCGTGCCGTCGAGGTCGATCTCGACGAGCACCTTGGACTCCTTGGTGACCCGCTCGACGCGGCCGATCCTCGTCACGAGAGCTCCTCCGTTGCGACGTCCGCTGCGACCTGCAGGAACGCGTCGTTCTCCTCGGGCGTGCCGATCGTGACCCGCAGGTGTCCCGGGATGCCGTTGTCCCGGATGAGCACCCCGCGCTCCAGGAACGCCCGCCACGCGCGGTCCGCGTCGGCGAAGTGCCCGAAGAGCACGAAGTTCGCGTCGCTCGGGACGACGTCGTAGCCGGCCGCGGCCAGCTCGGACATCACCCGGTCCCGCTCCGCGGACAGCAGCGCGACGGAGCCGAGGGTGGCCGTCGCGTGCCGCAGGGCGGCGCGCGCGGCGGCCTGGGTGAGCACCGAGAGGTGGTACGGGAGCCGGACCAGCTGCAGCGCGTCGACGACGGCGGGTGCGGCGGCGAGGTAGCCCAGCCGCCCCCCGGCGAACGCGAACGCCTTGCTCATCGTGCGACTGACCAGCAGCTTGTGGCCGTGCGTGGCGAGCAGCGTCGTCGCGCTCGGGTAGGCGGAGAACTCCGCGTACGCCTCGTCGACCACGACGATCCCGGGCGCCGCGTCGATCAGCGCGGCCAGGTCGTCCGGCGCGAGGGACTGGCCGGTGGGGTTGTTCGGGCTGGTCAGGAACGTGATGTCCGGCGCGCGGTCCTTCAGCACCTGACGGGCGGCGTCGACGTCGACCGAGAAGTCCGCGGCCCGCGGCGCCGGCAGCCACTCCGTCCGCGTGCCCGAGGAGATGATCGGGTGCATCGAGTAGCTCGGCTCGAAGCCGACGGCGCTGCGTCCCGGGCCGCCGAACGCCTGCAGGATCTGCTGGATGATCTCGTTGGAGCCGTTGGCGGCCCAGAGGTTCTCCACCCGCAGGTCGACGCCGGTCTGCCGGCTCAGGTAGGCCGCGAGGTCCGTGCGCAGGGCGATCGCGTCCCGGTCCGGGTAGCGGTGCAGGTCCCGCGCGGCCTCCTCGGTGGCCCGCGCGACGTCCGCGACCAGCTCCGGCGGCGGCGGGTACGGGTTCTCGTTGGTGTTGAGGCGCACCGCGACCTCGAGCTGCGGGGCGCCGTAGGGCGACTTCCCGCGCAGGTCCTCGCGCAGCGGCAGCTGATCCAGCGTCACGTCGGAACCGATCAGGTCGCTCATGCGCGGAACCGCGCCGTCACGGCCTGCCCGTGCGCCGGCAGATCCTCCGCCGTCGCCAGGGTGACCACCTTGTCCGCCACCTCGCGCAGCGCCTCCTCCGTGTACTCGACGACGTGCACGCCGCGCAGGAACGTCTGCACCGAGAGCCCGCCGGAGTGCCGGGCGCAGCCCCCCGTCGGCAGCACGTGGTTGGAGCCCGCGCAGTAGTCCCCGAGCGAGACCGGGGCGTACGGGCCGATGAAGATCGCGCCGGCGTTGCGGACCCGCGCGGCGACCTCGCGGGCGTCCTCCGTCTGGATCTCGAGGTGCTCCGCGGCGTAGGCGTCGACGACGGCGACCCCTTCGTCGAGGTCCCGCACCAGGATCGTGGCGGACTGCGGGCCGGTCAGTGCCGTCCGGATGCGCTCGGTGTGCTTGGTGGCGCCGACCTGCGCCTCGAGCTCGGCGTCGACCGCGGCGGCGAGCTCGTCCGACGTCGTGACCAGCACCGATGCCGCGTTCGGGTCGTGCTCGGCCTGCGAGATGAGGTCCGCGGCGACGTGTACGGGGTCCGCGCCGCCGTCCGCGAGGACCGCGATCTCGGTGGTGCCCGCCTCGGCATCGATCCCGACGAGACCGCGGAGCATGCGCTTGGCGGCGGTGACGTAGAGGTTGCCGGGCCCGGTGACCATGTCCACCGGTTCGAGCTCTCCCCCGTCGGTGTCCGTGCCGCCGTAGGCCAGCAGCGCGACGCACTGGGCGCCGCCGACCGCCCACACCTCGTCGACGCCGAGCAGCGCGGCCGCGGCGAGGATGGTGCCGTTCGGCAGTCCGCCGTTGTCCGCCTGCGGCGGGGACGCGACGACCAGGGACTCGACGCCCGCGGCCTGCGCCGGGACCACGTTCATGATCACGCTCGACGGGTAGACGGCCAGCCCGCCCGGCGCGTAGAGCCCGACCCGGCGGACCGGGACGAACCGCTCGGTGACGGTGCCGCCCGGGACGACCTGGGTGACGACGTCCTGGCGGCGTTGGTCCCCGTGGACCTTGCGGGCCCGCTCGATCGAGGTCTCCAGCGCGTCCTTCACCGCCGGGTCCAGGTCCCGCAGCGCTGCGGCCAGGGCGGCCGCGGGCACCCGGATCGACGCGGGCCGGACCTTGTCGAACCGCTCCGCGAGGTCCAGGGCGGCCGCCGCCCCGCGCTCCCGGACGTCGTCGACGATCGGCCGGACCGCCGCCAGCGCCGCGTCCACGTCCACCTCGGCGCGCGGCAGCATCCCGCGCAGCGTCGCGGGCCGGGGCAGGGGGTCGGAACGCAGGTCGAGGCGGCGGAGCATGGGTCCCAGGGTACGGCGTGCGGCTGCGCCGCCCGGTGCGCGGTCACCAGCGCCACAGCGCCACCCGGCATGCTGGCACGGTGCCCGTCCCCGAGATCGGCCCCATGATCAGCACGGCGCAGCGCCGCGCCCGGCTGGTCACCCGCCACCGCCTCGCCCCCGCCCACCGCCTCGACGACGTGCCCGTGCTCGCGGACGATCTCGTCGCCCTGCACTCGACGGACCCCGTCACCGTCTACCTCTCGGCCGCGGCGCGGATGCGCACCCCGGCCCTGGCCCCGGTCGACGCCGCGCTGTACGAGGACCGCACGCTGCTGCGCCATCACGCGATGCGGCGCACGCTGTGGGTCCTCGGGCCGGCGCACGCACGGCTCGCCCACCATGCCGCGACGGTCGACGTCGCGGCCGTGCAGCTGCGGAACCTGCTCACGCAGCTCGGTCTCGCCGGTGTCGCCGATCCCGGCGCCTGGCTCGCGGGGGCCCGCCGACAGGTGCACGACCTGCTCGCCGCCGAGGGACCGCTGCCCGCCCGCGAGGTCGGCCTGCGGCTGCCCCGGCTGACCTTCCCGGTCCCGATCGGCGACGCCACCGTCGCCGCCCACTCGAGGGTCCTGCTGATCATGGGTTTCGACGGCCAGGTGCTCCGCGCCCGGCCGACCGGCACGTGGATCAACGGCCAGTACCGCTGGGCCGCGGCCGACGCCTGGGTTCCGGGTGGCCTGGGCACGCCGCTGGCCAGGCGGGAGGCGGCGGCCGGGCTCGCCCGCGCCTACCTGCGCGCCTTCGGCCCGGCCACTCGCGAGGACCTGAGGTGGTGGGCCGGCTGGACGGTCGGGACGACGAAGGCCGCGCTGGCCGACGTCGACGCCGTCGAGACCACCGCCGGGTACGTCCTCCCGGACGACCTCGACCCGGTCCCGGACCCCGGCCCGTCGGTGGCGCTCCTGCCCGGCCTCGACCCGACGACCGTGGGCTGGAAGGTCCGGGACCACTACCTCGACCCCGCCCTGGTCCCGCACCTGTTCGACCGCAACGGCAACGGCGGCCCCGCGATCTGGGTCGACGGCCGGATCGCCGGCGGCTGGGTGCAGCGCAAGGACGGCACGATCGCGACGGCGCTGCTGACCGACGTCGGCGCCGAGGCCCGGGACGCCGTCGACGCCGCGGCGCACGCGATCGAGACCCTGCTCGGCGAGGCGCGGGTCACCGTGCGCTTCCCCGCGCCGATGCAGGCGGGGCTGCTGGGGAGCTGAGCGGACCCCCGGTCCGGTTCGGTCCGGTCCGGTGCGCGCGTTCTGGCGTCACGCGACCTGCCGACCGCGCGCGTCGCACCGGATCGCGCGCGTGAGGCACTAGGTTCCGCCGCATGACCGACTGGTTCCTGGCCGCCGAGGAGGAGGCCGACGCCGTGGTGTCGATCTCCGCGGGCGAGCGCTCCTTCGACGACTGGCCCCACCTCTCGGTCCCGCTGCGGCGCGCGGAGCTGGCGGTGCTCTACCGGGCGCTCACCCACGGCGGGCGCGGACCCGCCCGGGCCCCCGAGCCCGCCGAGACCCCCGAACCCGTCGAGACCCCCGGCCCCGCCGGGCTGCTCGCCGTCGAGGCGGACGAGGGGATGATCGTCACCAGGGTGCCGGCCGCCGTCGTCGAGGCCCTCGCCGGGATGACCCCGCGGACGGCGCCGCCGGTGATGGCCGCGTGGTCCGAGGGCATCGGGCACGGCGAACCGGACGCGCTGGGCGAGGTCCTCTCCGATCTCGCCGCCTTCGCCCGGGACGCGGCCGAGTCCGGCCGCCCGGTCCTGGAGCTCGCGCCGTACTGACGGCTCAGGACCCGCGGACGGCGGCGGGCCACGACGCGTCGAGCACGGCGTCCGCGTCCGGCATCGCCGCGACCTCCGCGCGCAGCCGCTGCGCCGCGCCCGCGAAGGACGGCTCGGACAGCAGCCGGCCCAGTGCCTCGGCCACGGCGTCCGCCGTGACCTCCTCCGGGTCCAGCGCGAGCCCGGCGCCCGTGTGCAGCAGGGCAACCGTGTTCGACGGCTGGTCGGTGCCCTGGGGCAGGCACAGCTGGGGCAGCCCGTGGCAGACCGCGCCCAGCATCGTGCCCGCACCCGCGTGCGACACCACGGCCCGCACCTGCGGGAGCACCGCGGCCTGCGGCAGGTAGCGAGCGGTCAGGACCGCGGGCGACCGGGGTCCGAGGGTGCCGGGATCGACGTCCGGCCCGGTGGTCGCCACGACGTTGACCGGCAGCCGCAGGCAGCCCTCGAGGACCGTCCGGAAGACGGCAGGCGCCCGGTTGGTGACCGTCCCGAGCGTCACGTAGACGCTGTCCGGGTGCGGCAGGACGCCCAGGTCGGGGCCCGGTTCCTCGGCCTCGCCGGCGGACGGGCGGACCGGCCGGACGTCCGACCAGGGGTTCGGCTCCCGGCCGCGCAGGCCCGGGGGGCACGGATCCAGGTACGGCGCCGCGAAGGCGGACGGCACCGGGTCCGGGAACCCCGCCTCGGCCAGCACGGACCCGATCTCCCCGACGAACGTCCGGGAGTCCGGCACCGTCGGGCCGTAGCCGTGGGTCAGGTGCGGGATGCCGTGGGCCACGGCCGCCGCGGCGGATCCCAGCTCCAGGGTGTCGTGCACGACGAGGTCCGGCCGCCAGTCCTCGAGGAGCGCGGCGACGTCCCGCGCCCGGTCCACCGCGCCGGCGCCGAAGAAGTGCCGGGCGGCGAACAGCGGACGCTCCTGCGGTGCGAGCTCCCCGATCCTCGCCGTCCCGCCCGGCAGCCGGGCGTAGGACTCGGCCAGGGTGGGGCCGCAACGGTGCACCCGGGCACCGAGGCCCGCGGCCGCCGTCCCGAGGTCGGCGCCGGTCGAGACGACGACCTCCACCCCCCGCCGCTGGGCCGCCCTGATCAGCGGCACCATCGGCAGCAGGTGGCCGTACCCCGGCCACGAGACCACCAGGAGCCGCCCGGCATCCACTCGCCTGTCCATGCCCCAGGAGAGGCGCAGGGGGCGCCCGCGGATACGTCGGTCAGAGGTCCAGGCCGAGGTCCAGCGCCGTCACCGAGTGCGTCAGCGCCCCGACCGAGATGAAGTCCACGCCCGTCTCCGCGTACTCCCGGGCGTTCGCCAGCACCAGCCCGCCGGAGGACTCCAGCAGCGTCCGGCGCGATCCCCTGCGCCGCACGGCCTCGGCCGTGCGAGCCGGGCTGAAGTTGTCCAGCAGGACGAGCTCCGCGTCCAGCGCGAGAACCTCGTCGAGCTGCTCCAGGGAGTCCACCTCCACCTCGCACGGCAGATCGGGGGCCGCCGCCCGGGCCGCGGCCAGGGCCGCGGACACCGAACCCGCCGCGACGACGTGGTTGTCCTTGATCAGGATCGCGTCCCCGAGGCCGAGCCGGTGGTTCACCCCGCCGCCGCAGCGCACGGCGTACTTCTCCAGCAGCCGCAGCCCGGGGAGCGTCTTGCGGGTGTCCCGGATCCGGGCGGGGGTCCCGGCGACGGCGTCGACCCAGGCGGCCGTCGCGGTGGCGACGCCGGAGAGGTGGCAGAGCAGGTTCAGGGCGGTGCGTTCGGCCGTCAGCAGCCCGCGCACCGGCGCCCGCACGACCAGTGCAGGCTCGCCCGGGGTCAGCCGGGACCCGTCGGGCAGGGCGCTGAGCAGCTCGTACCCCGGCACGACCCGGTCCAGGACGGCGATCGCCACGGGGAGCCCGGCGAGCACGCCCGCCGCGCGCGGGGTGAACGAACCCACCGCGACGGCGTCCGCGGGCACGGTGGCCGCGGTCGTCGCGTCGGGGCCGTAGCGGAGGTCCTCGCCCAGCGCCGTCTCGACAACCCGGGCGAGGTCCTCCGGGTCCGGGACGCCGATCTCGGTCGCGCCGCCGACACCGGCCGCCAGCCCGGTGTTCACGCCACACCCGCCAGGAGGTCCGCGGTCACGACCGGGCGGCCGCACTCGTCCAGGGCCACGGCGAGCGACGAGCGCTGCCACACGTCGTCCCGTTCCGGGAAGTCCGTGCGCACGTGGCAGCCCCGGGTCTCCCGGCGGGTGCCGGCGGCCGCGAGCACCGCCTGGGCCAGCAGGGTCAGCGCGGCGTCCTCGACGCCCGCACGGTCGATCGGCGTCGCCAGCCGCGTCGCCGCCTCGACCACGTCCGACGCCGCGGCCAGCCCGGCCGCGTCCCGGCCGATCCCCGCGAACACGCTCATGGCGCGCTGCACGATCCCACGGTCCGCGACGGCGACGGCGGGTGCCGGAACGATCAGCCCGCTCGGGGCGGACCGGGGGACGGCCAGGTCCGCGGCGATCGCGCGCACGGCCCGCTCCGCCACGACCAGGCCCTCGAGCAGGCTGTTCGACGCGAGCCGGTTCGCCCCGTGCAGCCCGGTGCGGGCCACCTCGCCCGCGGCGTAGAGGCCCGGGACGGACGTGCGGCCGTCGACGTCGGCGACGATCCCACCGCAGGCGTAGTGCGCGGCCGGGGTCACCGGGATGGGCTCGCGGCGGGGGTCGATCCCCGCCTCGCGGCAGGACGCGAAGACGGTCGGGAAGCGCTCGGCGAAGCCGTCGAGCGCCGTCGCGTCCAGGAACATGCAGTCCGCGCCGGTCTCCGCCATCCGCCGGGTGATCGCGGCGGCGACGACGTCTCGCGGCGCGAGGTCCGCGAGCGGGTGGATCCCCACCATGAACCGCGTGCCGGTCCGGTCCCGCAGCACCGCGCCCTCACCGCGGACGGCCTCGGTGACGAGCGGGCGCCGCCCGACGGCCGGGCCGGTGTAGAGGACGGTCGGGTGGAACTGGACGAACTCCAGATCCGCGGCGGTGGCGCCGGCCCGCAGCGCGAGCGCCACCCCGTCGCCGGTGGAGGTGCCGGGGTTGGTCGTGCTGGCGTAGAGCTGCCCGTACCCGCCGCTGGCGAGCAGCACCGCGGGCGCGCGGAGCAGGCCGGGGCGGCCCTCGTCGTCCAGGACGGCGAGGCCCGCGACGCGGCCGGACGTGTCCCGCACGGCGTCGACGGCGAGGTGCCCGGTGAGCAGCGCGAGGCCGCGCGCCGCGGCGACGAGGGCCCGTTCGATCTCGGCGCCGGTGGCGTCCCCGCCCGCGTGGACCACGCGGAACGCGGAGTGGCCGCCCTCGCGGGTGCGCTCCAGCCTCGATCCGCGTGCGTCGAACAGCGCGCCGCGCTCGCGGAGCCGGCGGACCGCCGCCGGGCCGCCGCGGATGATCGTGGCGACCGCGGCCTCGTCGTTGAGCCCACCGCCTGCCGCGAGGGTGTCCGCGATGTGCGCGTCCAGGGTGTCCCCCGGGATGTCCCCGAGGACGACCGCGACGCCGCCCTGCGCCCAGCGGGTGCTGCCCTCCTCCGCCGCGTCCTTGGTGACCACGACGACCCGGAGCCCGGCCTCGGCGGCGTCGAGCGCGGCGGTGAGCCCCGCGACCCCGGTGCCGACGACGACCAGGTCCGCGGCCGCCTCCCAGGTGGGGGTGCTCATTCGCCACCGCCGGGCTGGCCGATCGCGATCATCCGCTGCACGGCCTTGCGGCCGCGGGCGGCGAGCTCGGGATCGACGTGCACCTCGTCGGTGCCCTCGCGGACCGAGCGCAGCAACGCCTCGGGCGTGATCATCTTCATGTAGCTGCAGGACGCGCGGTCGTTGACCGCGCGGAAGTCGATCTCCGGCGCGGCCTTGCGCAGCTGGTGCAGCATGCCGATCTCGGTGGCGACCAGGACGGACTTCGCCGTGCTGGCGCGGGCCGCGTCGAGCATGCCGCCGGTCGAGAGGATCTTGACCCGCTCGGCCGGGACCGCACCCGCCGTGGCCAGGTAGAGCGCCGACGTCGCGCAGCCGCACTCGGGGTGCACGTAGAGGTCCGCCTCGGGGTCCGCCTCGGCCTTGGCCGTGAGCTCGGCGCCGTTGATGCCGGCGTGCACGTGGCACTCGCCCGCCCAGACGTGCATGTTCGTGCGGCCGGTGACCCGGCGGACGTGCGCGCCGAGGAACTGGTCCGGGAGGAACAGGACCTCGCGGTCCTCCGGGATGGACTCCACGACCTCGACGGCGTTCGACGAGGTGCAGCAGATGTCCGTCTCGGCCTTCACCGCGGCGGTGGTGTTCACGTAGGCCACCACCACCGCGTCCGGGTGCTCGGCCTTCCACTCGCGGAGCTGGTCCGCGGTGATGGAGTCCGCCAGCGAGCAGCCCGCGCGGGCGTCGGGGATCAGGACCGTCTTCTCCGGGGAGAGGATCTTCGCCGTCTCGGCCATGAAGTGGACGCCGCAGAACACGATCGTCTCGGCCTCGACCTCACCCGCGAGCCGGGAGAGCGCGAGGGAGTCCCCCACGTGGTCCGCCACGTCCTGGATGGCCGGGACCTGGTAGTTGTGCGCCAGGATCACGGCGTTGCGCTTCTTCGCGAGCGCGCGCACCTCGTCGGCCCAGTCGGGGCCGGGGGCGTCGGCGTTCGTCACGGGGGGCCCGGTTCGGGTCGCCGTCAGGCTCATCGTCGTCCTCCCCAGGACGTCGGATCTGTTTTCGCCTGTTGGTCGAAAACAGGTGGATCGTAGCAGCCCGATCCGCCGCGGGGCACTCTCCGCGTGACCCGGAACTCACCTGCCCGTAACCCGGAGGTCGCACGACGGCAGGGCGGGACACCCCGGGACCCGCGCCCTACGATCGCCACATGCCCCGCACTCCTCCGACCCGGCCGACGGGACACGAGGTGCTCGCCGCCGTCCTGCAGATCCGCGCCGGGACCCTCCAGGTCCTGCTCTGGCAGCGGGCGCAGGAGCCGGACAGCGGGCGCTGGGCGCTGCCCGGCGGACGGCTCGGGGACGACGAGGACGTGGAGGCGTCCGTGCGCCGCCAGCTCGCCGAGAAGGTCGACGTCCGGGATGTCACGCACGTCGAGCAGATCGCGGTGTTCAGTGCGCCGCACCGGGTTCCGGACGTCCGCCTCGTCGCCACCGCGTTCCTCGGTCTGGTGCCGTCGGACGCCGATCCGGCCGTCCCGCCGGACACCGCCTGGCATCCCGTCGCCCGCCTGCCGGACACGGCCTTCGACCATGCGGAGATCATCCGGGACGCGCGGGACCGGTTGCGCGCCAAGCTCTCCTACACGAACCTGGGGTTCGCACTGGCCCCGCGCGTCTTCACGATCTCGGCGCTGCGCGAGCTCTACGTGGCGGCGCTGGGACACGGCGTCTCCGCCACGAACCTGCAGCGGATCCTGACCCGCCGCAAGCTGCTCGTCCCGACCGGCGGCACCGCCCTGCCCGGCCCCTCGGGCGGCCGCCCGGCCGCGGAGTTCCGGTTCACCGACCGCGCCCTCAAGGTGACGGACGCGTTCGCCGTCCTCCGGCCGCCGCCGGGACCCGGCGCCGCGGGCTGCGGTGTCGGCGACTCGCCGGGCGGGGGGACCCCGATCCCCGTACCGTGAGCCGCGTGGTTGCGACGATCCCGCTGTTCCCCCTGGGCACCGTGCTGATGCCCGGGGCGTCGCTACCGCTGCACGTCTTCGAGCCCCGCTACCGCCAGCTGACCGTCGACCTGGTCACCGGGGTCGTCCCGGACAAGGAGTTCGGGGTGATCGCGGTGCGCGAGGGGTTCGACCCCGACGTCCACGGCATCGACGCGCTCGTCCCGGTCGGCTGCACCGCGACACTGCTGGACGCGCGCCGGCTGCCGGACGGCCGCTACGACATCATCACCCGTGGCGCGCGGCGCTTCCGGCTGCTGGAGATGGACGAGGGCTCGCACTCGTACCTGTGCGGGTCCGTCGAGTTCCTCCCGGACGAGGAGAAGGCGGACGACGGGGACGACCTCACCCGGATGCTCGCCAGCTCGGCGCGCGAGGCCCACCGCCGCTACTGCGCGACGGCGTGGAAGAGCGACGACTGGACCGAGCCCGCGCACGAGGTGGGCGCCGCGGACCTGGCGCACGTCCTCGCCGCGGACTGCCTGCTCCCGCTGTCGGACCGCCAGGAACTGCTGGAGCAGCGGCACCCCGTGCAGCGGCTGCGCATGATCCGGCTGCTCATCGCGCGGGAGACGGGCCTGCTGAGCAGGCTGCGGGCGGTGCCGGCGCCGATGACCACGTACTCCACGGACCACAGCGCCAACTAGCCCTCCGCAGGTTCGGGGGCGGCTCAGCGCCAGCCGTAGTCCGCCTTCAGCGCGTCCGCCACCCGGTCGAACCGGCTCCGGTCCAGGATCGCGCCCTCACGCCGGATGTCGTGCTCACCGACCTCCAGCACCCGGTCCAGCCGGATGAACGACTCCCGGCCCTCGCGGTCCCACTCGCCGCTGCCGATCCCGATCCAGCCGTTCTCGCCGTCGCGCTTGTGCTGGCTGGAGAGCATCAGCCCGAGCAGCTCTCCCCCCTGACGCCCGACGACGAGCAGCGGCCGGTCCTTGCCCTGGCTCGCGTCCTCCTCGAAGGGCACCCAGGTCCAGACGATCTCGCCCGGGTCCGCCGCGCCGTCGAGCTCCGGGGCGTAGGCGACGGTGCGCGCGCGGTCCGCGGTGGGGGCGCTGCGCACCCCCCCGTGCCCCTCCGGACGCGGCGCGGGCTCGCTGTTCCCCGACTCCGCGAGGAGCTTCATCCCGATGTCGACCGCCTGCTTGAGCAGGTTCCCCCAGTTCGGCATGCGGACAGCATGGCCGATGCCGCGGTCCCGCACCGCACCGGCCCGAATGGCGGGGGTCACCCCCGGGGGCCGGGCCATACGCCCCCGAGCTCGGGGGCCAGGGCGCGGCGGGCGACCGGGATGAACCGGTCCGGCGCGAGCGCGCCGGACCCCTCCGGCAGGGCGCCGAGGAGCGGGACCCGGGTGACGGCCGGGAGGTCCTCGAGATTGCACCGCGACGCGAGATCGGGATCGCGGGGCCACGACCCCACGACGACACCCGTGCAGCACAGCTCCCGCACGGCCAGGGCCTCGGTGGTCAGCGCGGTGTGGTTGAGCGTGCCGAGCCCGGCGGCGGCGACGACGAGCACCGCCGCCCCGAGCTCGGCCGCGACGTCCGCGAGCGTCCCCGACCCGGCGAAGCGGACGAGCAGCGCGCCCGCGCCCTCGACGAGCACCAGGTCGTGGTCCCCGGCGAGCCGGGTGGCCGCCTGCGCGATCTCGCCGGTGGTGACGGGCGGGAGGCCGGCCAGCCGGGCCGCGGTGTCCGGGGCGAGCGGGGCCGGGTACCGGGCGAGCTCGCGCGTCGTCACGGCGGGGACGAGTGCCCGCACCTGCGCGAGATCACCCGGCTCGCCCTCGGCGAGACCGGTCTGCGCGGGTTTGAGCACCGCCACGCGGTCCCCCGCCGCGACCGCGAGCGCGGCCACCGCCGCCGTGACCACGGTCTTGCCGACGTCGGTCCCGGTGCCGCTGACCAGCAGGATCCGACCGGTCACGGGAGGACCCGCCGCCGCCGGCGAGCAGGCGTGCGGCCCGGGGGCCCGGCGGCGGAGTCCAACCAGGACGGCGGGTGCGGGTCGGCGATGTCCACGGTCCGAGACCCTAGAGCGCGCGCCCGCCGGACGGCGAACCCCCCGGCGCCGCCGATCCGCCGACGTCGTCCGGTCCTGCGTCAGACCTACCCGGCGTCAGGCCTACTCGGCCTTGGTGGACTCCTCCGCCTGGGCCTGGGCGACCGAGGCGCGGACCTCGTCCATGTTCACCTCGCGCACCTTGCCGATGAGCTCCTCGAACGCCGGCCCGGGCAGAGCACCCGGCTCCGCGTAGAGGACCACGCCGTCCCGCACCGCCATGAGCGTCGGGATCGACCGGATACCGAAGGCCTGCGCGAGCTGCTGCTGGGCCTCCGTGTCCACCTTGCCGAACGTGATGTCCGCGTGGCGCTCGGACGCCTCGTCGTAGACCGGGGCGAACTGGCGGCACGGGCCGCACCACTCCGCCCGGAAGTCCACGAAGACGGTGCCCTCGCCGCTCACGACGTCGTTGAAGTTCTCGGTCGTCAGTTCCACCGTTGCCATGGGTCGTTCAACTCCTCTCGCGCGGCCGGTGTTCCCGCCCGCGGGCACCGTCACCGGTGGAGCGCGGGCAGGACCCCGTCCGCCCCGTCGGCCCCGCCGATGCCGCGGTACGGCCGGAACTCCTGCGCGTCGGCGTCGTAGAGGAGCACGCCGGCCGTCGGGATGTCGAAGAACAGCCCCATCAGCTCGACGTCCGGCTCGAGCTCCGCCAGCCGGTCGAGCTGGACCGCGACGTTGACCATCGCGAGGCAGTCGTTCTGCGCGACACCGTCGCGGGCCCCGGCCCGGCCGGCGGGATGGCCGCCGAGCCAGGCGTCCAGGCTCGGCGCGCCGCCCTTGAGCCAGTCCCCGAGCGCACCGTCCGGCATGTCCGTGGGGACGCCGTCGAGCAGGCCCTTCATCGCGCCGCAGCCGGAGTGGCCGCAGACCGCGATCAGCGGGACGTGCAGCACGGACGTCGCGTACTGGACGGCGGCGAGCGTGCTGGTGCCGGAGACCAGGTTGCCGATGTTCTGCACGGTGAACAGGTCGCCCGGCCCGCCGTGGGTGATCGTGCTCGGCAGGACGCGGGAGTCCGCGCAGGCCAGCAGCAGCCCGGACGGGCTCTGGCCGCCGGCGAGGCCGGACATCGTCGGCCGGATCGCCCCCGCCGTCCGCCGGTGGTACTCGGCGACGCCGGCCAGCATCGGGGCGGACGCGCCTGCCTCGGTCGAGGACCATCGGGACCACGTCGCGAAGCGGCCGCGCGGCTCGTCGGCCCGCGGGTCGCCGGGTTCCTGGATCTCGACGTACCCGCCGGTGCCGCGGTGGCGCCTGGTCCAGGCCTCGAGGTGGTCGAACGCGGCGTGGTCCAGGTAGTCGACGACGAGCTCGATCCGGGCCGGCGCGCGCTCGGGCACCGCCGCCAACACCCGCGACAGCGCGGGAACGGACAGGAAGCTCGACGTGCCCTCGACGACGACGCGGTGCAGATCGCCCTGCCGCTCGGTCCGGACCCGGGCCCGGACCGCGCGGCGCAGCACCGTCAGCCCGGCCAGGGCGAGGCCGATCGCGACGCCCTCCAGCAGGTTCAGGAACACCACGCCCGCCGCCGTCGCGAGGTAGAGCGGAAGCTCGCCGTGCTCGCGTGAGGTGCGGATGTCGCCCGGCTTCACCAGCTGAAGGCCGACGACGACGAGCAGCCCGGCCAGTCCGGCCAGCGGGATCGTCTCGATCGCCGACACCAGCGCGATGCCGAACACCGCGATCCACACCCCGTGCAGGACGGTGGACGTGCGGCTGCGGGCGCCCGCCCGGACGTTGGCCGCGCTGCGGACGATCACCCCCGTGATCGGCAGGCCGCCGAGCAGCCCGGAGACGGCGTTGCCCGCGCCCTGGCCGAGCAGCTCGCGGTCCGGCTCCGTGCGGATGCCCGCGCCGGGGTTCACCTGGCCGTGCATGCGGTCGACGGCCACGGCGGAGAGCAGGCTCTCGACGCTCGCGACGAGGGCGACGGTCAGCATGGCGCCGACCACCCCGCCCCAGAGGCCGCTGTCCGGCAGCACCCGCAGCGTCGCCAGGGAGGTCTCGGACACGGCCTCGATCAGGTTGCCGGGCAGCTCGACCCTCGGCACGTCCGGCCGGAGCGCGGCCAGCGCGGTGGCGACCCCGACGGCCACCAGCGCGGCCGGGACCGCCTTCTGCGGGCCCGGGAGCCGCGGCCACACGATCATGATCACGATGGCGGTCAGCCCGACCACGACGGCGTGCCCGTGCAGGTTCAGCAGCTGCCCCGGCAGCTGCAGGATGTTGTCCAGCGCCGCCGTCCCGGCCGTCCCGCCGAGCACCACGTGCAGCTGCGCGAGCGCGATCGTGATGCCGATCCCGGCGAGCATCCCGTGCACGACGGCGGGCGGGATGGCCTGGGTGAAGCGGGCGAGCCGGGTGAGGCCGAAGAGGATCTGCAGGAATCCGGCGCCGACCGTGATCAGGCACGTGAGCTGCCAGCCGAACCGCTCGACCAGGCCGGCGACGATCACGGTCAGGCCGGCCGCGGGACCGCTGACGGCCAGCGGCGACCCGCCGAGCAGGCCGGCGACGATCCCGCCGACGGCGCCGGCGATCAGGCCGGCCATGATCGGCGCACCCGAGGCGAGGGCGATGCCGAGGGAGAGCGGGACGGCCACGAGGAACACGACGAGCGAGGCGGGCAGGTCTGCCCGCAGGTCAGCCCACAGGGAGGCGACGCCCCGTCGGGGGCCGCCGCTCCCCGGTGCGGGGGGCGGAGCGTGCGGACGCGACGCCGACGGCGGGGAGTCCTCGTGGGGAGCGTCGTGGGGGGCGGCAGCGTGGGGGGCGGCGGCGTGGGGAGTGTTGTGCGGAGCGGACAGCGACGACACGGGCAGGTCCTCCGGTCGGTCATCAGGAGTTCGGGGTCTGGCGGGGGGCACGGGCGCGACGCTGCAGCGGCGTGCCCACCCAGCCAACCGGACGGCTGCCGATGCGGGTTCCTCGCCGAACTCCCGTGACGTCCGTGTCGCGACGGTCCGTGACCCGGGGTGATCGATCATGCGGGGGCGATGCCGCTGTGTCCGGACCCGCCACCTCCACCCGGGTGACACGGCGGGTGATCGTTCAGGGGCGGGCCACACCGCGGCGCCCCCTCGGGGCCCGATCGTGTGGATCATGGTGGCCGCCACCACACGGCACCCGTCCGGGTGATCCCGCGTCAACCTGGTGTGAGCTGCGCGCAACCCTCAGCGCGCGGTGGTGCCTGCGTCCCACCGGTTCTCCCGGACCGGGCGCACCGTCACCCCGCCGCGGCGACCGCGCACACGCCGTCGGTGATCGCGGCGAGGTCCTGCGGGGTACAGACGTACGGCGGCATGGTGTAGACGAGATCGCGGAACGGCCGCAGCCAGACACCCGCGTCGAGTGCCGCGGAGGTCGCCGCGCCCATGTCCACCTCGTGGTCGAGCTGCACGACGCCGATCGCCCCCAACACCCGGACGTCGACGACCCCCGGCAGCTCGGCCGCCGGCGCGAGGCCGCTGCGCAGGGCGGACTCGATGCCCCGCACCTCGGCCCGCCAGTCCCGCTCGCGCAGCAGCCCGATCGACGCCCGCGCGACGGCGGCCGCGAGCGGGTTGCCCATGAAGGTCGGACCGTGCATGAGGACTCCGGGCCCACCGGCCCGGCCGGACCCGTCGACACTCCTGTCGGAGATCCCCCGGGCGACCTCGCTCGTGCAGAGCGTGGCCGCCATCGTCAGGTACCCGCCGGTCAGCGCCTTGCCGACGCACATCACGTCCGGGCTGATCCCGGCGTGGTCCGCCGCGAACAGCTCCCCCGTGCGGCCGAAGCCCGTGGCGATCTCGTCGAACACCAGGAGCACGTCGTGGGTGTGGCAGAGCTCCCGCAGCACGTGCAGGTAGCGCGGATCGTGGAAGCGCATCCCGCCCGCGCCCTGCACGACGGGTTCGACGACGACCGCGGCGAGCTCGTCCGCGTGCGTCTCGATCAGCTCGGCGAGCTCTGCGACGTAGTCGTGCTCGAACGCCCGTGGCGGGGCGGACGCGAAGACCTGCGGGGTCAGCACGTCCCGCCAGAGCGAGTGCATGCCCCCGTCGGGGTCGCAGATGCTCATCGCGCCGAAGGTGTCCCCGTGGTACCCGCCGCGCCAGGTCAGCAGGCGGTGCTTGCCGGGGCGGCCCCGCGAGCGCTGGTACTGCAGGCACATCTTGATCGCGACCTCGACGGACACCGACCCGGAGTCCGCCAGGAACACGTGCTGCAGCGGCTCCGGGGTGATCTCGACCAGCAACCGGGAGAGATCGACGGCGGGCCCGTGGGTCAGGCCGCCGAACATCACGTGGCTCATGACGTCGAGCTGGTCCCGGACCGCGGCGTCGAGGACCGGGTTGCGGTAGCCGTGGATCGCGGCCCACCAGGAGGACATGCCGTCCACCAGCTCGCGGGTGGTGCCGTCCGGGGCGACGACGCGCAGCCGCACGCCCTCCGCGGACTCCACGATCACCGGTTCGACGCTCGCGGGCATCGGCGCGTAAGGATGCCAGACGTGGTCCCGGTCGACCGCGCGCAGGTCCGGGACCCGGTCGGGGGCGGTCCCGGCAGCACGGCCCCGGTCGACACGGTCCGGGTCGGGGCGCACGGCATCGGGGCTCACGGGGCGTGACCCTATCCGCGCCCCCGCCGCGGCACCGCACATACCGGCGCACCGCCGGGGCATCGGTGCCACGTCTAGGCTGACCGTGACATGTCCACCGGAACCGACCACACCGACACCGCTCCCGGTCTGCATCCCGCGCTGTCCCGGCGCCGCGGCCTCGGGCAGACGAGCGCACGCTCGCTGCTGCTCACCGTGCTGGGCGAGTTCGTCCTCCCCCGGGACGAGCCGGTCTGGACCCGGGTCCTGATCGACGTGCTGGCCGGCCTCGAGGTGGAGCACAAGTCCGCGCGGCAGGCGCTCGCCCGTACCGCCGCCGAGGGGCTGCTCGTCTCGGACCGCTCCGGACGCCGCGTCCGCTGGTCACTCACCGAGTCCGGTCGCAGGCTGCTCTCCGACGGCGCGGCGCGGATCTACGGCTTCGGTGCCCCGGCCTCCGCGTGGGACCGGCGCTGGCTGGTGCTGCTGGTCAGCGTGCCGGAGTCCCGGCGGCAGCTGCGGCACCGGCTGCGGACCCGGCTCGCCTGGGCCGGGCTCGGCTCCCCCGCGCCCGGCGTGTGGGTCTCCCCGGACCCGGGCAAGCAGGAGGAGGTCGCGGACGTCGTCGCGGACCTCGGGCTGGACGAGGTGACGAGTTCCTTCGTCGGGCCGTTCGGCGAGATCGGGGACCCGGCGGACGTCGTCGCCCAGGCCTGGGACCTCGGCGAGGTCGAGGCGGCCTACGAGGAGTTCATCGCGGAGTTCGCCGACGCGGACCCGGCCACGCCGGCGGAGGTGCTGGCGAACCAGATCCTGCTGGTGCACGCCTGGCGCCGGTTCCCCTTCCTGGATCCGAAGCTCCCCGCGGAGTTGCTGCCGGCGCAGTGGGCCGGCTCGCGCGCCGCGGAGCTGTTCGAGGCCCGACACGAGGAGTGGAAGAACCAGGCCCATGCGCAGTGGAGGGCGCTGGTCCACGGCGCGAGCTGAGCGAGCTACGCCAGGCAGCCCGGCCCGAGCAGCGCCTTCAGGTCCCCGTAGAGCGACGAGCTGTTCGTCACCTTGAGCCCGGCGTCCAGGCGCAACATCGTGGTCTTCGACCCGTAGATCAGCGCGAGGTGCACCTCGGACGTGCCGGGGTGCTGGGTGAGGACCTCCTTGAGCTGCGCCACCCGCTCCGGGGTGCACATCTCCGTGCGGAGGCTGACCTTCACCGGCAGCCCCGCCTCCCCCGCCGCCTGCAGCTCGGGGACGGCGAGGTCGTTCGCGATGAGGGAGATCCGGTCGTCCCGCTTGTTGACCCGGGCCTTGACCAGCACGATCGCGTCCTCGGCCACGTCCACGCCGACCACCTGATAGGCGCGCGGGAAGAACAGCACCTCGATGCCACCGACGAGATCCTCGATCTGGGCCGACGCCCAGGGCTCCCCGTTCTTGTTCACCCGGCGGTTGACGTTGGTGAGGATGCCGCCGACCGTGACCTGCGCGCCCTCGGCGATCGTGCCTTCGAGGATGGCGTGGATCGGGGCGTCCGACTTGGCCGAGAGAGCCTGCTCGAAGCCCTCGAGCGGGTGCCCGGAGACGTAGAGGCCCAGCATCTCCCGCTCCACGGCGAGCTTGTGCTTGGTGTCCCACTCCTCCTCGGGCACCTTCACGTCGAACAGGCCGGTGAAGGCGTCGTCGTCGGAAGGGCCGTCGAGGGAGCCGAAGAGGTCGAACTGGCCCATCGACGCGGCCTTCTTGGTGCTCATCACCTGGTCGATCGCGTCCGCGTGGACGAGCAGCAGGCCCTTGCGGGTGTGGTCGAGCGAGTCGAACGCACCGGCCTTGACCAGGGACTCGATGACCTTCTTGTTGCAGACCACCGCGTCGACCTTGCGCAGGAAGTCCGAGAAGTCCGTGAAGTTCCCCTTCTCCCTGCGAGCGGCGACGATCGCGTCGACGACGTTGACGCCGACGTTGCGGATCGCGCCGAGGCCGAAGCGGATGTCCGTGCCCACGGGGGCGAAGTTCCGGACCGACTCGTTGACGTCCGGCGCCAGGACCTTGATCCCCATCCGGCGGCACTCCGCCAGGTAGACCGCGGCCTTGTCCTTGTCGTCCCGGACGGAGGTGAGCACCGCGGCCATGTACTCCGCGGGGTAGTTCGCCTTGAGGTAGGCGGTCCAGTAGGACACCAGCCCGTAGGCGGCGGAGTGCGCGCGGTTGAACGCGTAGTCCGAGAAGGGCAGCAGGATGTCCCAGAGCGTCTTGACCGCGGCCTCGGAGTAGCCGTTGTCCTTCATCCCCTGGGCGAAGCCGGCGTACTCCTTGTCCAGGATCTCCTTCTTCTTCTTGCCCATCGCGCGGCGGAGCAGGTC
>JAOZVV010000199.1 GCA_025869365.1 Pseudonocardia sp.
CCGACACCGTCGACGGCACCACCCAGTACGTCGCGCTGACGGACATCCTGGGCGCCGAGGACGCGTTCGGCGACATGGACTTCAAGGTCGCCGGCACGCCGGAGTTCGTCACGGCCCTGCAGCTGGACACCAAGCTGGACGGCATCCCGTCGGAGGTCCTCGCGGCTGCGCTCGCGCAGGCCAAGGACGCCCGGATGACCATCCTCGAGGTGCTCGGCGAGGCCATCGACGGCCCGGACGAGATGAGCACCTACGCGCCGCGGGTCACCGCGATCAAGGTCCCGATCGACAAGATCGGCGAGGTCATCGGCCCGAAGGGCAAGATGATCAACTCGATCACCGAGAAGACCGGCGCGGACATCTCGATCGAGGACGACGGCACGATCTACGTCGGTGCCGCCGACGGCCCCTCCGCGGAGGAGGCGATCGGCATGATCAACGCCATCGCCAACCCGCAGCTGCCGAAGATCGGCGAGCGGTTCCTGGGCACGGTCGTCAAGACCGCCGCCTTCGGCGCCTTCGTCTCGCTGGTCCCCGGCAAGGACGGTCTGGTCCACATCTCGAAGCTCGGCTCCGGGAAGCGGATCAACAAGGTCGAGGACGTCGTGCAGGTCGGCAGCAAGCTGCGCGTCGAGGTCACGGACATCGACAACCGCGGCAAGATCAGCCTGATCCCGGTGGTCGAGGATGGCGCCGCGGGCGCCGACACGTCCGACGCCCCGGTCGAGGCGCCGGAGCCCGAGACGGCCGAGGTCTGATCACTTCGTGAACAACCGCACCACCCCTGGGGCGGCGGCACCGGCTTCCGGTGCCGCCGTCCCGGCGGTTTCCCGTACCGATCTGCCCGGTGGCATCCGGGTGCTCACCGAGCGCGTCCCGGGTGTCCGGTCCGTCGCGTTGGGCATCTGGATCTCGATCGGCTCCCGGGACGAGAGTCCGGACCAGGCGGGCGCCGCGCACTACCTGGAACACCTGCTCTTCAAGGGCACCGGGCGGCGCACCGCCACCGGGATCGCCGAGGAGATGGACGCGGTCGGCGGCGAGCTGAACGCGTTCACCGCCAAGGAGCACACCTGCTACTACGCGCACGTCCTGGACGAGGACATGCCGATGGCGCTGGACGTGCTCGCGGACGTCGTCACCAACGCCGGGCTCGCGCACACCGACGTCGAGCTCGAGCGCGGGGTGGTCCTCGAGGAGATCGCCATGCGCGACGACGATCCCGAGGACCTGCTCGGCGAGCTGTTCGACGAGACGCTGTTCGGCGCGCACCCGCTCGGCCTGCCGATCGTCGGCTCCGAGGAGTCGATCCGGGGGATGAGCCGGGAGACCCTGTTCGACTTCTGGCGCGGCGAGTACACGACGCCTCGGATGGTCGTCGCGGCCGCGGGGAACCTCGACCACACCCACGTCGCGGACCTGGCCGCCAAGGCCCTGGCGGACGCGGCGTCCCGCTTCCCGGCCGGCGCCCCCGTCGGTCCCCGGACCGGGACGCCCGGGCTGCTCGCGCCGCGGCGCGCCCTCGCCCTGCGCTTCGAGGACTCCGAGCAGGCCCACCTGATGCTCGGCGTGCCCGGGCTGGACCGGCACGACCCGCGGCGCACCACGCTGTCCGTGCTCAACGCCGCGCTCGGCGGCGGGCTGAGCTCGCGGCTGTTCCAGCAGGTCAGGGAGCAGCGCGGGCTGGCCTACCAGGTCTACTCGTCGCACGCCTCCTACGCGGACGCCGGCGTGTTCAGCGTCTACGCAGGATGCGCCCCGGAGCGGCTCGGCGAGGTCGCCGGGGTCGTCCGGGACGTCCTCGCGGGCGTCGCGGCGGACGGGCTGACCGAGGCCGAGGTCATCCGGGCCAAGGGTTCGATGCGCGGCGGCCTGGTCCTCGGGCTGGAGGACACGGCGTCGCGGATGAACCGCCTCGGCCGCTCCGAGGTGGACCACGGCCGGCAGCGCACCCTCGCGGAGAGCCTGGAGAGGATCGAGGCGGTGACGCCCGAGCAGGTCTCCGCACTCGCGGGGGAACTGCTGGACGTTCCGCTCACCGCCGCGGTCGTCGGCCCGTACGACGACGAGTCGGAGCTCCCCGCGGCGCTCCGCGACCTGGCCTGACCGGCGCCCGACCGGCCCCTGACCGGCGCTCGAGTGGCTCAAGCGTCGCACAACGCCGCTTGAGCAACTCCGGCGTCAGGGAGCTGCGGGCCTGACCGGCGCTCGAGTGGCTCAAGCGTCGCACAACGCCGCTTGAGCAACTCCGGCGTCAGGGAGCTGCGGGTCCGGCCGCTACAGTGCGCCCGTGCTCCTCACGCTCGCTGCCGGGCTGATCATCGTCGTCGGGCTGGTGGGCGTGGTGGTGGCGGTCCTGCCCGGGTTGGTCCTCGTCCTCGCCGGTGTGGCGCTGTGGGCGGTCCCGCGGGGGGACGCCGTGGGCTGGTGGGTGCTCGGGATCGCCGCGGGCCTGCTGGTGCTCGGCACGGTCGCGAAGTACCTGCTCCCGGGCCGTGCGCTGAAGGACGCGGGCGTCCCCAACCGCTCGCTGCTCGCCGGTGGCGTCCTCGGGATCGTCGGGTTCTTCGTCGTCCCCGTGGTGGGGTTGTTCCTGGGATTCGTCCTGGGTGTCTACCTCGCCGAGCTGGCGCGGCTCAAGGACGGCGCGGCCGCGTGGCCCTCGACGACGCACGCGTTGCGGGCCGTCGGCTGGAGCATCCTGATCGAGCTCGCCGCGGGGCTGCTGATGGCGGCGACGTGGGTCGTCGGCCTGGTCGTCGGTTGAGCGTCCTCCGGCGCCGGGGATCACGGCTGTGGCGCGCCACGCGCGCGGTTCGGCCTCACGCGCTTGATCGACCGGGCGCGTGGCGCCGGGACGCGCGCGTGACACCGGACCGGGCATGAGGGCAGAACGCGCGCGCGGCTCCGGGACCCGCGCCGCCTAGGCTGGTCCGGCCAGCGGCGCAGGGCGCGCCGGGCGTGGAGGTGGGGGCGTGGCCGAGCCGATCCGGGTCGCGGTGCTGGGGGCGAAGGGCCGCATGGGCTCCGAGACGTGCGCGGCGGTGCGCGGCGCGGCGGACCTGGAGCTGGTCGCCGAGCTCGACGCCGGGGACGCCCTGTCCGCGCTGACCGACGCCCGCGCGCAGATCGTCGTCGACTTCACCCAGCCCGCCGTCGTCATGCACAACCTGCGGTTCTGCATCGACTCCGGCATCGCTGCCGTCGTCGGGACCAGCGGTTTCGACGCGGAGCGGCTGTCGACCCTGCGCGGCTGGCTGGCCGAGGTGCCGGGCGCGAACGTGCTCATCGCCCCGAACTTCGGGGTCGGGGCGGTGCTGTCGATGGCGTTCGCCGCGCAGGCCGCGAAGTTCTTCGAGTCCGTCGAGATCGTCGAGCTGCACCACGCCAACAAGGTCGACGCGCCGTCCGGCACGGCCGCCCGCACGGCCACGGTCGTGGCGGAGGCGCGGGCGGCCGCGGGCCTGGGCGCCGTCCCGGACGCCACGACCAGCGAGCTGGACGGCGCGCGCGGCGCGGAGGTCGACGGCATCCGCGTGCACTCCGTCCGGATGCCCGGCCTGGTCGCGCACCAGGAGGTGATCCTGGGCGGGGAGGGCGAGGTCCTGACGATCCGGCACGACTCGATGAACCGTGCCTCGTTCATGCCCGGGGTCCTGCTCGCCGTCCGGGCGGTGCTGGACCGCCCGGGCCTCACCCTCGGCCTGGAGCCCCTCCTGGGCCTCTGACCGGGGTAGGAGCCCCAGGTCGGGTCGGGACAGGTCAGGTCAGGACGAGGTCGAGCGAGCCCGAGCAGCGCACCTCGCGGACCGTGCCCGCGCCCGTGTCCAGCGTCCGGACGGCCCCGTCCGGGACCCAGCCGGCGCGGGCGTAGAAGCCGCGCGTCGCCGTGTCCGTCTCCGGGACCCACGCGCGGCCCCGCTCCGACCCGGCCTCCCGGAGCGCCTTCGCCGCGGCGGCGAGCAGGCGCCCGCCGTGGCCCCGCCGGCCCCACCGGGGTTCGACGACCAGCGCACTGATCTCCGCGATGTCCCGGTCCTCGCGGCCGGCGTAGCGGGCGGCGGCGCAGAACCCGACGGTCCACTCGCCCTCGGTGGCGACGAACACCCAGTAGGAGTCGGCGGCGGAGCCGTCACCGGCGCCGACGGCGTCGGACCAGGCCGCGCGGGCCTCGTCCCCGCTCAGCTGGGCGAGCGCCTCCTCGGGCACGATCCCGGCGTAGGCGACGCGCCAGGTGTCGGCCTGGATGCGGACGATCTCGTCGACGTCTGTGTCGGCAGCGGGGCGGACCGCAGCGATGGCCATGACGCATTCGTACCGGACGGGTGTCCGGTGCTCCCGGCCACATGCCTTTCGCGCGGGTCGTTGGGCATGGCAACGTTCGGCGGCGTGAGCACAGGACCACCCGAGTGAGAGCCGGAGCGGCGGCCCCGGCCCCGCCCCGCGTGTCGGTCCGGGCGGCGTGGATCGCGCTCTGCGCGGTGTATCTCCTCTGGGGCTCGATTTACCTGTTCAACCGCCTGATCATCACCCACGTCCCGCCGCTGCTAGCGGGAGGAACCCGGTTCCTGGCGGCCGGCCTCGGGCTCACGCTGCTGGTCCTCGCGATCGCGGGGCCGCGCGCCCTGCGGATGAGCCGGGCGCAGTTCGGGACGGCCGCGCTGACCGGGCTGCTCCTGCCCGCGTGGGGGAACGGCCTCGTCGCCATCGCCCAGACGCAGATCGCGTCCGGGCTCGCGGCGCTGCTCATCGCCGTGGTGCCCCTCTACATCGTGGTGCTCCGCGCCCTCGGCGGGGACCGGCCGCGCCGGGCGACCGTGGGCGGCGTCGCCGTCGGGCTCGCGGGGCTGGCCGTCCTGGTGCTCGCCGCGCCGTCCGCGGGCTCGGGCGGGACGCAGGGGAGCGCCTGGTGGGGCCCCTGGCTGGTGGTGCTCGCCGGTCTCGGCTGGGCCACCGGCACCTACGCCACGACGCGGCTGCCGGTGCCGGCCAACCCGTTCGCGCTGGCCGCGGTGCAGATGACCGTGGGCGGCGTGATCATGACGACGGTCGGGACGGCGAAGGGGGACCGGCTCGACCTCGCCGCGATCCCGGCCGGGGTCTGGTGGGTCTGGGTCGGGGCGTGCCTCGCGACGCTCGGCGGGTTCAGCGCCTACGCGCTGACGTTGCGCACCCTTCCGGTCTCGACGGTCGCGACCTACGCCTACGTCAACCCGGTCATCGCGGTGCTGCTCGGCGTGCTCTTGGTGGGGGAGCGCTTCTCGCTCGGGCAGATCGCCGGCGGCGCGATCGTCCTCCTCGCGGTGTTCCTGGTGGTCGCGGCGGAGCGGCGCCCGGTGGTGACCGGGCCGGGCTGACCGGGCCGGGCCGGGCCGACCGGGCCGGGCCGACCGGGCCGGCGGGGCCGATCTCCCGGCACCGGAAACTGTCGGGGCCCGGTGGCACCATCTGCTCGTGCGCACCCTCTCGGCAGACGTGGTTCGACGGACGGCGCTCGCGGCGCAGGGGTTCGCGGAGCCCCGGCCCACGGGCCCGGTCACCCGCAGGCACCTGCACCGCACGCTCGGCCGAATCCGGTTGTTGCAGCTGGACTCGGTGAACGTCGCGGTCCGCGCGCACTACATGCCGCTGTTCAGCCGCCTGGGCCCCTACGCGATGGACCTGGTGGACTCCGCGGCGTGGGCCCACTCCGCTCGCCGGCCCCGGCTGCTCGTCGAGTACTGGGCGCACGAGGCGAGCCTGCTGCCGGTGGAGGACTGGCCGCTGCTGCAGTCCGGGGCCAAGCGGCCCGGCTGGTGGAAGAACTACGCGCACCTCGCGGAGGAGAAGCCGGGGATCGTCGACGACGTGCTCGCCGCGGTGAAGGAGCTCGGCCCGGTCGGGGCCGGGACGCTGGAGACGGTCCTCGGCTCGGCGGAGGCCCGCCCACCCGGGGTGTCCTGGTGGGAGCGCTCGGAGGTGAAGCGCATCTGCGAGTACCTGTTCGGCCTCGGCGCGCTCACCACGGGGACCCGGGTGAACTTCCAGCGCCTCTACGACCTGCCCGAGCGGGTCCTGCCGCCCGCGGTGCTCGCCGCGCAGCCGATGGACCGGCACGACGCGGCCCGCGGCCTGATCCGGCGGTCCGCCTCGGCGCTCGGTGTCGGGACCCTGACGGACCTGCGGGACTACTACCGGCTGGGCCCGGAGGACGCCCGTCGCGCGGTCGCGGAGCTGGTCGAGGCGGGGGAGCTGGAGCCCGTCACGGTGCGGGGGTGGGCCCGGCCCGCCTACCGGGACCCGGCGGCGTCGGTGCCGCGCCGCGTCGAGGGGCGGGCGCTGCTCTGCCCGTTCGACCCGTTGATCTGGGAGCGGGACCGCACCGAGCGGATCTTCGGCTTCCGCTACCGCATCGAGATCTACGTGCCGGAGCCGAAGCGCGAGTACGGCTACTACGTGTTCCCGTTCCTGCTCGACGGCGAGATCGTCGCGCGGGTGGATCTCAAGGCGGACCGGGCCGCCGGGGTGCTGCGCGTGCAGGGCGCCTTCGCGGAGCCGGGGGTGGACACGGCGCGGGTCACGGCGGAGCTGGCCGCGGAGCTGCGGGTGATGGCGGAGTGGCTCGAGCTCGACGGCGTGGTGGCCGGGGACCGGGGAGACCTGGCCGCTCCGGTGGCGGCGGCCCTCGGCTGAACGGGAGCGATCACGATCCGGGGGCGGGAGCGACACCAGGTGCCGGTTCCGCTCCCCGGATCGTGATCGTCGTCGGACTCGCGGGGCGACTCAGACCCCGGCCGCCTCCGCCGCCCGGGTCACCAGGACGTCCCCGGTGCCGGTGCGGCCCCGGATCCGCAGCCCGGGGTCCGACACCGGAGCGACCGCACCGACGTCGAGGTCGCTGCGGGCACGCCCGGAACCCGACGACAGGTCCAGCTCGGCCGCGACGCCGGAGTGCACGCCGATGCGGATGCCGCCCGACCCGGAGGTCAGGTCGTAGGTGCCGGACACCGCGTCGGACACCTCGACGTCCCCGGACCCGGTCCGCACGGACAGGTCCGCCGTCACCTCGCCGAGGCGCACCGCGCCGTTGCCGGCCTTGATGCTGGTCGACGCCGCGAGGGCGGCCGCGGTGATGCGGCCGGAGCCGGTGCGGATCCGGGACTTCCCGTCGATCGCGCCGAGGACGATCTCGCCGGAGCCGGTCGTGACCTCGACCTGGCCCTCGACGGCGTCGAGCCGGGCGTCCCCGGCGCCGGTGCGGACGGCGGCCCAGCCCGCGGTACCGGTCACCGTGACGTCACCGGCCCCGGTCCGGACGGCCAGCCGGGAGCGGGCGGGCGCGCGCACCGTGACGGCGAGCGGCACGACCCTGAGCGGGAGGTCGCCCGTGGAGCGCACCACGATCCGCCGCGCGGGCTCGGACCAGGTGATCTCCGCGGCTCGGACGGCCGCGGCACCCTGGTCGGCAGGGCCTGCGCCCGGTCCGAAGGCGCCGCCCTCGCGGAACGCGCTGCCGTCTCCGAAGGGCCCGTTCTCCCCGAACGGCCCCCTGTCCCCGAACGGCCCGCCCCGGCCCTGGCCGAACGCCGCGGCCTGGCCGAACATCCTGCCGAGGTCCGGGCCGGCGGAGGAGCCGAGCCAGTTGAGGATCCCGCTGACCCCCTGCGCGAACGGGTTCGCCGGGTCCGGCTCGTGCCGGACCTCGACCTGCACCTCGTCGAGATCCTCGGCGAGCTCGATGCGGACGCGGCCGACGTCGATGCCCACCTCGATCTCGGCGGGCCCGGCCGCCGCCCAGCTCCGGGCGCGGACGTCCGCCTCCGGGCCGGACGCCGAGTCGCCGGAGGACTGCTCGCTCGTGGCCGCCGCGGCGGACGCCGCGGAGCCGGGCCCGGTGCCGGTGCTCTCGGGGCCGGTGCTCTCGGGCCCGGTGCTGGCAGGTCCGGTGCTCTCGGGCCCGGTGCTGGCGGGCCCCGGGTCGGTGGAGTCGTGATCGCTCATCGTGCTCACCCCTGAACCCAGC
This sequence comes from Pseudonocardia sp., assembly GCA_025869365.1. GTDB lineage: Bacteria > Actinomycetota > Actinomycetes > Mycobacteriales > Pseudonocardiaceae > Pseudonocardia. Next base: position 8,003 of record JAOZVV010000199.1, read on the forward strand.
CGCGGACACGCCGTCCGTCGTCGTCCCCGGGCCCGTTGCGGTCCCGGGAGCCCTCCCAGCCGTGCCGGCGCTTGCCGGCCAGCGCGCCCTGCACCGCCTGCGACACCCACGAGTTCAGCGAGACCCCCTGGGAGGCCGCGGCCTGCTCGGCCTGCGCCTTGATCTGCTCGACGAGCCGGAGCGTGATCCGGCTGATGTCCCCGGAGTCCGGGCCGGGCGGTGGCGGCGGGCTCGCCTGCTCGGGCGCGGCCTGCGACTCACCGGAGACCGCGACCCGGACGTCCCGGCCGTCGAGGCGCAGCTCGACGACCCGGTCCCCCAGGTGGGCGGTGACCTCGGCGGCCAGGTCGGACAGCGCGTTCATGATGGCCAGCCGTGCGGCCGGCTCGATCGCCGCGCCGAGCAGGGCGGCGGTGCGCCGGGTCTGCTCGTCGCCGGCGGCCGCGGCGGACGAGAGGTCCTCCCGCAGCTGCGTGACGTAGTGACTGACATCCATGACACCACTATGGCGTCACTCCTGACATCGCGCCACCCTTGTCCGACGGCACCTCTGATGTCGCAGGCGTGCCTCCATCACCCAGAGTGGCCCGGTTACGCTCCCTGTCATGCCGGAGACCGTGCCGCCCAGGGTCCAGCTCGTCGCGAAGACGGAGTTCCTTCCGCCCGCCGACGTGCCGTGGGAGACCGACGCCGACGGGGGGCAGGCGCTGGCGGAGTTCGCGGGCCGTGCCTGCTACCAGTCCTGGAGCAAGCCCAACCCCCGGACCGCGACGAACGCCGGCTACCTGCGCCACATCCTCGAGGTCGGCCACCTGTCGGTGCTGGAGCACGGCACCGTGAGCTTCTACCTCACGGGGATCTCGCGGTCGCTCACCCACGAGCTGATCCGCCACCGGCACTTCTCGTACTCGCAGCTCTCCCAGCGCTACGTCCCCGAGCGCAACGCCGCGATGGTGGAGCCGGAGGTGATCGCGGACGACCCCGAGCTGCACGCCATGTTCCTCGAGGCGGCCGAGGCGTCGGTCCAGGCCTACCAGCAGCTGCTCGAGGGTCTGGAGAAGCGGTTCGCGGACGTCCCGAACGCCACCCTGCGACGCAAGCAGGCCCGGCAGGCGGCCCGGGCGATCCTGCCGAACGCCACCGAGACGCGGATCGTCGTCACCGGGAACTACCGCGCATGGCGGCACTTCATCGGGATGCGCGCGACCGAGCACGCGGACGTCGAGATCCGCGCCCTGGCGATCGAGTGCCTGCGCCAGCTGCAGGATGAGGTCGCGAACGTGTTCACGGACTTCGAGATCCAGACGCTGGACGACGGCACGGAGATCGCGAGCAGCCCCTTCGTGACCGAGGGGTAGCGCACCGTCCGAGGTGTCGGCACCGGAGCTGATACGACGATCCGCAGGGCCGACCCCCAGGGAGATCCCGTCATGCTCCGGCGTCCGCCGCCCGGCCCGGCCCGGCTGGGGATGGCCGCCGTCCTCGTCGCGCTCCCGTGGTCCTGGTTCCTGCTCCGGGACCCGCTCGGGCTGGTGGGAGACGTGCTGGCGGTCGTCCTGCCGGTCGTCGTCCTCGTCGCGGTGGCGGCCGGCATCCTCGCCGCCGCCCGGTGGCGCCGGCTGTGGCTCGTGCCGGCGATCGTGTCCGCGCTGGCGGCCGGGATCGTCGCCGTCGTGGCGCCCTGGACCCCGCAGGACGCCGGTTCCGTCACCCCGGCCGACGCGATGACGGTGGCGGCGGCGAACGTGACGGGACGCCCGGGTGCGGTGCGGGGCCTGCTCGCCGCCCGGCCGGACGTCCTCGCCGTCAGCGAGAACAACCGTGACGTCGACGACCTGGTGCGGGCGGCCTACCCCTACCGGATCTTCGACGAGTCCCTGACCACCACCGTCAGCGTCTACAGCCGGTTCCCGCTGCGCCTGCTCGAGGGCTACGGCCGGGACCTGCGCGGCGTGCGGGTCGCGGTCGACGCCCCGACGCCGTTCGTGCTCTACGCCCAGCACGTCCCCCGGCCCTGGTTCCGGAGCCGCGGGTACCAGGTGACGCCGGCCGAGCACCACCGGCTGGTGCGGGAGCTCGCGGGCCGGGTCGCGGCCGAACCCGGCCCGGTCGTCGTCGCGGGGGATCTGAACTCCGCGGACCGCGGGCGGGACTACCGGACCCTGCTCGCCGACGGCGGCCTGGTCGACGCCATGCGTGACGGCTGGACGGGCCCGACGTCGGTGACGAAGTGGCGGCCGCTGTTCCTGCGGATCGACCACGTGCTCGTGCGGCGGGGCTGGTGCGGCGATGCGGCCCGCCACGTCGAGCTGCCCGGCTCGGACCACGACGCCGTCGCGGCGGCCGTCGGACCCTGTCGCTGACCCGTCCTCAGCGGTGCGGCCGGGCCCCGAGCAGCTCCCGCGGGCCGTCGAGGTGCGGGGGCGCCGGGTCGATCCGGTGCCACATCGCCAGGACCAGGTCGCCCGGCGGGTGCATTCGCGTCCGCGCGGATAGCGTGGGTCCGGTGAGTCTTGCCATCGATGAGCGTGCCGCCCTGTGTGACGAGTTCGAGTCCTCCGGTCCGGACCGGCCGACCCTCTGTGCGGGCTGGACCAGCCGTGACCTGCTCGCCCACCTGCTCGTGCGCGAGCGCCAGCCCTGGGCCGCGCCCGGCATCCTGGTGCCGGCGCTGGCGCCGCTGGCGGACAGGGCGATGCAGGGGTACGCGAACGCGTCCTGGGCGTCGATGATCGCCGAGCTGCGCGACGGCGCCCCGGTGTGGTCGCCGTACAAGATCGGGAAGGTCGACGAGCTGGCCAACGGCGCGGAGTTCTTCGTCCACCACGAGGACGTCCGCCGCGGGGAGCCCGGCTGGAAGCCCCGCCCGGCCGACCCGACGCGGGACGCGGAGCTCTGGACGCTGGTCACGCGGATGGGGAAGATCCTCTTCCGGCGCAGCCCGGTCGGGGTCGTGCTCAAGCGGCCCGAGGGCGCGCTGCACGTCGTGCGGACCGGGGAGGGCATGGTGACGCTCGCCGGGGATCCGGGGGAGCTCGTGCTGCACGCGTTCGGCCGGCAGGCGGCGAACGTGGAGGTCCAGGGCCTGGTCACGGATGTGGAGGCCTACGAGGCGGCGCCCCGCGGCCTGTGACGCCGGGCCGGGGGTGACGTTCGAGTCACCGACCGCGGGGTCCGAGCGGTACCGTCAGCACCTATGAGCCCGACCCCAGCGCTGCCGCGGCCCCCCGGCCGACCGTTCGGCCAGGTGCTGACCGCGATGGTCACGCCGTTCGACGCCGAGGGCGAGCTGGACCTGGCCAAGGCCGAGGAGCTCGCCACCCACCTGGTGGACCTCGGCAACGACGGCCTCGTCGTCAACGGCACCACCGGGGAGGGCCCGACCACCACGGACGAGGAGAAGTCCGAGCTGGTCCGGGCCGTCGTCAGCGCGGTGGGGGACCGGGCCACGATCGTCGCGGGGGCCGGGACCTACGACACCCGGCACAGCGTGCACCTCGCCCGCGAGGCGGAGAGGGCGGGCGCGCACGGGCTGCTCGTCGTCACGCCGTACTACTCGCGGCCGCCGCAGTCCGGGCTGCTGCTGCACTTCACGGCGGTCGCGGACGCGACGGACCTGCCGGTCATGCTCTACGACATCCCGCCGCGCAGCGTCATCCCGATCGAGCTGGAGACGCTGCAGCGGCTCGCCCAGCACCCGCGCATCCTGGCGGTGAAGGACGCGCGCAACGACCTGCGGGTCGGCACGGAGGTGCTGGCCACCACCACGCTGGCCTACTACTCCGGTGACGACCCGGTGAACCTGCCGTGGCTCTCCGTCGGGGCCGTCGGGTTCGTGAGCGTCATCGGCCACGTCGTCGCGGACCGGCTGCGTGTCATGCTCGACGCGTACGAGGCCGGTGAGCACGACCGGGCCCGGAACCTGCACTACGCGATGCTGCCGCTGCTGCGCGCCATGGGGCGGGTCGGCGGGGCGGTGTTCGCGAAGACCGCGCTCGGGCTCGTCGGCGTGGACGTCGGCAACCCCCGCCTGCCCCTGCCCCCGGCGACGGACGAGCAGGTCGCCGCCATCGCGGCGGACCTGATGGCTGCCGGCGTCGCGCTCGATCCCGACCGCACGCCGGGTCGCGTCACCCCCGGGCACGGCGCCCTGGGCACGCGGACCCACACAGACCTCGGGGCCGAGGTCGCGTACCGGTAGGTGCGCCACCGCCCCACATCAGCACAGCATCGCCCATCACCCTTCCACTCCTACGTGAGGCCATCACTTGAGCCGCCCACCGTCCCGTTCCGATCGCCGAAACCGCCCGTCGCGGCGTGACCGGCCCGTCCCCACGGCGCCCCCCGAGGACGCCAACCGCGCGGAGCTCCCCGCCGGTCCACCGCCCGCCCTCGCCGAGGGCGGCCTGCGCATCTTCGCGCTCGGCGGCATCGGCGAGATCGGCCGCAACATGACCGTCTTCGAGTACGACGGCCGGCTGATGGTCGTCGACTGCGGGGTGCTGTTCCCCGCCGAGGACTCGCCCGGCGTCGACCTGATCCTCCCGGACTTCCGGGCGATCGAGGAGCGCCTCGACGACATCGACGTCCTGGTGCTCACCCACGGCCACGAGGACCACATCGGCGCGGTGCCGTTCCTGCTGCGCCAGAAGCCGGACCTGCTCATCGTCGGGTCGCGGTTCACCCTCGCGCTCGTCGCGGCGAAGTGCAAGGAGCACCGGCTCACCCCGCACCTGCTCGAGGTGAAGGAGGGGGACCGGCTCCACCACGGGCCCTGGGACTGCGAGTACTTCGCGGTCAACCACTCCATCCCGGACGCGCTGGCCGTCGCCATCCGCACGCCCGCCGGGCTCGTCCTGCACACCGGGGACATCAAGCTCGACCAGCTCCCGCTCGACGGCCGGCTGACGGACCTGGCGGGGTTCTCCCGCCTGGGCGACGAGGGCGTGGACCTGTTCCTGGTGGACTCCACGAACGCGGACGTCCCCGGCTTCGTCACCCCCGAGCGGGACATCGGCCCGGTGATCTCGGACGTCTTCGCCAAGGCGCCGTCGCGGATCATCCTGGCCTGTTTCGCCAGTCACGTGCACCGCGTGCAGCAGGTCCTCGACGCCGCGGTCGCCCACGGCCGGAAGGTCTGCTTCGCCGGACGCTCGATGGTGCGCAACATGGCGCTGGCCGGCGAGCTCGGCCTGCTCAACGTGCCGGAGGGCCTGCTCGTCGACCTCGACGACGCCATGCGCCTGCCGGACGACCAGCTGGTCCTGGTCTCCACCGGCTCCCAGGGCGAGCCGCTCTCGGCGCTGTCCCGGATGGCCCGCGGCGATCACCGCAGCGTGATCATCCGGCCCGAGGACACGATCGTCCTGGCCAGCTCGCTCATCCCGGGCAACGAGACCGCGATCTTCGCGGTGATCAACGGCCTGACCCGGCTCGGCGCGAACGTCGTGCACCAGGGCAACGCCAAGGTGCACGTGTCCGGCCACTCGCCCGCCGGTGAGCTGCTGTTCCTCTACAACGCGGTGCGCCCCAGCAACGTCATGCCGGTGCACGGCGAGTGGCGGCACCTTCGGGCGAACGCGGCGCTGGCCGTCAAGACGGGGGTGGCCGAGAAGAGCGTGGTCATCGCCGAGGACGGAGTGGTCGTGGACATGGTCGACGGCCGTGCCTCGATCACCGGCAAGGTCGAGGTCGGCCGCGTCTACGTGGACGGCAACCAGGTCGGGGACATCGGCGAGACGACGCTGGGGGACCGGCTCGTCCTCGGCGAGGGCGGCTTCATCTCGATCACCGTCGCCATCGACGGGACGACCGGCCGCGCGGTGTCCCGCCCGTCCGTCTCCGGCCGTGGCTTCTCGGACGACCCGAAGGCGCTCGACGCCGTCCTCCCGCTGGTGGAGGACGAGCTCTCGCGCACCGAGAACGAGCGGATCACGGACACGCACCGGATCGCCCAGAGCGTGCGCCGGGTCGTCGGCAAGTGGGTCGGCGAGACCTACCGCCGCCGCCCCATGATCGTCCCGACGGTCATCGCCGTCTGATCCGGTCGAACCGGACAGCCCGCCCGACGCCGAGCCGGTCGCCGCACATCTCGCGGTGATCGGCTCGGCGCTCGTCGTCCGGGGACGTACCAGCGCGTCAGGGACGGTGCGGACAATCCGGCGGAACGGCGCCACATCCCGCGTTTCGCAGCCTACAGCGACGTGTTTCCGCAGGTGACAACACGTAGCGAGGTGATTCTTCCGGCTTAACCCCGGCGTTACGGAATCACCGTTTCAGGTGACACGGGTCCTCCTCACTGTTGTCGCATGAGCCAACCGAGGATGGATCCCCGAACGAGGCGGCGTGGCGGCGCCGCCCGCCGGGTCCGCGACCTGCTGCGGGCGGCAATCATCCACGAGGAGTACTCCGCCGGGCCGCTGCCGGGCGAGGCCGAACTGATGCTCGCCTTCTCCGCCAGCCGGCAGGTGGTGCGCGACGCGCTCGCGATGCTGCGGGACGAGGGGCTGGTCCGGCGGGTGCAGGGCACCGGGACGTTCTCGGTGACCTCGAAGGTGCGCCACCCGTTCAACCGGCTGCACGGACCCGATCCCGAGGGCTACGTCGTCTCCCACCGGCTGCTCAGCGTGAGCCAGGAGCGCGCCGCGCCGAGGGTCGCGGAGCGGCTGGGGCTGCCGCCGGGGGCGAGGTGCGGCGTCATCGAGTACCTGACGGTGCTCGGCGACGAGCCCTACTACGCGTGTACGGCCTACGTCCCGGTGGAGATCCTGGACCACCTGGGCTGCCTGCGCACCGCGCCCGACTGGTACGCGCTCTACGAGCGCGCCGGCCACGAGATCGGGGTGAACGACCAGGCGGTCGAGGCGATCCTCGCCGACGAGCACGTCGCCGAGCTGCTCGACGTGCCGACCGGCGCGCCGCTGATGCTGTTCGAACGCCTGGTCCGCGACGGTGCCGGCCGCCCGCTCGAGTACGCCTTCGCGAGGGTCCGCGGCGACCGGATCGCCCTCTACGCCCGGCTGCCCCGCCGCCGCGGAACGATCGGGGTGCAGTAGATGCTCGGCTACATCGGCAAGCGGCTGGCCATGGCGATCCCGATCCTGCTCGGGGTCTCGCTCGTCATCTTCATCACGATCAAGATCATCCCGGGTGACCCGATCGCCTCGTTGCTCGGTCCGACGGGGACCCCGGAGTCCAGGGCGGCACTGGAGAGCCGGATGGGGCTCGACCGCCCGCTGCCCGTGCAGTACGTGGCGTGGCTGTCCCACACCGTCGTCGGGGACTTCGGCACCAGCATCGCGCGGCGCACCGACGTCGCCCCGATGGTCCTCGACGCCCTGGGCAACACGTTGATCCTGACCGCCGCGGCCGCCGTGCTCGCGATCGTGCTCGGCGTGGGGATCGGGGTCCTCACCGCGCTGCGGCGCAACAGCCTGGCCGCCCGGCTCGGCAACGCCTTCGCGCTGTTCTCGATCTCCGTGCCGCAGTACTCGGTCGGGCTGCTGCTGATCATCTATCTGGCGGCGGGGGCGGGCCTGTTCCCGGTCTCGGGGATGTACAACCCCAGTTCGGGCGGCGGCGTCGTCGATCTGTTCAACCACCTGATCCTGCCCGCGGCCACCGCCGCGCTGGTCCCCGCCGGGATCATCGCCCGGATGTTCCGCTCGGCGGTGCTCGACGTGATGAGCCAGGACTTCATCGAGGCGTTGCACTCGCGGGGGCTGTCGCGGCGCCGGGTGATGGCGCACGCGTTCCACAACACCGTGCCCTCGCTGCTGACCGTCGCGGGCCTGCAGATCGGCAACCTGCTCGGGGGCGTGGTCTTCGTGGAGGCGGTGTTCGCCTGGCCCGGCATCGGGCTGCTCGTCTACCAGTCGATCACCCAGCGGGACCTGCCGGTGATCCAGGCCGGTGTCCTCGTCTCGGCGTTCGCGTTCGTGATGCTCAACCTTCTCGTCGACGCCCTCCACGGGCTGGTGGACCCCCGTGTCCGGACCTGATCACCCCCGCACCTCCCCACCGCTGCCCAGGAGAGCACGATGACCGCACTCACCGATGTGGCGCCCCCTCGCCCGCCGGCCGCCACGGGCGTCACGCGCAGGCGCCGTCGCCGCATGAGCACCACAGCCCGGATCGCCGTCGTGGTGGTGGGGCTGATCGTCGCCGTCGCCGTCATCGGCCCGTTCCTCGTCGGGGATCCGAACGTCGGCGACACGAGCAGGCGCCTGCTCGCCGTGGGGAGCCCCGGCCACGTGTTCGGCACCGACGGCCAGGGACGCGACGTGCTGTCCCGGCTGGTCGTCGGGACCCGGCTCTCCCTGCTCGCGGGCCTGGTCCCGGTGCTGTTCGCCGCGGTGCTCGGCACCGGGCTCGGCATGACGGCCGGGCTGTCCGGCGTCTGGGGCCACCGGACCATCATGCGGACGCTCGACGTCTTCTACGCCTTCCCGGCGGTGCTGCTGGCGATCGCGATCGCCGCGGCGCTGGGCTCGGGTGTCTCCAACTCGATCATCGCTCTCGCCGTGATCCTGGTGCCGCCGGTGGCCAGGGTCGCCGAGACGGAGACCCGGCGGCTCGTCGACCTCGACTACATGGAGGCTGCGCGGGCGAGCGGCGCGAGTCGTGGCTCGATCGCGCTGCGGCAGGTCCTGCCGAACGTCGCGCCGCCGGTCGTCGTCTACTGCACGGCGCTGATCGGGCTGTCCATCGTCTACGCCGCGGGCTTGAGCTTCCTCGGGCTCGGGGTCTCCCCACCGACCGCTGAATGGGGCCTCATGGTCAGCGACCACACACAGTACATCTACAGCGCACCGTTCCTCGCGGCGATCCCGGCGCTGGCGATCCTCATCGCCTCCGTCGCGTTCAACGTGCTCGGCGACGGCCTGCGCGACCTGCTCGACGTGCGAGGGGAGGTTCGGGCGTGAGCGAGCTCGCGAGCGGTACCGGAACGATGGTGACCCCGAGGGCGGAGCGCCCGGAGGCCGGGCCCGGGGGTGCGGCGGCGACCCCGGCGGAGATGGCGCCCCTGGAGGTCACCGATCTCCGCACGACGTTCGTCTCCCGCACCCGTCGCACCGAGGTCGTCCGCGGGGTGTCGTTCACCCTGCGCCGCGGCGAGACGATGATGCTGCTCGGGGAGAGCGGCAGCGGCAAGTCGGTGACGGCCCGGTCGATCATGCGGCTCTACGGCTCGTCGGCCGAGATCGGCGGGCAGGTCAAGCTCGGCGGCCGGGACCTGCTCGACCTGCCCGAGGCCGAGCTGCGCAGCGTCCGCGGCGGGCAGGTCGCGCTCATCCCGCAGGACCCGACCGGAGCCCTGGACCCGTTGCGGCGGATCGGTTCCCAGCTCACCGAGGTGCTCAGGGTCCACGGCATCGAACACACCCGCCGCGCCGCACGCGCACGGGCCGAGGAGCTGCTGCGCACGGTCGGCATCCCCGATCCGGCCCGGGTGGCGACGAGTTTCCCGCACGAGCTGTCCGGCGGGATGCGCCAGCGCGCGGTGATCGCCCTCGCCGTGAGCTGCGACCCCCAGGTGCTCATCGCCGACGAACCCACCACGGCGCTCGACGTCACGGTGCAGGCCCAGATCCTCGAACTCCTCGCCGACCTGCAGCACCGGCTCGGCACCGCGGTGCTGATGGTGACCCACGACGTCGGCGTGGCCGGGGACTTCGGCGGCCGCATCGGCGTCATGTACGCCGGGAAGCTCGTCGAGGAGGGACCCGCGGCCGACGTGCTGTCGGCTCCGCGGCACCCGTACACGAAGGGGCTGCTGGAGTCCCTGCCCACCCCGGAGGTCGAGCGGGGCCGGTTGCGCTCGATCGTCGGCTCGCCGCCGGGGGTCGGCGAGTTCCCGGACGGCTGCGTGTTCGCGCCGCGCTGCCCGCAAGCCGTCGCGTCCTGCCACGAGAGCGACCCGCCGCTGCTGCGGATCGCCCCCGGTCGCGGGGCGGCCTGCCCCGTCGCGAACCCGCCCCGGCCGGTGGACTCGGCCGAGCCGGGCAGGGCCGCCTGATGGGCGCGCGGTCGAACGAGATCCTGCTGGAGGCCACCGGCCTGACGAAGACCTTCGGCAACGGCGTCCGCGCGGTCAGCGACGTCTCGCTCTCGGTCCGCCGCGGGGAGACCCTCGGGGTGGTGGGGGAGTCCGGGTGCGGCAAGTCGACGACGGGCAAGATGCTGCTCGGCCTGCTCGCACCCGACGAGGGCGAGATCACCTTCGACGGCTGGCCGCTGGCGAAGATGCGGCGCCCCGAGCTGCGGGCGCTGCGGGCCCGCCTGCAGGTCGTCCCGCAGAACCCGCAGACCTCGCTCAACCCCCGGCTCACCGTCCGCGCCTCCATCGAGTTCAACCTGCGGGTCCACGGCGTTCCCCGCGGCGAGCGGGGGGAGCGCGTGCTCGGCCTGCTCGACCGCGTCGGCCTCACCGCGGCGCAGAGCGAGCGCTTCCCGCACGAGCTCTCCGGCGGGCAGCTGCAGCGCGTGGCGATCGCCCGGGCGCTGTCGACCTCGCCGGAGCTGGTGGTCTGCGACGAGGCGGTGTCCGCGCTGGACAAGAGCGTCCAGGCGCAGGTGCTCAACCTGCTCGCGGACCTGCAGCGCGAGACCGGGGTCGCGTTCCTGTTCATCTCCCACGACCTCGCCGTCGTCGAGCACATCTCCGACCGCGTCGCGGTGATGTACCTCGGGCGGGTCGTGGAGCTCGCCCCGGCCCGGCAGCTGTGGGCCGAGCCGCAGCACCCGTACACCGTCGCGCTGCTGTCGGCGACGCCCGGGCGGGGGCAGGAGCGGATCGTGCTCTCCGGCGAGCTGCCCAACCCGGCGGCCCCGCCGTCGGGATGCGGCTTCCGGACGCGGTGCCCGATCGCCGAGGACGTCTGCGCGACGGACTGGCCCGCGCTCGCGGACGCGGCCCCGGGGCACACGGCCGCGTGCGTGCACGTCGGCCGCCCGGACCACGCCGTGGCGCAGATGCTCCCGCCGCCGACGGTGCCGCCCCGGGCCGCGCCGGCCGACACCGCCGACCCCGCCCCGTCCGTGCCCGGCTAGCCCTTCGGGCGCTCGTCCGTCCCCGTTCCCCGTCGGCACAGGTGCCGCCGGCCGATGCTCCCTGCCCTGCTGATGTCCCTGTGCTGCCGACGTTCCCGCCCAGAGGTTCCGAACCCCCCGAGAGGACGACACCCGTGTCCAGCTCCCGCGCTCCCGATCGACCTGCCGAACGGTCCCGCACGGCCCGGACCAGGCGCAGCCGTGGTCTCCTCGCGACCGCGCTCGGCGCGGTGCTGGCCGTGGTGCTCGCCGCCTGTGGTGGCAGCGCCACCTCGGCGGGGGGAGGCGGCGACAACACCCTCGTGATCGCCATGACGGCGTCGGACATCCCGGTGCTCGACACCGGCCTGGCCCAGGGACAGGGCTACGAGGGGCTGCGCTTCGTCGCCAACCAGCTCTTCGACGGCCTCACCCGGTTCGACCTGACCAAGGGCGACCAGATCCCGAAGATCGTCCCGGACCTGGCCGAGTCCTGGGAGCCCAACGCCGACCTGACGAGCTGGACGTTCAAGCTCCGGCCGAACGTCACGTTCCACGACGGCACCCCGTGGAACGCCGATGCGGCGATCTTCAACCTGGAGCGCTACATCGACACCGGCACCGACCACTACTACCCCGAGCTCAACGCGCAGGGCGGCCTCTCGATCTCGGGGATCAAGAGCTTCACCAAGGTCGACGACCTCACGCTGCGGATCGACACGAAGGGCCCCTGGTCCTACCTGCCCAGCGACCTCGCGACGGTCTACTACGGCAGCCCGACCGCGATCAAGGCCGAGGGCAACCAGGGCTTCGCGGAGAAGCCCGTCGGCACCGGCCCGTTCCGGTTCGAGTCCCTGGAACGGGGCCAGCGGATGGTCATGGTCAAGAACGACGCGTACTGGAACGGCGCCCCCAAGGTCGACAAGGTGATCCTGCGCCCGATCCCGGACCCGACGGCGCGGGTGGCCGCGCTGCGGTCCGGCGAGGTCAACTGGATCGAGGTCCCGCCGCCGGACGACGTGCCGAGCCTGTCGTCGCAGGGCTTCCAGGTGCTGACGAACTCCTACAACCACATCTGGCCGTGGGTCTACAACATGCGCAAGGCGCCGTTCGACAACCAGAAGGTGCGCGAGGCCCTGAACTGGGCGATCAACCGCCAGGCCCTGGTGGACAACATCCTCAAGGGCACCGCGGAACCCGCCGACGGGTTCGTCCCCAAGGCCGACGCCGCCTACCGCCCGGCCAACGACGTCTACGGCTACGACCCGGCGAAGGTCAAGCAGATGCTCGCCGAGGCGGGCTATCCCAACGGCTTCACGATGACCCTGTCCTACCCGACCAGCGGCTCCGGGAACATGGTCCCGACGCCGATGAACACGGCGCTGCAGACCGACCTCGCCGCGGTCGGGGTGAAGGTCGAGCTCAAGCCCATCGAGTGGGCCGCGATGCTCAACGACTTCTTCGCCGGCAACATCCCGGACGACGCCGACGCGCTGAACATCTCGCTGTCCTACCAGCAGGAAGGGTTCTGGGGGACCTGGTTCGGCACGACGTCGACCTCCAACGCGGGCAAGTACTCCAACCCCCAGGTCGACGCCCTGTTCGCCAAGGCCAAGACCGTGCTCGACGACAAGGCGCGCTCGGACATCTACGCGCAGGTGGCGGCGATCCTCGGCCAGGACGCGCCGTGGCTGGTCGTGGTGGACGACAAGAACCCGCGGGTGCTCGCCCGGACGTCAAGGGCTTCGTCCAGCCGCAGTCCTGGTTCGCCGATCTGACGACCCTGTCCGTCGGCTGACCCCGCGGGGACGGGCGCCGTCACGCCGGCCCGGCCCCCGCCCCCCCCCCCCCCCCCCCCCCCACCCCCGCGC
>JAOZVV010000200.1 GCA_025869365.1 Pseudonocardia sp.
CCTCCGCCATGCGCTCGCGCACGCGCCGGGTGGCCGTCTCCCGGTCCTCGCCCCCGGCGACGAGCGCGTCGACGAAATGGGCGACGTCCTGGTACTGCCCCTGACCGGGGGTGTGGTCCTCGTGGGAGAGCAGGATGCGGCCCGTCCCGGGGGAGAGCCGGCGCAGCCGCTCGCGGAGCAGGTCCGCCCCGTCGGCGGCCCGCACGTCGAACCGGTGCAGCACCCGGTGGTCGACCCGCCCGCCGGTGAACCCGTCGACGGCCGCGCACAGCTCCAGGGCGGCCGACGGCCGCCGGGCATGCCCCGCGGAGACCTTGGTGTGGAACCCGGCGCCGTGGAAGATCGTGGTGATCCCGGCCGCCACCGTCTTCGCCTCGAACGAGGTCAGCGCGAAGTCCCAGGTGAGCTGCGCGCTCGGCCGCGGCGCCTGCTCCCGTTCGAGGGCGTCGCTGTGCACGTCGATCAGCCCCGGCAGGAGCAGCAGCCCGGTCCCGTCGACGTCCCCGCGCAGGCCCGTGCCGCCCTCCACCACGTCCGCGATGAGCCCGTCCTCGACCACGACGGCCGAGGCCCCGGTGACCCGGCCGGGCAGCACGACGCGGACGTCGGTGATCACGTAGGAGGCCGGGGTGCGGCCCAGCGGCCAGCCGCCGGGCCCCCCAGCGGGCCGGACGCCCGCCGCCGGGTCGTCCGGGAGGGTGACCGCGGCGCCGCTCACGCGTACACCTCGCCGAGCGCCCGGTGCCCGGCCCCGAGCACCTCGTCCACCGTGCCCTCGGCGGTGATGGCGCCGTCCTCCATGAGCAGCACCCGGCTCGCGACCCGCCGGATGATCCCCATGTCGTGGTAGATCGCCAGGACGCTGACGTCGCGGTGGCGCAGGTCCTCGATCACCGCCAGGGCCAGCGCCCGGTTGGCCGGGTCGAGGGCGGAGACCGGCTCGTCGAGCAGCAGCAGCCGCGGCGGGCTCACGGTGCCCGCGGCGAGGTTCACCCGCTGCCGCTCCCCGCCGGACAGGACGCTGCAGTCGACCTCCCACAGCCGCTCCTCGACGCCCAGCGCCCGGAGAGACTCCGCGGCCGCGTCCCCCGCGGCGGCGGCGTCCAGCCCGCGGCGCAGCGCCGCGGCCGTGACCAGCCGCAACGGGCCCTGCCGGGGCGGAGCCTTGAGGAACTGCGAGACGTAGCCGAAGTCGCGCCCGCGCAGCCGGGCCATGCTGCGGTCGCCGAGCGTGGTCAGGTCGATCTCCCGGTCGCCGTCGTGCAGGACGACCGATCCCGCGTCCGGGAGGTAGTTGCGGTGGATGCAGCGCAGCAGGCTGGACTTGCCCGCGCCGCTCGCCCCCGCGAGGGCCAGGTGCTCCCCGCGGTTCAGGGTCAGCGACACCGACCGCAGCGAGACCACGCTGCGGTCGATCGCGTGCAGGGTGAAGGACTTGCTCAGGCCGCGGACGGTGAGGATCGGCCGCGTCGGTTCGTCGGTCATGGATCGCCTCTCGGGCTCAGCTGCGCGCGGCGGCGACGAGCTGCTGGGTGTAGGGGTGGTGGGGGTCGGCGAAGAGCTGGTCGGTGAGCCCGGCCTCGACGATGCGGCCCTGCCGCATCACCACGGCCCGGTCGGTCAGCGCGTCGATCACCGAGAAGTCGTGGCTGACCACCACGACCGCCAGCTCCCGCTCGGCGAGCAGCTCGCGCAGCAGGTCGAGCACGCCCGCGGCGACGGAGGCGTCCAGGCCCGTCGTGGGCTCGTCGAGCAGGAGCACCTGCGGATCGGTCGCCAGCGCCTTCGCGATCTGCACCCGCTGGCGCATCCCGCCGGAGAACTGGCCCACCACGTCGTCCATGCGGCCCAGCGGCACCTCCACGCGGTCGAGCAGCTCCGCGGCGCGGCGCCGGATGTCGTGGTAGGACCGCCACCCCGCGGCGATCAGCGCGTCGGCGATGTTGCCGCCCGCCGAGACGCCGAGGTCCAGGCCCAGCGCCGGGTCCTGGTGGACGACGCTCAGCACGTGGGTCCGCAGGCGGCGGCGCGCCGGCGGGGAGAGTTCCAGCAGGTTGGCCCGGCCCTCCTCGACCGCGCCGATGCGCACCGCGCCGGTCGCGCCGAGCTCGTCGCCGATGATGCAGCGCATCACGGTGGACTTGCCGGAACCGGACTCGCCGATGACCCCGAGGGCCTCTGCGGGCGCCACGTCGAAGCTCACTTCCCGGGCGGCGACGACCTCGCTGGATCCCCGGGAGCCCGGGTAGACCTTGCCCAGGTCCTCGACCTTGAGCGACCAGTCCTCGCCCGGTGCGGTGATGCCCGCTGGCCCCGGGACGCGGCGGGTGCCCACCGCGGGCACGAAGGAGCGGACGCGGCGCGCGGGGTCCGGGTAGTAGTGCCGGGGGACGAGCCGGTCGTGGCGGTCCAGGTCGGCCAGGCCCGCCCGCACCTTCAGGCAGAACTGCACGTCGGAGCAGATGAACTCGCCGGTCCGGGTCTCGACCATGAACGACTCCGCGGTGCCGCACTTCGCGCAGGCGACGCCCTCGATGTGCTCGACCTCGAACGGGACGTCGTCGAAGGTCAGCGGGTCCACGGCGGTGTGCGGCGGCACCGCGTAGACCTTCTTGTCCCGGCCGTGGCAGAGGATCGTGAGGTGGTCGCTGCGGTGCAGCCGCGGGATGTCCCAGCGGGGGATCGGGCTCGGCGCCATGAGGTAGCGCCCGTGCACCATCACCGGGTGCCCGGTGCCGGTGCCCATGACGCCGGTGAGGGCGAGGCGCTCGTAGAGCGCGACCCACATCTTCGCGTAGTCCCCCTCGGCGTGGCGGCGCTTGCACTCGTAGACGGACTTCTCCACCTGGCGCAGGGGCTCGGACTGCGGCACCTGCAGCACCAGGACCTGGTCCTCGCCCAGGTACTCCTCCGGGACCCGGTGGCGGGACTGCACGATACTGGCGTCGGCGGTGTCGGCGGTGGCGCGGCTGCCGAGCGTGCCGACGATCAACCGGCGCAGATTGACGGCGTTGACGCCCTCCTCGTCGCCCTGGTCGATCACCTTCACGCTGTCCTCGGGGCCGCCGATCGCGAGGGTGACCTGCAGCCCGCCGGACCCCCAGCCGCGGGCCACCGGCATCTCGCGGGACCCGAACGGCACGATGTAGCCGGGCACGCAGACGCCGGCGAGCACGCCCCGGCGCACCTCGCGCTTGGCCTGCTCGTCCATCACCACCGGCCTGCCCTCGTGCGGGTCCGCGGGCAGCAGCGCGGCGAGCGCGGCGGGCTGCCCTGCCTGGCTCTGGAGGGTCATGCCGTGGCTCCTTCGACTGGTTCTGCGACGGGGTCCGGGCCGGGCTCTGCGACGGGCTCGGCCGCCGCGCCGGTGACGTCGGCGAGCAACCGGTCGAGCTCGGCCCGCGCCTCGGCGCGGGCGGCGGCAGCCGCGTCCAGGCCGGACTGGAAGGTGACGTAGTGGGGGAGCTTGAGGTGTTCGAGGAAGCCGCTCGCGGCCAACCCGTCCGTGGTGTGCAGGACGATCTGCTCCAGCCGCCTGCCGGTCTCGCTGCCCTTGAACCGGACGAGGGAGACGTCCAGCGAGGCGGCGGCGATGACCTTGCGCTCGTTGTGCCCGAACGCCATCGCGTAGCCGACGTCGTAGGTCGTCGGATCCTCGCCGCGCAGCTCGCCGAGGTGGGCGACGGCCTCGGTCTCCGACACCCGGACCCGGCCGATCTCGACCGGCTCGCCGGTGTGCGGGTGGCGCACCCGCACCGGCAGCCGCCCGTGGCGGACCTCGCCGAGGGTGACCGCCTCCGCGGCGTAGCCGTCCGGACCCAGCACGGACTGGTACCAGATGGTGATCAACGCCCCGGTGTCCGCCTGGGCCATCGCGGACAGCCAGGCCGAACGGTGGGCCGGCAGCCGGGGCGCGACCATCTGGATGTCGAAGGGCTCCTCGTCCTCGGCCCCGGACCGGTCGACGAGCACGCCCCGGTCCGCGAGGTAGTCCCGGTAGCGGCGGAACGGGCCGTCGGCGGGGTGCTCCGGGGGCGGCCCGTCGCGCTCCTCGACGACCGGCAACGGCAGGTCCGGCCCGTCGTGCAGGATGCGCGCGGTGTAGTCGACGGTCTCGCCGAGCAGGATCGGCCCGTCGGGCCGGCGCTGGGTCGACACCACCCGCCGCAGCAGCTCCATCTCCCGGGGATCGATCGGGTCGCTGAACGCGACGCGGGGGAGGGTGGAGCGGTGGGCCCGGATCAGGTGCACCGCCTCGGAGAGATCGCCGTTGGCCTGCCGGAAGGCCGCGGCCGCGGTGTCCGGATCCCACAGCCCGCCCTCACCCATCACGCGGTCGATCGCGAGCGGGAAGCTCTCGACCACGGCGTCCGCGGTCAGGCCGCTGTCGAGCCGGGCGCGACGGTCGAGGACGAGCCGCTCCGCGGCGACGATCGCCTCGGTGCCGCCCTTGTTCGTTCCGGCGTACATCAGGCGACCTCGATCCGGGTGGTCCGGGGGATCCCGGCGACGGTGCCGGCGTCGGTCACGAACAGCACGTCGATGCCGGTCGGGTAGTCGCCGACGAGGTCGGCGCGCGCGGCGAGGAACCGGTCGCCGAGGCCGGTGACCTCGAGGTGGACGGGTTCGCCGGCCGGCACACCCGGACCGGTGAGCCGCCAGCCGCGCCCGGGTGCGTCGGTCGGGTACGCGACGGACGACCCGGACCAGCTCAGCCAGGCCCCGAGGGCCGTCGCGACCGGCTGCGACGAGCCCGACGAGGGGATCAGGATCCGTCGCGCGGTCCGCATCGCGACGGCGGCCCGGGTGATGGCCGCGCGGTCGACGCTGTCGATCGCCCGCGACAGCCCGTCCATGGTGATCGCGAACACGTCGTCGATCGTGTCCCGGCCTGCCGGGGAACCGGCCGGCACCCGGGCGCACCGGCAGCCCGGGCAGCCCGTCTGCGCCGCGAGCCGCAGCTTGAAGTCCTTGAAGCTCGCGATGCCCAGGCTGTGACAGAACCGGACGACCGAGCCCACCGAGCTTCCCGAGGCCTCGCCGAGCCGGACGGCGGACATCGTCAGGACCCGTTCGGGATCGTCGAGCACCGTCTCGGCGATCCGGCGGCCGCTGGCGGACAGGCTCGGCACGCGTGCCCGGAGGAACTCGAGCATGTCGACCTGGGGTCCGGACGCCTGTGCTGTCACGACAACGACGCTAAGGACGGTGTGCGGCCCGCCGGCGGCGCGCAAGGTGAATGGAATCCATATTCCGGTGACGATTCGGAGTCGGAAGAATCGTCCACCCGGCCCGCAGCAGCCGCCCGGACGGCCGGGGTCCGCGTGTCTCATGACAGGACGGGGCCCGGATCCGCTGGCCGGGCAGCCTCCGGCAATGAACCGATAATCGACGTTATGACAGTTCGCAGTGTGGGGGCCGCCCCAGCGGGACCCCCCTGATCGCCGTTCGGGAGCACCGGACCGCGTCCACCACGGCTCGCGGCGCCCGAACGGCGATCACCGCATCAGCGGCGCTGGTACACCGGCGGCCGCTTCTCGAGGAAGGCCTGGGTGGCCTCGTCGCGGTCCGAGGTCATGCTGGTGAGGATCTGCTGGCGGTTCTCGAACTCGACCGCACCGGTGAAGCTGGAGTTCTCCACCGACGCCCACATGCCCTGCTTGGTCAGCTCCACCGAGAACGGCGGGTTGAGCATGATCTCCGCGGCCTCGGCGTAGGCCGCCTCGAGCAGCTCGGCGGGATCCACGACGTGGGTGACGAGCCCGATCCGCAGCGCCTCGTCCGACTTCGCCCGGCGGCCCGTCAACATCAGCTCATGGGCCCGGCCCGTGCCGACGATCCGCGGCAGCAGCCAGGACAGGCCGATGTCGCAGGCGGAGAACCCGGCCCGGATGAACCCGACCGCGAAGATCGCGGGCTCGGCGGCCATCCGGATGTCACTCGCCAGCGCGAGGGCCAGTCCCCCGCCCGCCGCGGGACCGTTGATCGCGGCGATCACCGGCTGCGGCAGCTGGTGCAGCTGGATCGCCAGCTGCGCGATCTCCCGCTGACGGGCCAGCCCGTCGATCGGGTTGCGCCCCTCGGTCGTGGAGGGGCCGTCGTCGTAGCCGGTCAGGTTCAGCCCGGCGCAGAAGCCCCGCCCGCTGCCGGTGAGGATGACGACGCGGCAGGTGCGGTCGGTCGCCAGCTCGGTGAGGGTCTCGGACAGCGTCCGGACCATCTCCGCGTCGAGCGCGTTGAGCCGCTCGGGCCGGTTCAGGGTCAGTTGGACGACGCCCTCACGCGGACGACTCTTCTCCACCACGGACATGTATGCGGCCTCCTCGAAGTACTGAACGAACGAACGTTAATCGATCGAGCCGCTCAGCAGAAGGGGGCGGAGGCCACGGGCCGCGGGGCCGCCGGAACCGGGTGACCGGCCGGGCGGCGGTGCCCTAGGTTCGAGTCATGGCGGTCACCTGCAGGACCTCTGCATGAGCCCGGACGAGTGGGACGTCGGTCGGCTCGACGTCGCCGGGTACCTCGCACGGATCGGCGTCGCCGGGGATCTCCCGCCGGACGGCGCGACGCTGTCCCGGCTGCACCGTGCCCACGTCGCGTCGATCCCGTTCGAGAACCTGGACGTCCTCCTCGGCCGCGGTGTCGACGTGGACCTGCCGGCCGTCGCCGCCAAGCTCGTCGACCGCGGGCGCGGCGGCTACTGCTACGAGCACGGGACCCTGTTCTCCGCCGTGCTGGTGCGACTCGGCTTCACCGTGCACCGCCTGCTCGCGAGGGTCGGCGACGACCGGACCCGGCCCGGGCCACGCACCCACATGACGCTGGACGTCCGGGCCGGTGAACAGCGGTGGTTCGCGGACGTCGGTTTCGGCTCCGGGCTGCTGTGGCCCCTGCCCTGGCACGACGGTGCGACCGCCACCCAGGGCACCTGGCTGCACGGCCTCGTCCTCGCCGACGACGGGGTCTGGGAGCACCGCCAGCACCGCCCGGACGGGCGCTGGGAGACCCTCTACCGCGTCACCGAGGAGCCCCAGCACGTGAGTGACGTGCGGATGGCCAACCACTTCACGTCGACCTACCCGGCCTCCCCGTTCGTCGGGCACCTCCTCGCGATCCGCAAGAACGAGATCACCCGGCACGTCCTGCGGGACCGGGTGCTCGTGACCACGGACGCCCAGGGGGCGGAGAAGAGCCGCACGCTCGACGACGGTGAGCTCGCGGCCACCCTGCGCGGGGACTTCCGCATCCCGCTGAGCGACGCGGAGATCCGCACCGTCCTCGATCGACTCCCTAGCTGACCCGGACCGAACACGCCGGACTGCCGGGGCAGTCGTCCAGGAACGGGTGATTGAGAGTTGAACTCTTCGATGTCAAGTGATTGACGCCACGGCCCGGCCCGGAATGACGGCCTCCCTGCGGAACTTCGAGAAGACATGACCACCACGTCCCCCGAGACCTCGCTCGCGCTCCCCCTGCTCGACGTCGCCGGTCGCGAGGTCCTGTTCACCGAGGCCCGCACCGCGAACACCTTCTCCGACGAGCCCGTCGCCGACGAGACCCTGGCGTCGGTCTGGGACCTCGCGAAGTGGCCGCCGACGGCCGCGAACACCCAGCCGGTGCGCGTGACGTTCGTGCGGACGCCGGAGGGCAAGGAGCGGCTGCTCCCCCTGATGTCCGAGGGCAACCGGGGCAAGGTGGAGGCCGCGCCGGTCACCGCGATCTTCGCCGCGGACCTGGACTTCCACGAGTTCACCGAGCAGACCTTCCCGATCCGGCCGGAGATGAAGGACGCCTTCGAGGCCAACGGTCGCGAGGGCCGTTCCGCCATGGCGACCTTCAACGCCACGCTCCAGATCGGCTACTTCCTGCTGGCGGCCCGCGCCCACGGCCTGGCGACCGGACCGATGGCCGGCTTCGACGTCGGCGGCGTGACCGCGGAGTTCTTCCCCGGAGGGCGCCACCGCGCGCTGCTCGTGGTCAACATCGGGCACCCGGGGCCGGACGCCTGGTTCCCCCGCCTGCCGCGGCTCGCGCACTCGGACGTCGTCCGCTGGGCATGACCGTTCGCCGTCCACGGACGGCTCGGGCCCGGTAGCAGGGGCGAACCCGTGTTCCGGTCGAACCCCCTCGCCGGCCGGAACACGGGCCGCAGTGGTACCCCGTACCTGATGAGCGTTCAGGCGGGGCCCGTCGTTAAATTCCGCCGGGTCCGGATGATCCCGCGTGTCGCTTATATAAGTGACTGCTGCTAGATTCTCGCCATGTCGGACGTGACGACCCCCGCCGGTACCGTGTCCCCCACCGACGGGCGGCATCGCGTGACGTTCCGGCGGCTCGTGCCCGATCCCGTGGACGAGGTGTGGTCCGCGGTGACCGAGTCCGACCGGCTGGGCCGCTGGTTCGGCACCTACACCGGCACCGGCCGCGTCGGCGGGACGGTCCGGCTCGTCATGGTGGCCGAGGACCCGGACGGGCCGCCTTCGACGGTCGCGATCCTGGAATGCGTGCCGCCCGAGCGGCTCGTCGTGGAGGTGGGCCCAGCGGAGGAGGCCGAGCCGTGGCGGATCACCGTCACCCTCTCCCCCGACGACGGCGGGACCCTTCTCGTGTTCGACCAGCTCGTCCCCGAGGGCATGACCCCGGCGGACATCGGCCCGGGGTGGCACTTCTACCTTGACCGGCTGGCCGCTTCGCTCACCGGGGCGCCCCTGCCGCCCTGGGAGGACTACGAAGGCCTCGGCGGGCTGTACGCCTGACACCGGTGTCCGCCGCGAGCGGACTTTGCCTCCGGTGAGGTCCCCTCGGCGGGCTCACCCGGCCCGGCCGGCCTCCGGCGCATCCTGGGGATGGCGCCGGAGGCTCAACCGGGCCCCGCGAGATCGGCGTGCGGCTCGCCGTCGAGCGGCCGCCGTCCCCGTCCGGTCTACCGCGCGGTCATCGTCTGGACCTGCAGCTGCGGGGACGGCGTGGTGCCCGCGCAGCCGGTGGTCTCCAGCGGGACGAACGCGGACGCCTTCTCGCCGGGCGGGTAGACCCGCAGTCCCCGCACGGCCGTCGGCGTGCAGGCGGCAGGATCGAAGTTGCCCGCCTGCGCCATCTGCAGTACCGCGCCCGCCGAGCCGCCGGGAGCGAGGCGGACCTCGCCGCCGCGCGGGCCGCTCATCGCCGCGGCCGCGCCCACCTGCTGCCCAGTGTCCCCGGTGACGTAGGAGACGCCCGGGAAGCCCCGGAGCTGGCACGGGGCGGACCCGGTGTTCTGGAAGGCGAGCGTGACGAACCGCGAGCCCGCGGCGGCGTCGCCGTCGACCGCGGTCACCTTCAGGTTGCCGGTGGCGCAGTTCGGCGGGTCCAGGGCCCCGCCGCCCGAGGCCGGTGCGGCCGCAGGCTGGGCGGTCGGCGCGGCCGTGGTGGCGGACGGGCCCGGCACCGCGGTCTGGCTCGCGCTGGGCACGGTGACCCCGCCGTTGACCTCGTCCGTGCCGCCGCTCGAACAGCCGGCCGCCAGGGCGCCGACGGCCGCGAGGGCCACCGCGCCGATCTTCATTCTCGTGTTCATGCTGCTCATGTTCGTGTCCTTCCCTCCCCGACATCGGACTCGTGGCCCGACGGGTGCCGACCGGGATGCTGCCGGCACCTGATCTTCAGACGGCCGGGGAGGCGCGTGGGTTGCGTCGGACAACGATCGCACCGCGTCGAGGTGATCTTCGTCGAGCCCGGACGGCCGAGTTCGCCCGATCGGGACGTCCGGCCGTGGGCCGCCGGGCCTCGTTAGGGTGGCCTCGTGTCCGCGACCCGCCTCCTCGTGCTCGGGGTCGTCCGCGGCTACGGCCGCGTACACGGCTACCGCGTGGGCAACGACCTGCTCTCCTGGGGCGCCGACGAGTGGGCGACCGTCAAGTGGGGGTCGATCTACCACGCCCTGCGGGCCGGCGTGAAGGCCGGACAGCTGCTCGACCACGACGAGGTCCCCGGCCGCACGGACTACGAGCTCACCGAGCGCGGCGAGGCCGAGTTCCTGCGCCTGCTGCGCGATGCGCTCCGCCGCCCGGAGCACCGCCCGGACATGCTGGGTTCGGCGCTCGCCCTCCTCCCCGCGCTCACCCGGGACGAGGCCCTGATCCTGCTCCGGGAGCGGCTCGTGAGCTGCGAGGCGCTGCGGGACAAGGCGACGGCCCAGCTCGACGGGTGGGCGGGCCCGCCGCACGACCGCGAGCTGTTCGGGCTCTGGGCCGGCTCCGCCGCGGGCGGGGCCGGGTGGACCCGTGGGCTGATCGACCGGCTCGAGTCCGGGATGTACGCGATGGCCGGCGAACCCGGCTCGGTCGGCATCCCGGGCAGCTGGGCGCACGCCGCGCGCTGACCCACTCCCCCGCGGGCCGGCTCGGCCAGCCTTGTCCTTGCTGTTTTTGTGGTCATCGATTGATCGACAATCCGTTGGCGTCAATGAATCGATGACATTATAATGATCAGCCGCTGCGGACGTGGGAACGGCACGTACCGCCGCCGTCGATCACCGGCAGTGATTTGCCTCGACGCCAGGGCGGCGGGCAGACTCGACCGTCTTGTTCAAGTTTGAACACCGTCCCTGCCGTGCCGACTGCCTCGGGAGGCCTCCCATCACCCACGAGCCGGACCTCGATCCCCGCTTCTCCCCTGCCGATCCGCCCCGGGACGGCGTCGTCCACCTGGCCGGGGAGCAGCTCGGCATCCTCGATGCCCTGCCGGTCCTGCTCGCGCTCCCGGACGGCCGGTGGCCACGGCTGGCCGAACGGGCACTCCGGCTGGTGGCGGCCGGGCGGATCGAGCCCTCCGTCTCCCCGTCGGGCATCGCCTCGTGGCGGGTCCTCGGCGAGCACGACGACCGGGACCTGCTGGACGCCGTCGCGGACGCCCTCCCCCGCTCATCCGGCGCGGAGGGGCCGTACGCCGGCACCACACCCCGACGGGTCGACGCGGTCGAGGCGGCGGACCAGGCGAGCATCTCCCTGCGGGTCGACGCGCCCCGCGACCCGGCCCTGCCCGGGTGGTCGGCGGTCGTCCAGGTGCACGTGGGGGGCGCGGTCGCGGACGCCGCGCAGCTCTGGGCCGCCCGGCCCGCCGGGTTCGCCCCGCGGCACCGGATCGACGCGGTGCTGGCGATCCGGCGGGCGGCCGAGGTCTGGGCACCGCTGCACGGGCTGCTGTCCCGGCCGGTGCCGGACGCGGTGGATCTCGACGACGGTGATCTCGCGGAACTCCTGGAGACCGCCGCGGCCGCGCTCACCGCGGACGGGGTGCCGGTGCACTGGCCGCGGGAGATGGTCGGCGGGCTGGCGGCCCGCGTCGTCGTCGGGCGGGAGGCGGACGGCCCCGGGATCGGCGCCGAGTGGGGGCTCAGCCTGCGCGGCAGCCCGCTCACCCCCGCCGAGCTCGACGAGCTGGCCGCGTCCCGTCGGCCGGTCGTCCGGCTCCGCGGGGAGTGGACACTCGTCGCGCCCGCGCTGTCGGATCGGGCCGGCAAGCGGGAGCTCGCCCCGCTCGGCCGGGGCGAGGCCCTCGGCGCGGCGCTGGGCGGGACGCTCGACGTCGACGGCACCGCGATCGCCGTGGACGCCGAGGGCTGGGTGGCAGGGCTGCGCGAGGCGCTGGGCCGGGAACCGGAGCCCGTCGAGGTGCCGCGGGCCCTCACCGCGACGCTGCGGGACTACCAGCTCCGGGGCCTGCACTGGCTGGCCCGGACGACCGGGGTCGGCCTCGGCGCCTGCCTCGCCGACGACATGGGGCTCGGCAAGACCGTCACGGTGATCGCTCTGCACCTGCATCGTGCTGCCGCGGACCCGACGTTGATCGTCTGCCCCGCGTCGCTGCTCGGGACCTGGGAGCGGGAGTTCGCGCGGTTCGCACCGGGCACCCCCGTCCTCCGCTTCCACGGCACCGAACGCACCCTGCCGGAACGCGGTGTCGTCCTCACCACCTACGGCACGCTGCGCAGCGATCCCGCGCCCCTCACGGCACACACCTGGGACCTGGTGGTCGCCGACGAGGCCCAGAACGTCAAGAACCCGCGCTCGGAGACCGCCCGCGCGCTGCGGGGCATCGACGCCGTGGCCCGGGTCGCCCTCACCGGCACCCCCGTCGAGAACCGCCTCACGGACCTGTGGGCGATCCTGGACTGGGCCACGCCCGGCCTGCTGGGCGCGCCCGCGGCGTTCCGCCGGCGATGGGCCGAGCCGATCGAGTCCGGCCGGGAGCCGGAGCGGGCCGCGGACCTGGCCCGGCTCGTCGCCCCGTTCCTCCTGCGCCGCCGCAAGACGGACCCCGGCATCGCCCCCGAACTGCCCGCCCGCACCGAGACGGACACCCCGGTGGGCCTCACCCGCGAACAGGCCGGGCTCTACACCGCCGCCGTCGCGGAGCTGACCGGACGCGTCGAGGGCAGCGAGGGGATCGCCCGGCGGGGCGCGATCGGGGCGCTGCTCACCGCGCTCAAGCAGATCTGCAACCACCCGGCCCAGTACCTCGGTGAGACCGACGGCCCGCTCACCGGCCGCTCCGGCAAGCTCGACGCCCTCGACGAGCTGCTGGACGCCCTGCTCGACGCCCGGCCGGACGGCGGGGTGCTCGTCTTCACCCAGTACGTCACCATGGCCCGGTTGCTGCAGCGCCATCTCGCGGGCCGCGGGATCGGGACCCGGCTGCTGCACGGCGGCACGCCCGTCGCGCGGCGCACGGAGCTCGTCGACGAGTTCCAGGCCGGTGGCTTCCCCGTCTTCCTGCTCTCGCTGCGCGCCGCCGGGACCGGCCTCACCCTGACCCGCGCCGATCATGTCGTGCACTACGACCGCTGGTGGAACCCGGCCGTCGAGGACCAGGCGACGGACCGCGCCCACCGGATCGGGCAGACGCGGGCGGTGCAGGTGCACCGGCTCGTCGCCGAGGGCACCCTGGAGGACCGGATCGCCACGATGCTGCGCGAGAAGCGGGCGTTGGCGGACTCGGTGCTGAGCAGCGGCGTGGAGTCCGCGCTCACCGGGCTCTCCGACGCGGATCTGGCCGAGCTCGTGGCGCTGCGCTCATGAGCGGCCCGTCCGCACGGGGCTTCCCCGCGTTCCCCGCCCGGCGCGGCGGGACCCGTGGCCGCTCGTGGTGGGCGCGGGAGTGGGTAGCGGCGATGGAGGACACGTCGCTGGACCTCACCGAGCTCCGCCGCGGGCGCAGGCTCGCCGGGAGCGGGCTGCTGGGGCCGATCACGGTCTCCCCCGGCCGGATCACGACCGTCGCCGAGGACCCCGACGAGCAGGCCGTGTACGTCGTGGCGGTGACGCTCGCCGTCCTCGACGAGGCAGGCCGGGCCCGGTTCCTGGACCGGGCCGCGGCGGAGGCGGGGCACCTCGCCGCGCTGCTGGCCGGGGAGGTCCCGCGGGAGCTGGTCCGTGCCGCGGCCGCCGCGGACGTCGCCCTGCTGCCGGGGATCGGGGACCTCGAGGGCAGCTGCGGCTGCCCGGACTGGGGCGATCCCTGCCGGCACGCCGCCGCCCTGTGCTACCAGGTCTCCTGGCTGCTCGACGCGGACCCGTTCCTACTGCTCCTCGCCCGCGGCCTGGACCGGGAGACGCTGCTGGCGGAGCTCGCCGGGCGGGACGGCCCGGCCGCCGGACCGGCCCGACGACGGGGGCGGGGTCGGGGTCGAGGAACCTCGGGTGCTCGCCGCCCTCGTCGATCTCGCGGCGGCGCGGGCCCGGGCCCTGCTCGCCGACGCCGGCCGCGAGCCGTGAGACTCCGGCCACGAACACGGCTCCGGGCCCCCGGCTGATCCCTAGGGTCGGTCGACCGCCCCCGCATCCGGAAGGCCCACCGCATGACCGCCGGCACGTTCGCGCTGCTCGTGGTCGCCGGGATCGCGGCGGGGCTGTCCGGCTCGATCGCCGGCCTGGCGTCGCTGTTCTCCTATCCGGCGCTGCTCGCGACCGGTCTGCCCGCCACGACGGCGAACGTCACGAACACCGTCGCGCTCCTGGCCAACAGCGTCGGGTCGGTGGCCGGGTCCGGGCCGGAGCTGGCCGGGCAGGGCCGGCACGTGAAGCGGCTGCTGCCGATCAGCCTGGTCGGCGGCGCCGCCGGGGCCGGACTCCTGCTGATCACCCCGGCCGGCGGGTTCGAGCGGATCGTGCCGTTCCTCGTCGGCGGCGCGTCGATCGTGCTGCTGCTCCAGCCGCGGATCCGGACGGCCGCCGCCGAGACCTCCGGCCCGACGACGGCGCCGGTCGTGATCGGGATGCTCGCGGTCGCCGTCTACGGGGGCTACTTCGGCGCCGCCTCCGGGGTGCTGCAGCTGGCGCTGCTGCTCGTCGCGCTCCCGGTGTCGTTGCTGCAGGCCAACGGGCTCAAGAACGTGCTCTCGGGGGGCGCGAACGCCGTCGCCGCCGTCGGGTTCGCGCTGTTCGGACCGGTCGCGTGGTCCGCCGTCCTGCCGCTGGCCCTCGGGCTCCTCGTCGGGGGCCGGCTCGGGCCGGTCCTCGCCCGGCGGCTGCCGACCGGGGTGCTGCGGGTGGGCATCGCGCTGGCCGGGATCGGGCTCGCCGTCAAGCTCGGCCTCGACGCGTTCTGACCGGATCGGCGACCGCCGGCCGGGCTCAGCGCCGGGCGAGCGCCGTGGACACCGGGCCGTCGACCGGCGCGCCCGACCGCCGTAGCCAGTCCTCGAGGGTCCGGTTCGTGGTCAGCAGGTCCGGCCGCTTCGTCGGCAGCATGCGCAGCGCCGCCTTGAGCAGGCCCAGGTGCGCGGTCCGGCGCGGCAGGTGGGTGAGCTTCGCCCCGCTCGCCGCCGCCCGCAGCCCGGACACCGCGTCCGCGTGCCCGCCCCGCGGCGGGTACCCGGTGAGGGCGTAGGAGATCGTCGCCGCGAGCTGCCAGGCGTCGGACTCGGGGCTGGCCTTCTTCCCGGCTGCGACCTCGGGCGCCAGGTAGTCCGGCGTGCCGAGGACGAACCCGGTCATGGTCATCGTGGCGTCCCCGGTGCGGCGGGCGATCCCGAAGTCGATCAGGTGCGGGCGCCCGGCCCGGTCCACGATGATGTTGCTGGGCTTGATGTCGCGGTGCAGGACGCCCTTGCTGTGCGCGGCGGCGAGGGCACTCGCGACCCCGGACCACACGCGGGCGGCGGCGACGTCGTCCAGCACACCCTGCTCGCGGACCAACTGGCCGAGCGACACCCCCTCGACGTGCTCCATGACGATGACCAGCCCGTCCAGCCCCTCGAGGCCGGGATCGCTGCGGGCCTGGACGAGATCGTGGATCCGGACGCAGTTCGGGTGCCGCACCGCGGCGAGCGCGGCGGCCTCCCGGCGGATGCGCTCCTCGGTCTCCGCGTCGGGCGCGTGCGCGGCCTTCACCGCGACGGTGTGCCCGAGCCGCGCGTCGTGCGCCAGCCAGACCCGGCCGAAGCCGCCCTCGCCGATCCGCCGGATCAGCCGGAAGCGCGGGGCGCCGTTCGGCGGGCCCGGGGCCCCCGCGAAGGGTGCGGGTGCGTGCAGCGTGCCGCCCGGGCCGATCGGCCCTGTCTGCGGCCGGCCGGTGGGCTGCGGGCCCTGTGCCGGACCGGGCATCCGCGGAACCGGACCCGGTTGCGCCGCGAGTGCGGCCGGCGGGACCGGCCCGGCGTTCGCGCCACCGCCCCGCGGCCCCTGCTCCGGGACGAGCGGCGGCTCCGGCCGGCGCTCGGCGAACCGCTGCGCGAGCCGTTCCTTGAGCGGGGGCGGCGGGTTCGTCTCCTGGAAACCCGCGTAGGGCACCTGGGCGCCGGTGCGCGCCGGTGTACCCGGGCCCGGCTGGGCCGTGCTCCCTGACCTGCGGGGATCGGGGGCGCGGGGATCGGGCCGGGACGGAGCGGGCGTGAGCGACCGCCGCACGGTCTCCTTGGACGGCACCGGGATCGCCGCGGCGACGACGATCCCCGCGAACGCCCCCACCAGCATGCCGAACCACAGGTGCTCGGCGGTCCCGGCCGGCACCCCCGCGGTGACGACGGCCAGGCCGAGCACCGGGAGCCAGAAGAGCTTCGACGGCCAGGACGGGCCGCGCCGCAGCACCAGCCGTGCCTGCCCGGCGACGAACAGCGCGGTGAACAGCGGCACGAGACCGAGCAGCAGGGCCGCCACGCCGAAGCGCACCGGGTCCGACGGATCGAACGCCTCGATGACGGACCCGCGCCCCAGGTAGGTGCTCTGCGTGCCGACGAAACAGGTCTCGACCTGCACCGACCGCAGCCGGATGCCCGGGGTCGCCACCCCGTTCGAGGCGTTGGTGAAGATCTGTCCCGCCGTGACGAAGACGGCGAGCGGGAGCAGCCCGGCGGATGCGATCCCGAGCCCGCCGAAGGCGAGGCCCGCGCCGCCGCCGTAGCGCGAACCGACCCGCATCCGCAGCGCCGCGACCATGGCGAGCCCGGCTGTCGGCAGCAGGCCCAGGACCGCGCCCAGGGCGGACACCGCCCAGGCCCAGCCGCCCGGGCAGACCTCCGGGGCGACGGACGAGTGCAGGATCGACAGCAGCCGGCCGACCAACCACTCCACGTGGGTCCCCCTCGTTCCGCGTCGCCTCCACTATGTCAGAGCAGCGGCTCCTCGCCGCGGCGCGTTCACGCGGTCCGGACCGCGTCCTTCGCCGCGCGCAGCGAGGCGAGGTCCGCGAACCCGCTCAGCGCGAGCGTGAGGTCCAGCTCGGCCAGCACGCTCCGCAGGACGTGCCGGACGCCGTCCTCGCCGCCGAGGGCCAGCCCGTAGGCGTACGGGCGGCCGAGCAGGACGGCGTCGGCGCCGAGCGCGAGGGCCACCGCGACGTCCGCGCCGCTGCGGATCCCCGAGTCGAAGAGCACGGCGGCCCGACCGTCGAGGGCGTGCACGACCTGCGGCAGCACCTCGAGCGCGCCGATGGCGCGGTCCACCTGGCGCCCGCCGTGGTTCGACACCACGACGCCGTCCATCCCCGCCTCGACGGCTCGGGGCGCGTCGTCGACGTGCTGGACGCCCTTGAGCACGATCGGCCCGTCCCAGTGCTCGCGCAGCAGGTCGAGCCGGTCCCAGCGCAGCGCCGTCCCGGTGAACATCGGCACCCAGCGCCCGACGGCGGCCATCAGGTCGTCCTCGGGCGCCTGCGCCAGCCCCGCGCGGAACGCCGGGTCGGAGAACGGGATCGCGGTCCCGACACCGCGCAGGAACGGCAGGTAGGCCTGGTCCAGGTCCGCCGGACGCCAGCCGAGGGTCCAGGTGTCCAGGGTGACCACGAGCGTCGTGTACCCGGCGGCGCGGGCCCGCCGCAGGATCGAGACCGTGACGTCGTCCTCGGTGGGCCAGTAGAGCTGGAACCAGCGCGGCCCCTCCCCCGCGGCCGCGGCGACGTCCTCGAGGGTGTGCGACGAGGCGGTCGAGAGGATCGACGCGACGCCCAGGGACGCGGCCGCGCGCGCCACCGCCGGTTCGGCCGCCTCGTGCAGGATCGACATCACCCCGACCGGCGCGAGCAGCAGCGGGGCCGCCATCGCGGTGCCGAGCACCGTCGTGGACCAGTCCCGGTCCGTCGTGTCCCGGAGCATCCGGGGGACGAGGGCGAAGCGTTCGAACGCCGCGCGGTTGGCGCGCATCGTGGCGCCGCCGCCGGCACCGCCGGCGACGTAGCCGAAGGGGCCGTCGTCGAGGACCTCGCGCGCGGCCGATTCCAGCGCGGCCGGGTCGGTCGGCAGCACGGGTGTCTCCCCGCCGAGCCCGCGCAGGTAGATCTCGGCGGCGTAGGAGGACAGCGGCGGTGTCATGCCGGTCGACCCTAGGACGTCCCGGCCCCGGGGCCTATCGCTCGCGGTAGGCGTCCAGGTCCCGGTTGAACGCCCCGAGCAGGGTGCTCAGCGCCTCCCGGTCCGACTCCGGCCACGCGGCCATGACCTGCTGCAGCGGACGGAGCCGGGCCGCCCGCACGCGCTCCCGTTCGATCTCCCCCTCCGCGGTCAGATCGATGATCACCGAGCGCGAGTCCCGCTCGTCGGGACGCACCTTCACCAGGCCCGCGGACGCGAGGCGCGAGACCTGCCGGCTCGCGGTGGGCTTGCTGACGCCGAGGCGGCCGGTCAGCACGGTCAGCGACTGCTCGCCGTGCTCTCCCAGCATCGCCAGCACCGGGTAGGTGTAGCGGTCCACGGCGCCGTGGGCCCCGTACCCCCCGGCCCACACCGGCTCCATGGTCCGCCGGATCAGCACGGTGATCTCGTTCTCCAGCCGGGCGAGCGACTCGCTCGGGGCGGGCTCCGACCGGGCCGCGCGGGCTGCGTCGACGGTGAGTGAGGTCACGGCGCCTGCGGGCGGGGGATCTGGACTTTCCGGCATGAATCGATCCTAGCGTGGTTGCGCCGCGCAACGTTTCGTCGTGCACTGATGTTACGTCGGCGTGACGGCGCCGATACGCAGCGTAGCGAGGAGGTAGGTCAGTATGTGCGGCATCTGCGGATGGGTCGGCTTCGACCGGGACCTGGGTGACGACGCCTCGAGACGGACACTCGCCGGGATGACCCGGACCATGCAGTGCCGGGGCCCGGACGACGAGGGGATCCGCGTCGACACCCACGCGGCGCTCGGGCACCGCCGCCTCGCCGTGATCGACCTGCCGGGAGGCCGGCAGCCGATGGCGCTGACGGGCGAGCCGGACCCGACCGCCCCGGTGATCGTCTACAGCGGCGAGACCTACAACTTCCGCGAGCTCCGCGCCGAGCTCGCCGCCACCGGCCACCGGTTCCGGACGGACAGCGACACCGAGGTCGTCCTGCACGCCCACCGGGAGTGGGGCCGGGAGGACCCGGGCAGGGCCGTGCAACGGCTCAACGGGATGTTCGCCTACGCGATCTGGGATCCGGGCGCCGAGGAGCTCGTGCTGGTCCGGGACCGGCTCGGCGTCAAACCGCTGTACTACCTCCCCACCGCGGACGGCGTGCTGTTCGGCTCCGAGCCGAAGGCGATCCTGGCGAACCCGCTCGCCGGGCGGCGCGTCGACCTCGACGGGCTGCGCCGGGCGCTGAGCTGGGTGCACGACCCGTCGAACGCGGCGTTCACGGGGCTGCGCGAGGTGCCGCCGGGCGCCGTCGTCCGGGTGTCCCGCGGCGGGATCACCGAGGAGCGGTACTGGCGGCTGGCGGACACCGGGCACACCGACGACGTCCCGACGACCGTGCGGACGGTCCGGGAGATCCTGGAGGACACCGTGCGGCGCCAGCTGATCGCGGACGTCCCGCTGTGCACGCTGCTCTCCGGCGGGCTGGACTCGTCCGCCCTCACCGCGCTGGCCCAGAAGCACGTCGAGGGCACGGTGCGCTCGTTCTCCGTGGACTTCACCGGCTACGAGGACTCCTTCACCGCCGACGACGTCCGCGGCACCCCGGACTCCCCGTTCGTGCGGGAGGTGGCGCGGTTCGTCGGGACGGACCACACGGACATCACGCTCTCCACCGAGCAGCTGATGGATCCGGCCGTGCGCGCCGCCGCACTGCACGCGCGGGACATCCCGGCGGGCATCGGGGACATGGACACCTCGCTGTACCTGCTGTTCCGGGCGGTCCGGGAGCGGTCGACGGTGGCGCTGTCCGGCGAGTCCGCGGACGAGGTCTTCGGCGGCTACCGGGACTTCCACGACGCGGACACCGTCGCGGCGGACACCTTCCCGTGGCTCGCGGGCCGGATGATGAACCACGACTCCGCGGACCCCGGGCTGTTCGACGGCGGGCTCTACGCGAGCCTCGACATCCCCGGCTACCTGGACGCGCAGTACCGCACGGCACTGGCCGAGGTGCCGGAGCTGACCGGCCCGGCCGCGGACGATCCGCTCGAACGCCGGATGCGCGAGGTCTGCTACCTCTACCTGACCCGGTTCCTGCCGAACCTGCTCGACCGCAAGGACCGGATGAGCATGGCGGTCGGCCTCGAGGTCCGCGTCCCGTTCTGCGACCACCGGCTCGTCGAGTACGTGTTCGGGACGCCGTGGGCGCACAAGACCTTCGACGGGCGGGAGAAGAGCCTGCTGCGCGCCGCGACGGCGGACCTGCTCCCGGAGTCCGTGGTGCAGCGCGTGAAGAGCCCCTACCCGTCGACGCAGGACGACGGTTACGAGAAGGAGCTGCGCGGGCGGGCCCACGACCTGCTGCGCCGCGAGGACTCGCCGGTCGCCCCGCTGATCGACCGCGCGGCCGTGCAGCGGCGGATCGACGCGCCGCTGGACGGGAGCTCGTCGATGGGGACCCGGATCCAGCTCGAGCGGGTCCTGGACCTCGACGCGTGGCTGCGGGACTACTCGGTGGAGCTCGACCTGCGCTGATCCGGCCGGAGGCACGGCACCGGGAACAGGGGGCCGCCGGGGTGGGTTGCCCGTCACATGGGACTCACCTTCAGCGACGGCCCCCTGTCCCCCCGGCCGCCCGCCACGGTCAACTACGAGATCGCCGGCCCCGCGCACAAGCTGTTCATGCAGCCGTTCCCGCGCCGCGTGCGGGCCGAGTTCGCCGGGCGCACGGTCCTCGACTCCCGGGACGCCGTGCTGGTCCACGAGACCGCCCTGCCGCCGGTGCTCTACGTCCCCTTCGCCGACATCGACGCGGACGTGCTGGTCCCCACGGACCACTCGACGCACTGCCCGTTCAAGGGCGACGCGAGCTATCACTCGCTCACCGTCGGGGACCGGACGGCCGAGAACGCCGTCTGGTCCTACCCGGAGCCCACGGCCGGGGCGCCGTGGCTGAAGGGGTACGCCGCGTTCTACTGGGACCGGCTCGACGCCTGGTACGACGAGGACGAGAAGCTCCTCGGCCATCTCACCGATCCCTACCACCGGGTCGACGTCCGGCCGTCGAGCAGCTCGGTCCGGGTCCTGCTCGGGGACACCGTGATCGCCGAGTCCTCCTCGCCGATGCTCCTGTCCGAGACCGGCCTGCCGAACCGCTGGTACCTCTCCCCCGACGCGGTGACGGTCCCGCTCACCCCGACGCGGACCCGCTCGGTCTGCCCGTACAAGGGCGAGGCCCACTACTGGTCGGCCACGCTGCCGGACGGCACGGAGGTGACGGACGTCGCGTGGGGCTACCCGGAGACGCTGCCCGAGTCCAGCAGGGTCAGCGGGCTGCTGAGCTTCTGGGGTGACGACGTGACCGTGCTGGTGGACGGCCGACCCGCCTGATCCGGTGTCCGCCGAACATGGGATGTTAGGGTGTTCTCCTGTTTCGGGGAGGTTACGTGACATCAGCGCTGTCCACCGTGCGTGCGGGCCGGGTCTGCGAGGCCGTGATCGCCCAGCTCGAGGAGCGCATCGCGACCGGTGACTGGCCGGTCGGGACGCGGATCCCGCCGGAGCCGGAGCTGGTCGCCGCGCTCGGCGTCGGCCGCAACACGGTGCGGGAGGCGGTGCGGGCGCTGGAGCACGCCGGCCTGCTGGAGCCCCGACGCGGTGACGGCACCTACGTGCGCGCCACGAGCGACCTGGGCGCGGCCCTGCTGCGCCGGGCCCGCCGCTCCACCGCGCTGGAGGTGCTGGCCGTGCGCGCGAGCCTGGAACGGGACGCGGCGGCCACCGCCGCCGAGGTCCGGACCGAGGCGGACGTCGTCGCGATCGCCGCGGCGACGGCGGCCCGCCGGGCCGCCGTCGAGGACGGGGACCGGGAGGCGTTCGTGGCAGCGGACCTCGAGTTCCACCGGGCCGTCGTCGTCGCCACCGGGAACTCGGTCCTCGTCGACCTCTACGCCGGGCTCACCGAGGCGCTCCGCCTGACCGTGACCACCGTCGACGAGCTGGACGACGATCCGGCGGCCTTCCCCGGCCACGAGGCGCTCGCCGAGGCCATCGCGGCCCGGGACCCCGAGGCCGCGCGCGCCGCCGTCGACACGTACCTGGGCGCGGCCCGCTCGCTCGTCGAGCGGGAGCGCCCGTGACCGCCGCACCCGTCCGCGAACCCGCCGCGCGGCGGGCGTCCCCGGCCTGGTGGATCGGCGTCTCGATCGTCCTGGTGGCGGCGAACCTGCGCCCGGCGGTCGTCGCGGTGTCCCCGCTGCTGGAGGAGATCCGGGCGGTCGAACGGCTGTCCGGGACCGCCGCCGGGGTGCTGACCGCACTCCCTGTCCTCTGTTTCGGCCTGCTCGCCCCGGCCGCGCCCCGGCTCGCGGCGCGGTTCGGGATCGAGCGCAGCCTGCTGGGTGCCCTCGTCGTGCTGTGCCTCGGGTTCGCCCTGCGGATCGTCGACGCCACGGCCGCCCTGTTCGGCGGGACCGTCCTGGTGGGCGCGGCGATCGCGATCGGCAACGTCCTGCTGCCCGCGCTGATCAAGCGGGACTTCGCCCATCGCGCGGGGCTCATGACCGGCCTCTACACGATGGCGATCTCGGCGGGCGGCGGGCTCGCCGCCGGGCTCACCGTCCCGGTCGCCCGGGCCGCCGGCCTCGGCTGGCACGGCGCCGTCGGCGCGTGGGGCCTGTTCGCGCTGGCCGCGCTGCTGGTGTGGTCCCCGCGCGGGTTCGGCGCGCAGCACCGGCCCGACGCGGCGGAGACCGCCTCGCCCGGCGGCCTCTGGCGCAACGCCCTGGCCTGGCAGGTCACCGCGTTCATGGGCCTGCAGTCGCTGAGCTTCTACGCGGCCGCGGCCTGGCTCCCGGCGATCTTCGTCTCGCGCGGCGCGGACCCGACGACGGCGGGCTGGCTGTTGTCCCTGGCCAGCGGCGTGGGCATCGTCAGCTCGCTCGTGACGCCCGTGATCGCGGCGCGGATGCGCACGCAGACCGCCGCCGTGCTCGCGGCCACCGGGACCAGCGCGCTCGGGCTGCTCGGGATCCTGCTGCTGCCGGGCGCGGAGGTCGTGTCGATGGCGGTCCTCGGCTTCGGCCAGGGCGCGTCCCTCGCCCTCGCGCTCACCCTGATCGTGCTGCGCGCCCCGGACGGTGCGCACGCCTCGCAGCTCTCGGGGATGGCGCAGAGCGTGGGCTACACGGTCGCGGCCACCGGCCCGTTCCTGCTGGGCGCGGTGCACGACCTCACGCAGACCTGGACGGTGCCGCTGGTCCTGCTCCTCGCCCTGTTCCTGCCGCAGGCGCTGTGCGGCGGGCTGGCGGGGCGGGCGCGGTTCGTCGTCCGCCGGGCCCGGGACGTCCGGCTCACCCGACCGGGCTGAGCGGGACCGGGCGGGGCTGGGCTGGGCTGGGCGGGGCTGGGCGGGCGCCGCCCGGCCCGCGCTCAGGCGTCGTCGACCAGCAGGGCCTCGATCGCCGGGAGAGCCGCCCGCAGCGCCGCCCGCTGCGTCTGGTCGAGGCGGCCGAGCCTGCGCGCGACGAGCGCGGTGCGATGGGTGCGGATGCTGTCCAGCTCGGCGCGACCCTTGTCCGACAGGGTGATCAACACCCCGCGCGCGTCCTGGGGGTCCGCCGCCCGCACCACCAGCCCGTTCTCGTCCAGCGCGGCCAGCACCCGGGACATCGTGGGTGCGGTGACGGCCTCGCGCTTCGCCAGGTCCGAGAGGCGCAGCGGGCCGTGCATGTCGATCGTGGCGAGCGCGGAGAGCTGCAGCGGCGGCACGGACTCGCGGCCGTCGATCCGGATCCGCCGGTGCAGGCGACCGACGGCGAGCCGGAGCCGCGTGGCCTCGTCCGTCAACCGGTCGTCTGCCTCGTCCTCCGGGACGAGCGCTCCGGCCGGGTCCGTGGTGCCGGGACCGGTCGGCGTGTCCCGCGGCGTGTCGGTCTCCGCTGTCATCGGTCCATCGTGCCAGTTGCACCTGCGGGCCCACCGGGGTGCCCGGATTAAGGCCTTTGCCCGGGTTCGGAACTTCGTCGGGGTTCGTGCTTCTGCCCGGTTCAGACCTTACGCAGCCGGATCCGGCTGACCCCGTGGTCCGCGCCCTTGGTGAGCACGAGGCTCGCGCGGCTGCGGGTGGGGAGGATGTTCTCCTCCAGGTTCGGGC
This sequence comes from Pseudonocardia sp., assembly GCA_025869365.1. GTDB lineage: Bacteria > Actinomycetota > Actinomycetes > Mycobacteriales > Pseudonocardiaceae > Pseudonocardia. The sequence goes on from JAOZVV010000200.1 coordinate 23,945, forward strand.
CGTTGATCGTGGCCCAGATCCCCTCGGCGTGGCGGATCGCCTCCTCGGTGTCCAGCGCGGCGTACCTGCGGAAGTACGACGCCGGATCCCGGAACGCCGTCTCGCGCAGCCGCAGGAACCGGTTGACGTACCAGCGGCGGATGTCCGCGGTCGGCGCGTCGACATAGACGGAGAAGTCGATGAAGTCGCTGATCGTGAGCGCGCTGCCGCTCACGGCCGGCTGCAGGACGTTGAGCCCCTCGACGATCAGTATGTCCGGCCGGTGCAGGACCATCCGCTGGTCCGGGATGATGTCGTAGACCAGGTGGGAGTACATCGGCGCGCTGACCTCGGCGTTCCCGGCCTTGATCTCGGTGATGAAGCGCAGCAGCGCGCGCCGGTCGTAGGACTCCGGGAAACCTTTGCGCGCCATGAGGCCGCGGGACTCCAGCACCGCGTTGGGGTGCAGGAAGCCGTCGGTGGTGATCAGCTCCACGCGGGGGTGCTGGGGCCAGCGCGCCAGCAGCAGCCGCAGCAACCGGGCCGTCGTGGACTTGCCGACGGACACCGAACCCGCGATCCCGATGACGAACGGCGTGCGCGCGGCCGTGCCGCCGAGGAACGTGCGGTAGGCGCGGTAGAGCCGGCCCCCCTCCTGGACGTGCAGGTTCAGCAGCCGAGACAGCGGGAGGTAGACCTCGCGCACCTCGTCGAGGTCGATGTCGTCGCCGAGGCTGCGGATCCGCTCCAGCTCGGCCGCGGTGAGCGGGAGCGGGGTGGTGGATCCCAGCTTCGCCCAGGCCGCACGGTCGAAGTCCACGAAGGGTGAGCTCGTGTGCCTGGAGTGGCCGTTCGGCTGGCCGGCCTGGGCGGTCGGCCGGGCGGTCGCCACGGGCGCGGCCTGCGTCGTTGCGGGCATGTCGGCACCTGGTCCGGAGTCGGGGGTGAGGGACTCGCCGGAGATCACGGAACGGCCAACGCGACCGGACGTACCGGACATCCGGGCAGGGCACCGGTACCGGGCGGCCGTCGCTCGTCGTGAACCACCGACATGGTGGTCCAACCTAGACGCGGCGACGACGTTCGGCCGCCGGTTCGTGGGCCGCGCCACTCGATCTCGCGTCGCCCGCCGGATCCTGTCGGGGAAGCCGGGCACGATGGACCCATGACCCCGAGCCCGCTGCTCCTCGACCGGCACCGCGTCCTCGCCCACCGGCTGCGGGCACACGGCCTGCTCGAGCGCGTCGCCGACCTGCCGGACGTGGCCGTTCTGGGCCTGGGGGTGCAGGACACCCCGCCCGGCGCGCTGCGCACGGCGCTCTCGGCCCGGCTCACCACCCCGCTGGAGCCGGACGCGGACCTCACCGCGGGCGGGGCGCTGACGATCGTGTGGTCCCACCGGGGCGCGCCCCACCTGCATCCCACGGCCGGGCTGGCGGGCCTCGCCGCGGCGACGTGGCCGGTGTCGGACGCGGACGCGGCCGCCCGCCTCGGCTGGCAGCGGGCCCGCCTGGCCGAGGTCGGTGGGGCGTCCCGCAGGGCGATCCGGACGGTCGCCGGGGCCGTCGCCGAGGTCCTCGCGGACAGCCCCGGCATGTCCAAGGCCGAGCTGAGCGGCTCCGTCACGTCGCGGGTGCCGCCGGAGCTCTCGCCCTGGTGCGCACCGTGCGACGTCCACCACGTCGGCGAGCAGCTGCTGCGCCTCGCCGGCCTCGGGGGCGGCCTGCGGCTGCGGGCCGGCGCACGCCCGCTGCTCGTCGAGCCGGTCCCCGGCTGGGCGGGCCCGCCCGCGGACGGGGCCGCGGATCCCTCGCCCGTGATCGAGGAGTACCTCCGCCTGTTCGCGCCGGCCACCCCCGGGGACGTGGCCGGTTTCCTGGGGACGTCGGTCGCGGTCGTGCGCCCCCATCTGCCCGCGGACCTCGTCCGGGTGGAGGTCGACGGCCGGTCCGCGCTGTGCCCGCCGGCGCAGGTCGAGGCCCTGACCGGCGCGGACCCGGCGGCCGGGGACATCCGGCTGCTCGGGCCGTCGGACCCGTACCTGCAGGGCCGCGACCGCGAGGTGCTCGTCCCGGACAAGGCGCGCCGGTCCGCGGTCTGGCGGTCGATCGGCCAGCCCGGCGTGGTGCTCGTCGGCGGCGAGGTCGTCGGCACGTGGCGGACCCGGCAGCAGGGCCGGCGGCTGGAGATCACGGTCGAGCCGTTCCGGACGCTCCACCCCGCGGAGCGGTCCGCGCTCGACGCCGACGCCGAGCGGGTCCGGACCACGCGCGGAGCGGGGAGCGTGCGGATGCAGGTCGGGTGAGCGGGTCCTAGACTCTGCGCACATCCCTCCCCCCGGGTTCTGCCGGGGTGGTACGGCGTCCCCACGGGGGCGGCCCCGCGCCCCCCCCCCCCCCCGCCGCGCGGGGCTGCTGTGGGGGGCCGGGTCGGCCGACCCGGCTCCCCGTCCACCGTGGCACCCCTCCCGCGCCGCCGCGCGCGCGCCGGGGAGCGCGATGACCGTCCTCCTCCCGCTGCTGGGCCTGCTGGCCGTCGCCGCGCTGACGCTGGGCACCGCGATCTCCGTCGCGTCGGAGTTCTCGCTGACCGCGCTGGAGCGCAGCCAGGTCGACTCCCACGTCGCCCAGGTCGGTGACCGGCGCGCCCGCACGGTGCAGCGCGCCCACCGCGCGCTGTCCTTCCAGCTCTCCGGCAGCCAGCTCGGGATCACCGTCACCACGCTGGCCACCGGCTACATCGCCGAGCCGGCCATCGCGGAGCTGATCCGGCCCGGGTTGAGCGGGCTGGGCATGTCCGAGGGCCTCGCCGCCGGGTTCGCGACCGGGCTGTCCCTCGCGATCGCGACGACGCTGTCCATGGTCTTCGGCGAGCTGGTCCCCAAGAACATCGCGATCGCGAGGCCACTGGCCACCGCCCGCGCGGTCGTCTGGTTGCAGAGCGGGTTCGCCCACGCGTTCCGATGGCTGATCGACGGGCTCAACTCCTCGGCCAACGCGGTCGTGCGCCGGCTCGGTGTCGAGCCCGCGGAGGAGCTGCGCTCCGCCCGCTCGCCGCACGAGCTCAGCTCGCTGGTCCGCTCCAGCGCCCAGCACGGGACGATCGACGAGGGCACCGCCGCGCTGCTGGACCGCTCCCTGCGCTTCACCGACCGCGTCGCGGGGGACCTGATGACCCCGCGGGTGCGGGTCGAGACGCTCAGCGCGGACGACACCGTCGCGGACCTGCTCACGCTCTCCCGGCGCAGCGGGTTCTCCCGGTTCCCGGTGCACAACGGGGACCCGGACTCGATGCTCGGCCTCGTCCACGTCAAGCAGGCGTTCGGTGTGCCGCCGGACGAGCGGGACCGCACACCGGTGCGCGGGCTGGTCCAGGACGCGGAGATCGTGCCGGAGTCCCTGGACGGCGACGACCTCCTGGTCCGGCTGCGCGGCTCCGGCCTGCAGATGGCCGTGGTGATGGACGAGTACGGCGGGACCGCCGGGATCGTCACCCTGGAGGACCTCATCGAGGAGATCGTCGGGGACGTCCGGGACGAGCACGACCGCGCCGAGCAGCCGCAGGTCCGCCCGCTCGGCCGGGACAGCTGGATGGTGTCCGGGCTGCTGCGCGCGGACGAGATCGCCGAGGCCACCGGGTTCCACATGCCGGACGGCGAGTACGAGACCCTGGCCGGCCTGGTCCTCGACCGGCTGGGCCGCATCCCGGAGGTCGGGGACGACGTCAGCGTCGAGGGCTGGCGGCTGACCGTGATGCGCCGGGACCGCAACCGGATCGCCGAGCTGCGCCTCGCGCGCCTCGCCCCCGCCCAGGAGGCCACCCATGGCCGGTGACCTGCTCGCGCTGCTCGCGGCGATCCTGCTGCTCGGCGCGAACGCGTTCTTCGTCGGCGCGGAGTTCGCGCTGATCTCGGCCCGCAAGGACCGGCTGCAGACCATGGCGGACGACGGCGTCGGCGGCGCCCGGACGGTGCTGCGGGCCAGCGGGGACATCTCCCGCATGCTCGCGGCGTCCCAGCTCGGCATCACGATCGCGTCGCTGCTGCTCGGTCGCCTGGGCGAGCCCGCCGTCGCGCACTTCATCGAGGCCCCGCTCGAGTGGATGCACGTACCCGAGGCGTTCCTGCACCCCATCGCGTTCGCCCTGTCGCTGGCCCTGGTCAGCGTCGCGCACATCCTCTTCGGCGAGATGGTGCCGAAGAACATCGCGATCGCCGGGCCGGAGCGCGCGGCGATCCTGCTCGTCCCGCCGTTCCTGGTCTTCACCACCGTGATGCGGCCGTTCATCGAGCTGTTCAACCTGATGGCCAACGCGGTGGTGAAGCTCCTCGGGATCGAGCCCAAGGACGAGCTGGAGAGCGCGTTCACCTCGGGCGAGCTGTCCGAGATGATCGCGGACAGCCAGCGCGAGGGACTGCTGGACGACGAGGAGTCCACCCGGATCGCCCGTACCCTCCGGTCCGCGGAGACCACCGTCGCGGACGTGCTCGTGCCGCCCGGGGAGCTGGTCACGCTGCCGCCGCAGCCCCGGGTCGGGGACGTCGAGCGGGCGGTCGCGGAGACCGGCTTCTCCCGCTTCCCGCTGCGGGACTCCGACGGCCGGTTCACCGGCTACCTGCACGTCAAGGACATCCTGGACGTCGTCGACGACCCGTCCGCCGCGATCCCCCGCGGCCGCGTCCGCGGCCTGCCCGAGGTGCCCGCGGACGCGCGGCTGGACGAGGCCGTGGCGGCCCTGCGGTTCTCCCGGGCGCACCTGGCCCGGGCCGTCGACCAGTCCGGCGCCACGGTGGGGCTGGTGGCGATGGAGGACCTGATCGAGCACTACGTCGGGACGGTCCGGGACGCGACCCACACCTCCGACACCTGAGCCCCGCGAGTCGCGATCTCAGACCCCGCGAGTCGGGGTCTGAGACCGTGCGAGTCGGGGTCCGAGGCCGTGCGAGTCGCGGTGTGAGGCCGTGCGAGTCGGGCCCGAGCGGCGGGCCGAGCGCGGGTTCCGGGCGCCCGTAGGATCGTCGCCGTGTCCCGGGCCCTGCTGATCCTCGCGGAGCCCGAGTGGCGGGCCGCCGCCGCCGCGCACCGCGCACGGATGGGGCGCTGGACCCTCCCGCACCGGGACCGGCGCCGCCGCGGCGAGCCGCATCCCGTGCTGGACTTCCTGTTCACCTACTACTCGCTGCGGCCCGCCCGGCTCGAGCAGTGGCACCCCGGCCCGGGCGTCCGGCTCCTCGGCGACACGTCCTGGTTCGCGGAGCAGCCCGGCTACCGCCCGGACGGGGACGGCGTCGTGCTGGATCCCTCGTCGCTGCCCGGCCGCATCCGGGACACCGCCGGTTTCGTGCACGGCCTGGTCCGGGCGACGGCGTCACGCCCCGCCCGGCTCGGCTGCTTCGGGCTGCACGAGTGGGCGATGGTCTACCGGACCGCACAGCCGCGGCACGGCGCCGTCCCGCTCCGGCTGGGCCCCGCGGGGACGGACGAGGTCGTCGAGTCGATGTCCGTGGCGTGCACCCACCACGACGCCTTCCGCTTCTTCACCGCCGCGGCCCGCCCCCGCAACGCGCTACAACCGACCCGCGAGGACCAGGTCGCGATGGAGCAGCCGGGCTGCCTGCACGCGACCATGGACCTGGTCGCAGGCTTAAGGTACACATGTGACCCCGGCCAAGCAAGCGCGTGCAGCTCTGTACCTCCGCATCTCGGAAGACACGGCCGGCGACGAACTCGGTGTCCGTCGTCAACGTGCCGACGCCGAGAGCCTCGCGCGGATGCGCGGGTGGGAGATCGTCGAGACGATCGAGGAGAACGACGTCTCCGCAGCGGGCAAGGCAGCCCGCCCGGGGTTTGAGCGGTTGCTACGCCTGATCGATGACGGCGCGGTTGACGCTGTCGTGGCCTGGGCACTGGACCGACTCACCCGTAACCGTCGGGACACGGTGCGACTGATCGAGGCCGCCCAGAAGCGCGGCACGGTCGTCGCGTTGGTCCGCGGGTCCGACCTGGACATGAGTACGACGTCCGGCCGCCTGGTGGCGGACCTGCTGGCCGCTACGGCGCGGGCGGAGATCGACCAGAAGGCGGAGCGGCAGGTGCGGGCGGCCCGGCAGCGGGCCGACCTGGGCAAGGCTTGGACGTCGCGACGTCCGTTCGCCTACTCCCCCGACGGCATGGCCTTGGTCGACACCGAGGCGGCCCGGCTCGCCGAGGCGTACGCCGAGTTCGTCGTGGGCAAGCCGATCGCCGAGATCGCCCGGGAGTGGAACGCCGCAGGCGTCCGCAGCTCGACGGGCGCGGAGTGGTCGCAGCCGTCGGTGCACCAACTCTTGCGGAACCCCCGGAACGCCGCGCTCCGCGCGTATCGGGGCGAGATCGTGGGCCCTGCCGCGTGGCCGCCGGTGGTGGACGAGGCGACGTACCGCGCCGCGCTGGCGCGGCTGACCAGTCCGGAGCGCCGCACGGGTGGCGGCGGGCAGGCACGGTACCTGCTGACGGGACTGGCGCTGTGCGGACTCTGCGGGGCTACCGTCCGCAAGGGCCAGCGCCCCCGGGACGGGGTCGCGTTCTACCGGTGTGGGAAGGCGCAGCACCTCTCGAGGACGCTCGAGCACGTCGACCGGTTCGTGGTGGATGTCATCCTGGGCAGGCTCGCCCGGCCGGACGCGGCGGACCTGCTGATCGACCACCAGGCGCCGGACACCGTCGGACTGACCCGCGAGGCCGAGGAGGTGCGCAAGCGGCTGGACACGCTCGCCGTGGAGTTCGCCGACGGCGCACTGACCGGCTCGCAGCTCCGGGCCGCTACCGAGCGCCTCCGGGCCCGCCTCACGGAGCTGGAGCAGCAGATGGCCCACGGGTCCCGCGCGCCCGTGCTCCGGGCGCTGGTGGCCGCACCGGACATCCGGGCCGAGTGGGAACGCACTCCGGTGCACCGTCAGCGCGCGGTGATCGACGCGCTCGCCGTGGTGACCCTGCTCCGCGCTGCTCGCGGCCCGCGGTTCGATCCGTCCTCGGTCGACATCGTGTGGCGCGACCAGACCTGAGAAGCCGCTGAGACGGCCCCCTCGGGGCCGGAACGGGCAAGTGCTAAACCGTCGGTCACCGGGCATATGGTTCCTCTGCGCGGTTAGCGCATAGCAAATCTCGCCCGTGGAGGCAACCCCCGATGAACGAGCGGTCCCGTCATGCCCGCGCCCGGCTCGCCCGCGCGCACCGGTTCGACCCCGACGCCGTGCCCGCGCTCGACGCGGCGTACCGCGATGAAGCCTGGCGGAGCCGCGTCGAGGAACTCGTCGACGCCGCGCCCCCGCTGTCCGACGGCACGCGCGCGCACCTGCGCAGCCTGCTCGCGCCGGTGATCGGCCGCGTCGACGACGACGCCCAGGCGGCAGCGTGAGCCTGAGCATCGGAGAGACCACCGCCGCGGTGCAGACCGTGGCCGCCCTGCTCGGTGGTAACCGTCGCAGCTTCGAGCGCGCGCAGCGCAGCGGGCTCCACTTCCTCGCGCTGTTCGCGATCACCGAGGCACTCCTCACCCGGTTCGATGACCCGGCCGAGGCCATCGCCTGGGCCGCGGAAGGCGTCGAGCACCGCGCCGCCGGGGAGGCCGCGTGAGCGCCCGGTGAGCCTGCACCTGATTGCGGCTGACGCCTACGCAGCCCGGTTCACCAACGGAGCGGTGCTCCCGGTGCTCGCCGTCGCGGTCGGTCGTGACGGTGCGGCGCACGCCCTGGTGCTCGCCGCGAACGGAGCGCTGGTCCCGGCGGCCACGATGCCGGGGTTCGTCGAGGTGGCCCCGGCCGTCCGGTCGGCACCCCCGGCCGCACCGCCACGCCCACGCGCGCCGTCGCGGCCCACGCCGGAGCCCGATCCGGGGCCCCCTCCCCCCGAGGAGGACCCGTGGGAACCGAAGCGGCGGGAGGTCCGGGACCTGATGAGAGAGCGGGAGGGGATGTGACGCAGCGACGAAGATCCGGCGGGATCCCGCTCGCCGACCGGCTGGAGCACATCGAAGCGGTACGGCGGGTCGCGGTGTCGGTGCTACTGCCGTTGGATCCGCGGGCTCAACTGTCCGCGCGGGAGGTGCTCGACTTCATCTGCGCCCACATCGCCGAGCTGCCGGCCGACGCCGGCCGGATGTCGGTGCGGGTGGCGGTGGACTACATCGCCCGGGGCACCCACCTCGCGCCGAAGACGGTGCGGAAGGCGCTGGCAGCGCTCGACGAGCTACACCTGATCAGAGTGGTCCGATCGACGCCGCGGGCACAGCGCGTTGTGGACGCGACGAAGGTCGAAGACCCGCGGAGGGCCGAGAAGCGGGCCCCGCAGGCCCGGACGGCCTCGGTTTGGACGATCTCCACCGACCTGCGGGAGCAGGCCGCCGTACTCCCGCCCGCGGAGCCGAACTTCTGGGCCACCGAGGAGGGCGCGGCGTTCCGCCGCCGGGGTGCAGCGATCACCGAGGACACTGCCGCGCGCGAGCGCGAGGCCCGGGAGCGTCGCGCGGTTCGGTCGTCGTTACGACACCAGAGGCGCCCAGAGGATGACGCCGCGGTGGACGCGGAGCTCCGGCGGCTTGCGCCGGAGCCCGGGATCTCCTACCCGATCTCCTACCCGAACTCCTGCCCGAAGTGTTACCCGAACTCCTGCCCGGTTTCCTGCCCGAACTCCTACCGGGTTTCCTACCCGCAAGCACAGCGCGACTCTCTGCGTTCGTCGGTCGTCTGCGACGACGGCCTGGCGGCCTCTGTCTCCGACTCTCCTGGGTCCAATGAACGGGTGCCACCGACATCACCCAGGCGGCACTCCACCCAGGCCAGCACTTCCGGCGCCCGGCCGGCGGAGCCGGGCGCAGCGAGCGCAACCGCGAGCGGAACACCCGCGTTCCCCCCGGGCCCGGAGGACCCGTGGGAGGAGAAGCGACGAGAAGTCAGAGCGCTGATGGCCGAGCGCGAAGCGCGTGAGCGCGCGGAGCAGTAGCCCGCACCCCCCCGAGCTGAAACGAGAGAGAGAAGACGATCATGAATCGACGAGTGGTAGACGCCCCGGAGGGGCACCCGCTGATGGGCCTCTCGATCGGGAGTCTCACCCGCGAGCGCGGAATCGAGGACCGCGGCTACGTCGGCGTCGCCCCGGTCATCGTCCCCGAGGACGGTCCCGCGGACGTGGACCGGCGGCACCGATGGGTGCGCGCCGACGAGGACCCGATGCCGCCGACGATCATCCGCCCGGACTACCACATCGGCCCGGGGTCCACGCTGATCATCGACGGCCGCACCGGCCGGGTGGTGATGGTGCGGCCGACGGTCGACGTCACGCTCGACGTCGACTTCTGGGAGCGGGCCTGTAGCGGCACGGTGGTGGGCGGTCCGACCGTGGTCACCCCGGAGTGCCAGCACGGACCCCGGAAGCTCTACGAGCACCGGCCCGCGCACGGGCCTAACGCCGGGCGGTTGCTCCGCTACATGCTGTGCTCCGCCCCGGCGGGCACGCCGAACGCCCAGCGCTGCGTTCCGCTCGACGGCCCGACGGGCCGCGAGCTGCCGGTGTCTCCCGCGACGTACGCCACCCCGGTCGCCGCCTAGCACACCTCGGGAATAAACGCAAGCTCGAGGTTGTTGTACTAGGTAGACTCGCAAGACCGCGCCGCCGGGCGTCTCTCCCCGGCCTGCGCCCCTCTCCCCCCGTTTCAGCCCGGCCCGCCTCCGCGCGCCCGGGCCATCCGCATGTCCGGACCCCGGAGGCCCCGTGATGTCCACCCGCCCTGACCCGCTCGACGAGGTCGACCCGGACCCGGTCGACCTGCCGACCGCCGCCGCGGCGTTCGGCATCTCCCGGGCCGAACTCCGCTCGTGGATCCGTGAGGGCCTCGTGCCGGAGCCGGAGCCCGGCCTGCACGAGCTGGACCGGCTCGCCATCGCGATCTTGAGCCGCCCGGCCGCTGTGCTGCGGGGTGACTCCCGTGGCTGATCGCGTGGTGAACGTCAAGCTCAGGATGGACGCATCGGAATACGTCCGCTCCGCGGACCGGGCGGCCGAGAAGACCGAGCGCCTCGCCCGCGAGGCGGACAGGTTCTCCGGCAAGCGGTACGTGGCGTACGCCGGGGTCGACGGGGCCGAGAAGGCGCAGGCCAACCTCGAACGGATCCGCCGCGAGCTCAACTCGATCGACGGACGCAACGTGAAGGCCCGCGTCCAGGTCCAGACACAGCCCGCGTCGCGCGACGTGGCGTTGCTGGGCAATCTGATCGCCGCCCTCGGTCCGGCCGGGATCGCCGCGGGCGCTGCCGGCTCCGCCGGACTGCTCGCGCTTGGCTCGACGCTGGGCACGGTCGCCGCCGCAGGCGGCGTGACCATGCTCGCGTTCGGCGGCATCGGCGACACGCTGGACAAGGTCAACAAGGCCCAGCTCGACCCGACCGAGGCCCACCTCAAGGCCGCGAAGCTCGCGATGCAGGAGCTGTCGGCGTCCGGCCGACACTTCGTGAAGTTCCTCGACGACCTCGAACCCAAGATCGACTCGCTCGAGGAGGCGGCCCAGGCGGGCCTGCTCCCCGGGGTGGAGCGCGGGCTGACGTCGCTGACGAAGATCCTGCCGGACGTCCGCGGGCTGATCGGTGAGACCGCCTCACAGCTGGGCAACCTCGCCGCCCAGGGCGGCGCGGCGCTGACGAGCCCGTTCTGGCAGGGCTACGTCAAGTTCCTGCAGACCAACATGGGCCCGACGCTGCAGTCGTTCGGACAGATCATCGGCGGCGTCGTGCACGGCCTGGCCGGCGTGCAGATCGCGTTCAACCCGCTCGCCCAGGATCTCCTCCGCGGCCTCGGGGAGCTGAGCCAGCGCTTCGCGTCCTGGGGCGAGGGTCTCTCGACCAACCGGAACTTCCAGGAGTTCGTCGACTACGTCCGCCAGACGGGCCCGCAGGTGCTTGACACGATCGGATCGATCGCGAACGCGCTGCTCAAGATCGGCCAGGCAGCGGCCCCGCTCGGTGGTCCGGTGCTCGCGATCATCGGCGGTATCGCCGATGCGCTCGCCGCCGTCGCGGCCTCCCCGGTCGGGACGCCGATCATGGCCGCCGCAGCGGCGTTCGGGGCCCTGGGGCTCGCGCTGCGCGGGATCGATGTGGCGCGGACGAGCGCCGTGGTCGGCGCGATGCGGTCGCTTCCCGGCGCCATCGCAGCCGGGTCGCTGAACGCCGGCGTCTTCGCGGAGAAGATGGGGCTGTCCGCGGACAAGTCGGAGAAGCTCGCGAGCGCCGGGGGCAAGATCTCCGGGGCGCTCGGGAAGGTCGGCTCTGCACTGCCGATCGTCGGTATCGCCGCGATCGGACTCGGGTTCGCGTACGACGAGCTGCGCGACAAGTCCGACGATTTCGCGAAGAGCGTCATCGACGGATCGATGTCGATGCAGGACGCGATCAACGCGGAACGAAACTCGATCGAGAAGCGGAACTTCTGGATCGCCGATACCACCCCGCACCTCGACGACGAGGCCGAGGCTCGTCAGAATCTCCTCGACAAGCTCCGCGCGAACATCGATTCGATGCAGGGCGAGGAAAAGGCCCGCGGCCGGGCGATTCTCGCCCAGGCGGACTACAACCAGAAGGTCATCGATTTCGGCGAGCACTCGCCGGAAGCCATCGCCGCACAGCGGGACCTCACCGCCGCTACGGCCGCCGAGACCGACGAGCGGCGCAGGGCCGCGGTTGCCACCCGCGACCAGGCCACCGCGCTGCGGGAGTTGCAGGGCTGGCAGATGTCCGCGGCAGAGTCCGACATCGGCTACCGGCAGGCGCTGCTCAACCGCAAGCAGGCCCAGGAGGACGCCACCAAAGCGACCCGCGAGCACGGCAAGGGCTCGGACGAGGCCCAGCAGGCGAACATCCGGCTCGAGCAGGCCGACCTGGCGGTCGTCGCGGCGGCCGACCGGCTGTCCGAGGCGAACCTCGCCGGGGCGAGCGCCACGGACAAGGCGGAGCTGAGCTCGTTCAACCACACGAACACCGTGTTGGGCCTGGCCTCGGGGATCAACGGCCAGGCATCCCCGGCGTTGATCGACATGGCGTCGAAGATGACGAACTCCGAACTCGCCGCGCACAACGCGAAGATCGAGACCGACGGCCTCGACTTCACGGTCCGGAAGCTCCCGGACGGGCGCACGATCAAGATCGCCACCGACTCCGCGGTGCGCGAGGCGGAGAACGCGGTCACGTTGAAGAAGCGGATCGAGGAGCTGCCGCTGTACCGCGACATGGTGGTGCGCGCCAAGGGCGAATGGAGCCTGGGGACGTACCAGCTCGGTGACGGGACCACCGGCGGCGGAGCACGCAACTCCGCCGGCGGCACGTTCCAGAGCCCCGGGCGCCAGTACGCGACCGGCGGATACATCACCGGCCCCGGCACGGCCACGTCGGATTCGATCCTCGCCAGGCTGAGCCGCGGTGAGTACGTCGTCCGGGCCGCCGCGGTGAACCGGGTCGGAGTGGCCACGCTGGACCGGCTCAACCGGACCGGGATGGTGCCGGGGCTGCCGGCGTTCGCCGACGGCGGCGTCGTCGGATCCGCCCAGTACCCGGCGATGATCGACAGCGTCGAGACCGGGATGTACGCCAAGATCGCGGCACGCGTCGCCGAGCAGATGTCATCGTTCGGCGCCGGTGCCTACGGCGGCGGCGGCAGCATCGGCGGTGCCGGGGTCCAGCGCTGGGCACCGCTCGTGTTGCAGGCGCTCGCGATGCTGGGCCAGCCCGCGAGCTACCTCGGAATCACGCTGCGCCGGATGAACCAGGAGTCCGGCGGCAATCCCAACATCGTCAACAACTGGGATATCAACGCCAAGCGCGGGACGCCTTCCGGCGGCCTGATGCAGACCATCGCCCCGACCTACCGGGCGTACGCGGACCCGCGTCGGAACCTGGGGATGTTCGACCCGCTGTCCAACATCCTGGCATCGATGCGGTACGCGCTCGCGCGCTACGGCTCATTGCCCGCCGCGTACAACAAGCCCGGCGGATATGCGAATGGCGGAATCGTCCCGGGGACCCTTCCCGGGGATCGGTACCTGGTCGCCGCCCAGGCCGGCGAGCGCGTGCTCACCAAGGCGCAGACGCGGTCGTACGACCGGATGGTGGACGTGCTCGACCGCCCGCGGCCGGTGCCCTACGTCCAGCCCACGCCCGGCTCTGCCGGTGCTGCCGCCCCCGCCGGACCCAAGGTCCAGTTCGGCGACGTCCACGTCGCACAGCCCGTCGACATCGACCTTCTGTCCGACCGCATGGAGTTCGCCATCGCGGCGACCAGCTTCTAGGAGACCCCGTGACCGCACGACTGACCTTGCAGGAACTCCACGACGCGGGCCTGCCGGACATCCGGCGCCGGATCGGCATCTGGCGCAACGAAGGCATGTTGACGTCCGACACCGCCGACCGGTTCCCGCTCGATCGCGTGCTGGCGCTCGTCGAGCACCACACCGAGAGCGCCGCGCGCCCCGAGCCTGAGCGGCGCGAGCGGCCCACCCGACGCGCCGCCTGAACCTGCACCGCCCGTCCCGTCTGGTCGTCGAGCGGCGGTGCACCAACGCTGGGCCGGGGCTGGTCACGACCTCTCACGTCGACCACCCCGGCCCGGCCCCTGAACACCCGGCAGCGCAACGCTGCCGGCCACTGAGAGGACACACACGCAATGCGATACATCGCACCCGGACGCAGCAACGCTGCCCTGGACCGCCTCGTGGCCAACACCCGGCCGGCGGACAACCTCCTGCCCGGCGACGTGGTCAAGCTGATCGCCGAGGGCACGAAGCTCCGCGTCAAGGCCGCCGAGGCCGCCGCACTGGCCCGCGACCTGGGTACCCCCGCGGCCGAGAAGGCCGCGCAGGCGGCCGATGACGCCGCCGCAGCGAAGGCGGCCCGCGAGGGCAAGCCGCTGCCGAAGCCGACAGCGGTCCCGAAGCTGCACCAGGACCGCGAGGACGCGGCCCGCACCGTCACCGCGCTGGAGACCGCGCTCACCGCGGTCCGTTACGAGCTGGACGAGGCGGCCCGTGCCGCCGCCCCGGACCGTGACGTCGAGCTGCGCACCCGCGCAGCCGCCCGCGCCCAGATCGAGAAGGCTGCCGCCGCGCTGGCCGACATGGTGCAGGCCGAGGTGGACCGGCAGGGCCTGGGCGGCTGGCTCAACGGTGCCGCGCTCGACCGCGGCGCGGTGCAGACCTACTGGCTCGACGTCATCCCGGAGCTGGGCTCCCGCGCCATCGGACGCGACACCCACTCCGGCGTCGGCATCCGCGACGTCATCACCCGCGCGGCCGTGACCGCGCTCGACCCCGAAGAGGTTTGATCATGAGCAACGACGATGGCACCCTGGACCCGACCGCGAGCATGAGCGCGGTGCGCCGCTCGATCATGATCAAGAGTCAGCGCGGCGGGGCGTACAAGCCCCGCGTGGACGTCAACGGCTACGTGCTCCCCTGGGCGGAGCAGTCCGAGGAGTACCGCAAGGCCCACCCCCAGCCCAAGCCGATCGATGGCTGACGTCCCGCACGGCGTCGTGTCCGTGCTCCCCGTGATCAACAGCCCCGGCTACCGCACCGGACGTCCGCAGTACGCCGCGGAGTGTGCGTGTGGCGTGGTCCGCGTCGAGCTGTTCGAGGGCGGCGCAGCCGGCGCGCTGCGCGACCACATCGCCGAGGCCACCGGATCGGCGGGTGTGGGTCATGGCGACTGAGACCCCGGAGCCGGAACACCGCGTCTGGGTAGTCCCGGTGATCAGCTCCCGGATCGTCGGGCAGTCGTTCGTGTACGGCGGTAGCTACTCGCAGAGCCAGGTGCGCTGCCGCTGCGGGTACCGCGAGGTCGTCGTTGCCCAGCTCGCCGACACCTACGGCCGGGCGCACTACCGGCACCACGGCGTCAAGCCGCAGCCCATGCCGTACGGCTACAACGGCGGCGGCGACTAGCGCCCACCGCACCGACGCCCCGTCTCCCGTCCTCCAGCGGGAGGCGGGGCTGTTCGGTACCACACCCCTACCTCTCACAGGAGTAACCATGATCGGCAACGTCAACGACCCGACCACCGCAACCACGATCACCCTGCTCGACGGCAGCGCCCACACTCCCGACGTCGGCAGCATCCGCCTCGTCTCGGTCGCCAGTATCAACGGACTGGCGTGGACCGAGGAGGGGTCCGCGATCGTGGCCCCGTTGCACGCAGTGCTGACGCTCTCGTGATCACCACTACGTACGACCCCGAGGCTGTGTACCGCGAGGCATCCGAGGCATGGGCAGCACACGCGGACCGTGCCGCCCGTGAGGGATGGCGCCCGATGACGTTCTGCGTCTGGCACGGACGATGGTCCGCCTCGCTCGACGCGCTCGCGTCCGCCGTCGACACCGTGATGCACACCCGCTGACGTCACCGTCCGTGAGGGTGGGGCGTGATCATCATGCCCTACCCCCGGGGGGTACCCCGCCGGCGACCATGATCATGAACCGACGGGGAGCGCTCCGAGAAGTCGCACGCATGACAACGCTCGTTTTACATAGGACCCCCGGAGGGGATCATGACGGATTGTGACCGGGATCCGCCGGCAGGGTTGGGCCCGCGCGGCTCTGCGCTGTGGTCGGACCTGACCGCGGAGTTCGAGCTTGACCTGGACGTCGCCCAGATCGCCATCGAGCTGTGCCGCGCTGTCGACGTCGCCGAGGCGCTGGCCTCGGTGCTCGCCGAGCAGGGGTACACGACGGGCGGCAGCCGCGGGCAGACCCGCGTGCACCCCGCGGTGGCCGAGCTGCGGGCGACTGGCCTGCTGATCGCCCGGCTCACGAAGGAGCTCGACCTGCCCGAGGACGAGCCGGTCGACAAGGCGACGTCGATGCGCACCGACGCGGCCCGCAAGGCCGCTAACGCGCGTTGGGACATGGATCGGATGCGTAGTCGTGGCCGCGCGGCGGCGTAGGCGCCGCGAGCGGCCCGACGAGCATCAGCCGGCGGGGAACCGGCGTCACGACCACCTGATGCCCGACGAGCTGCGGGAGTTCGATCCGCGGGCCTGGGGCGCTACGGCGGAGGACGCGGTGGGACCCCCGGCGCGTCCGTGCTCGGACGCGTTCTACGCAGCAC
This sequence comes from Pseudonocardia sp., assembly GCA_025869365.1. GTDB lineage: Bacteria > Actinomycetota > Actinomycetes > Mycobacteriales > Pseudonocardiaceae > Pseudonocardia. Next base: position 40,045 of record JAOZVV010000200.1, read on the forward strand.
AGGGCCGTTGGTGGACGGCTCGCGCCGAGTGGTTGCTCACCCGCGGCCTCCCGATGGCCGCCCGTGAACGTCTCGCCCTGCCACCCGCCCGTCAGGAGGTCGCACGTGCCACTGCCCGCCGACGAGGACCCGACGCCGCCTGAGCGTCCACGCACGAAGCGGTGCGGCTGGTGCAAGTCGTCCGGTCTGCACCTGAACGGCCGGGGTGAGCTGGAGAGTCATCGAGTCCCCGGCCGCACCCTGCGGTGCCGTGGGTATGAGACCTTCCTCGCCGAGGACACCCGCGAGCAGTACTAGCCTCTGAGATCGCTTTTCCCGAACACGACACAAAGCAGCCCCCACCTTTCCGGTGGGGGCTGCCGTCGTTCCTGGGCTCGATCAGCCCCGGGAACCAGCTATCCTGACCAGCGCGACGAGCAACGCGGCGTGCGCGTCGTCGAAGTCGGGCCCGGGGACGAGCGTCAGCCCGCCGTCCTCGGTGATCGTGACCGTGACCAGGTCGGCCGTGGTGAGTTCCTGGTCGTGGCGCGTCAGGTGTAGCGCGTGGTCCGGGTCCATGACCAGCGCCCCGCACCGCGAGCACGACGACACGGTGTCCGGGTCGCGGGCGGGCTCGGATGTGAAGATCCGCCCGCGGCGGGTGAATGATGGAGTCATGGCCGGTCTCCTCCGGGTCAAGGCCCCGGGGCCGGTGTTCGCTGCACCGCCCGGGGCCGTCTACAGGATGTATGCGCCCGGAGCACTTGTGGAGTGACCTGTACAAGTGGGCCTACAAGCTGCTACCCGCCACCCCGTCGTCGCTGCTCGGGGACTGTTTCGCGCTCGCCGCGGAGGTCCGTGAGCTGGACATGCGGGCCAGCCCGTACGACCTCGCGACCCACGGGTACGAACCGGTGGCGATCGAGACGCCCGCGGGCCGGGCGGAGTACGCGCGGGCCCAGGCGGGCTTCGCCGACCGTGCCGCCCCCCTCCGCACCCGCCTCCTGGACCTCTGCGAACGCCTCGCTCCCGGAGGTTCAGGAAAGCCACATTCATGAAGAATCCCTTCATGAATGTGGCTTTCCTGAACGTGGCCGGGGATCAGTCCGAATAGGCCTCGATCGGCGGGCAGGAGCAGACGAGGTTGCGGTCCCCGAAGGCCTGCTCGATGCGGCGGACCGGCGGCCAGACCTTGCGGTCGTGCACCCCGGGCGTCACCCCCGTCGGGTAGGCCGCGAGGTCCCGGCTGTAGGGGTGGTCCCACTTGTCGACGAGGCTCGCCGCGGTGTGCGGGGCGCCGCGCAGGGGGTTGTCGTCCACCGGCCACTCCCCCGCCTGCACCCGGCGGATCTCGCCCCGGATCCCGATCATCGCGTCGACGAAGCGGTCGATCTCGGCGAGGTCCTCGCTCTCGGTGGGCTCGACCATCAGCGTGCCGGCCACCGGGAACGACATCGTGGGCGCGTGCAGGCCGTAGTCCGCAAGCCGCTTGGCCACGTCGTCGACGGTCACGCCGGACTCCTTGGTGATCCCCCGCAGGTCGAGGATGCACTCGTGGGCCACCGCCCCGTCACGCCCCGTGTACAGCACCGGGTAGTGCCCGCCGAGCCGCGTCGCCACGTAGTTCGCCGCGGCCACCGCGGTCAGCGTCGCGCGGCGCAGGCCGTCGACGCCCATCATCCGGATGTAGGCCCACGAGATGGGCAGCACGCCCGGGCTGCCGTGCGGTGCGGCGGACACCGCGCCGACGACGCCGCGGCCGGGCAGGAAGGGTACGAGGTGCTCGGCGACGGCCACCGGCCCCACACCCGGGCCGCCCCCGCCGTGCGGGATGCAGAAGGTCTTGTGCAGGTTCAGGTGGCTGACGTCCCCGCCGAACGCCCCCGGCCGCGCGAGCCCGACCAGCGCGTTCAGGTTCGCCCCGTCCACGTACACCTGCCCGCCGGCCTCGTGCACCGCGGCGCACACGTCCCGCACCGACGTCTCGTACACACCGTGCGTCGACGGGTAGGTGATCATCAACGCGGCCAGGGTCTCCCGGTGCGCGTCGATCTTGGCGTGCAGGTCGTCCAGGTCGACGTTGCCCGCGGAGTCCGTCGCGACCACGACCACGCGCATCCCGGCCATGACGGCGGACGCGGCGTTGGTCCCGTGCGCGCTCGACGGGATGAGGCACACGGTGCGCTCCTCCTCACCGCGGGAGCGGTGGTACGCCGCGATCGCGAGCAGCCCGGCGAACTCGCCCTGGCTGCCGGCGTTGGGCTGCACCGAGACCGCCGCGTACCCGGTCAGGTCCGCGAGCCACTGCTCAAGCTGCGCGATGAGCGCCGACGAGCCCTCGGTGTCCGCCTTCGGGGCGAAGGGGTGGAGATCCGCGAACTCGGGCCAGGTGATCGGCTCCATCTCCGCGGCCGCGTTGAGCTTCATCGTGCACGAGCCCAGCGGGATCATCGTCCGGTCCAGCGCGAGGTCCGCGTCCGCGAGCCGGCGGAGCCAGCGCATCAGCGAGGTCTCGGAGCGGAACTCGTGGAACGTCGGGTGCGTCAGGTACGCGGACTCCCGCACCAGCGCCGACGGCAACGCGTCCGCCGTGCCCTCGTCCAGCGCCGCCACGTCGGCGACCGTCACCCCGAAGGCCGCCCAGACCGCCGCCAGGTGATCGACGGTGGTGACCTCCGAGCAGGAGATCCCGACCTCGTCGCCCGAGACCAGGCGCAGCGCGATTCCCGCCTCGTGCGCCGCGTCGACGACCGCCGCCGCACGACCCGGCACGGACGCGACGACGGTGTCGAAGAACCCGTCGTGCACGATCTCGATCCCGCCGTCACGCAGGCCCGCGGCGAGCACCGACGCCATCCGGTGCGCCCGCAGCGCGATCCGCTTCAGTCCCTCGGGGCCGTGGTAGACGGCGTAGCAGGCCGCCACGACGGCGAGCAGCACCTGCGCGGTGCAGATGTTCGACGTCGCCTTCTCCCGGCGGATGTGCTGCTCGCGGGTCTGCAGCGCGAGCCGCAGCGCGGGGTTGCCGTCCGCGTCCCGGGAGACGCCGACGAGCCGGCCGGGCAATTGCCGGGCGAACCGCTCGTGGACGGAGAGGTAGCCGGCGTGCGGGCCCCCGAAGCCGAGCGGGACGCCGAAGCGCTGCGTGGTGCCGACCGCGGCGTCCGCGCCGAGCTCGCCGGGCGGGGTGAGCAGGGTCAGCCCGAGCAGGTCCGCGGCGACGGCCACGAGCGCGCCCCGGCCGTGCGCCTCCTCGATCAGCGCCCGCAGGTCCGTGACCTGGCCGGACGCGCCCGGGTAGGACAGCAGCAGGCCGTAGAGCTCCCCCTCGGGCAGGCCGTCGGAGAGGTCCGCGACGACCAGGTCGATACCCAGCGGAGCGGCCCGGGTGGCCAGGACCTCGATCGTCTGCGGCAGCGTGTCGGCGTCGACGACGAACCGGGGGCTCGCGGCCTTCCCGGCCCGGCGCAGCAGCGTCATCGCCTCGGCGGCGGCCGTGGCCTCGTCGAGCAGGGAGGCGCCGGCGACCGGCAGCCCGGTGAGGTCCGCGACCATCGTCTGGAACGCCAGCAGCGCCTCCAGCCGGCCCTGGCTGATCTCCGGCTGGTAGGGCGTGTAGGCCGTGTACCAGGCGGGGTTCTCGAGCACGTTGCGGCGGATCGCCGGCGGGGTGAGCGTCCCCGAGTAGCCCAGCCCGATCATCGGGACGGTCACGGTGTTGCGCGCCGCGATGCCGCGCAGCTCGGCGAGCATGTCCGTCTCGGACGCCGGAGCGGGGATGGACGTGGGCACGGACTCGGGATCCCGGATGCTGGGCGGCAACGCCCGGTCCGCGAGATCCTCCAGGGATCCGGCGCCGATGGCGGCGAGCATCCGGTCGAGCTCGGCCGGGCGGGGCCCGATGTGCCGGTCGACGAACGGGATGCCCTCTTGGAGCGACGACAGCGAGACGGTCACGAACGAGCCTCCGGGGCGGACGGCGTAGCAGGGCAGGACGACTGCGGGCGTGCTGCCCTCCCCCTCTGTCGATCCCCGGGTACCCGAGGGCCTGAGAGATTCACCCCGGTGGCGGCCAGGGCTTTCCCCGTCGGCGGACACCTGGCCACATCGGCCGGCGTCGCTTTCCAGAGGCGTCTCGCCCGTGCGGTCCGGGTGCCTGAGAGGTTCCGGGGAGGATTTGCTCCTTCGGCGCCCGGCTCCGGAGTGCTCCGGGCCGGGACTCTCCCGCGCGGGATCGGCGACTACGCCCCCAGCTTAGCCCCAGGGCCCTCCCCGGTCCCGTAGTTCCACCGAGGATCACGCGGCGGATCCCCGCCACACTTCCCCCATGACCAGCGCAGGCAAGCAGACCCCCGTCCCCGCCACCACCGCGGCGTTCCACATGCAGGCGGTGATCTCCTTCGCGGTCGGCCTCGCCGCCGTGGCGATCGGGATCCTGTACCTGCCCGCGGACCCGTGGGTGCGGGGCTTCCTGGCCATCGCGGTGCTGTACGTGACGACGTCCGCGTTCACGCTGGCGAAGTGCGTGCGGGACAAGCAGGAGAGCCTGACCGTGGTGAACCGGGTCGACCAGGCCAGGCTGGAGAAGCTCCTGGCCGAGCACGACCCGTTCCGCAACGCGGCGTAGCCGCACCGGCCGACCGGCTCCCGTCGCGCGAGCGCACGGGAGCCCCCGGGCCGACCGTTCCGCGACATGGGCCGTTCGGCCCTGCCCGCCGCCCGCGTTCGAGGCGCATCCTCGACAGGTGCCGGTGGCGTGACGACGGCCGCGCCGGCCGCCACTCGTCAGCGGGGAGCGGACGGGTGGGACAGCCGGGGCGGGTGTTCACGGGGGAACGCCCGCCCTGGCGCACGTCCGGGTGGGGGGCCCCGCGTCGGGAGGGTGGGTCGGATGGCACGGTTCGGTCTGGACATCGGCACCAGCGCCACGGTGGTGGCCGAGGCCACGGGAGGGTTCCTGCTCGACGAGCCGTCGGTCATGCTGGACCTGCCCCGGGGCGGCGGAACCGTGGTCGGTCGGGAGGCCGCCGAGCTGGCGGATCGCATCCCGTCCGGCCGGACCGCGATCCGGCCCGTGACCGCCGGTGTGGTCGACGATCTCGACACGGCCCGGCGGTACGTGCGGGCCGTTCTGCGCCGGGTGCTCCCCCGGCCCTGGCAGCGCACCCGGCTGTCGGCAGCCGTCGTCGTGCCCGCCGGTGCGAGCGCCCTGGAACGGCGCGCGCTGGTCGAGGCCGTGGAGGAGGCGGGCGTCGCCCGGGTCGCACCGATCGTGGCCCCGCTCGCCGCCGCGATCGGCTGCGAGCTGGATCCGCTGGACCGGCGCGTGCACATGGTCGCGGTGGCGGGCGCGGGCACGGCCGAGATCATGGCGCTGTGCGCGGGTGAGGTGCTCGCCGTGCGCTCGACGCGCACGGCCGGGGACGCCCTGGCCGCGGCGGTGCGCCGGCACGTCCGCACGGAGCACGGGCTGATCCTCGACCGCGCGACGGCCGAGGACCTGGCCGTGCAGGCGGGCGCCGCCCCGGAGGGGGGCGAGGTGACGGCGGCGGGACGCGACCCCGAGCACGGGCGGCCGCGGTCGCTGCACCTCTCCACGGACGAGCTGCACGCCGTGTTGACCCCGCTGGTCACCGCCACCGCCCAGGCGCTGTCGGCGTGTCTCGACGACCTGCCCGGCCGGGCGGTGGACGACCTGGCCGCGGACGGTGTGCTGCTCGTGGGGGGCGCCTCCCCCACCCGGGGCCTGCGGGCGGGGCTGGAGGCCGGGCTGGGCCTGCCGGTCAAGCAGGTGGAGAACGCCGCGACCTGCGTCGGCGAGGGGGCCGCGCGCTCGCTGCTGCGCCCGGCGGTGCGGCACGCCTACACCCTCTCCTGACCCGGCCCGCGGGTCGGGTCGCGAACCCGGACGACCGGGCGGTCCCGGTCAGGGCGCGGGCGGCTGCGCGAGATACTGGGCCAGCCCGTCGACGACGATCCGGCCCGCGCTGTTGGCGCCCCGGCCCGGGCCCTGGACCAGGCTGGTCAGCACCACCGTCGGCGCGTCGAGCGGCGCGGCGGCGGTGGTCCAGTTGTCGTAGGTGTCATCGCGCAGGCTGCCGTCCTGCGCGGTGCCGGTCTTGGCACCGGAGTCGACGGGGAGCTGGGCGAGCGAGCCGGCGGTGCCCGACCGCACGGCCGCCCGCATCCCGTCCTTCACGGGGCCGAGTACGCCGGCGAACGGCACCGGCGCCGGCGCCGGCACCGGGAGTGCCGAGGCGGCACCGCCCGGGCTCACCACAGCGAGCCCGAGCCGGGGGGTGACCAGGCTGCCGGTGGTCACGGCGGCGGTCCAGAGCGCGTTCTGCAGGGGTGTGACCAGCAGCGGGCCCTGTCCGATGCCCAGGATCACCGTGGTCCCCCCGTACCACGGCTCCGCGCCCCCGGGGCTGCCCAGGTACCCCGCGGACTCGCCGGGCAGGTCGATCCCCGTCGGCGCCCCGACGCCCAGCGCGCGGGCGGTGTCCACGATCGGATCGGGTCCCATCCGTGCCGCCAGCTGGTAGAAGTACACGTCGTTGGACCAGGCGATCGCCTGGGGCAGGTTCATCGGCCCCATCGGCCGCCAGTTGTCGAAGGTGTGCCCGCCGAGGGTGAAGCTCGCCCCCGTCGGGACGATCTGCTGGGGCGGAATCGTGCCCTGCACCATGTCGGCGGCGGCCACGACCAGCTTGAACGTCGACCCCGGAGGTACGGCGACCTGGGTGGCGTGGTTCAGGCCCGGGTGGCCGGGCCGCTTCTGCAGGGCGGCGAGGGCCGCCGCGTCCACCGGCGGACCGTAGGCGGAGCCGTCGTAGGACGGCAGGGAGGCCATGGCCAGGACCTGCCCGTCCCGCGGGTCCATCGCCACCGCGGCGCCGACGGCGCCCGGATCGGGCTGCGCCGCGAGCGAGACCCGCAGCGAGTCGGTCAGCCGGCGCTGCAGAGCCAGGTCGAGGGCCGTGCGCAGGTCCGCACCGGGCACGGCCGCGCGGGCCGGGCCGGGGGCCACCGGCGCGCCGGCCGGCGTCACGTACCAGCACCGCTCCCCGTCCGTCCCGCGCAGGACGGCGTCGTAGCTCGCCTCCAGCCCCGCCCGCCCGACGACGGTGCCCGCCGCCAGCGTCGGGTCCCGTTGCTGCTGCTCGGCGGTGACGACGCCGACGAACCCGAGCACCGGGCCGAGCAGCTCGCCCGTCGGATACGACCGCCGCGGCGACGCCTGGACGGTCACGTCCGGAAGCCCCGCCAGCTCGCCGGCCCGCGTGACCGGGATGTCGCCGAGCGCCAGGTCGAGCGTGGTGGTGGGGGCTGCGGCGACCGCGGCCCGCAGGTCCTCCGGCGTCCGGCCGAGGGTGTCGGCGACCCGGCCGAGCTCCGCGGCGGTCACCAGGCTCGGCACGACGCCCACCGTGGCGGTCCCCGTCCCGGCCGTCGCCGCGTCCACCGCCAGCGGCGCACCGTCGCGGTCGGTGATCGTGCCGCGCGCCGCCGGCACCCGCTCGCAGCGCACCATCTGTTCCTGGCCGGCGGCCCGCAGGGTGGCGCCCTCCGCCACCTGGCTCTGCCAGCCGATCACGCTGAAGGCCACGAGAACCCCGGTGACGCCGATGGCGGCGGCGCGGACGAACCGTGGCCGCTGCCGGCGGGGTATCGCCCACAGCACCCGGCGTGCCCCGTCCCGGCGCACGCCGAGGACCGTGCCGATCGCCACCAGGTGGACCACCAGCGCGGTGCCGCCGTTGCTGAGCAGCGGGAACGGGACGCCGGCCAGGGGGAGCAGGCCCAGGTTGCCGCCGACCGAGACGGCGACCTCAGCGCCCAGCAGGACGGCGAGCCCGCCCGCGAGCAGGGCGCCGTGGGCGGTGCGCGCGGTGCGCGCCGCCGTCGCCAACCGCCAGACCAGGACGAGGGCTGCGAGCAGGACGAGGATCCCCGCCGCCAGGCCGAACTGCTCGACCAGGCTCGCCGGAGCCAGGTCGGTGTCCCGCTCGGGCAGGTAGCGTTCCATGACGTCGGTGATCGGGTGCCCGGCCCCGCCGAACCAGCCGCCGGTCGCCAGCGCGATCCGGGCCTGCGCCACCGCCCAGCCCGCGCCCGCGGGGGCCTCGGCCGATCCGGCCAGGAAGCTGCCGAGCCGCTGCACCTGGTAGGGCCGCAGCATCCCGACGGCGAGCGGGGCCGCGACCGCGGCCACGACGAACACCGGGAGCAGGAACCGGGCCGGAACGCGGCCGAGCACCAGCAGGGCGACCGCGACCACCACCAGCAGGCCGGTCGTGCTCAGGTCGGGCTGCAACACCGTCAGCACGATCGGGACCGCGGCCAGCAGCACCGCACCGGTGAACCGCTGCCACGCCGGGCGCCCGGATGCCAGCACCCCCGCCACCACCAGCAGCATCCCCAGCTTCGCGAGCTCGGAGGGCTGGAAGGTGAACACGCCCACGCCGATCCAGCGGGTCGCGCCCTTGACGGAGATCCCGACCAGCGGGACCGCGAGGAGGGTGACCACGGCGAGCACGTAGACGACGATCCCGAGCACCCCGAGCAGGCGCACGCGGACCCGGCGGCAGAGCGGGATCAGCGCCAACCCGACGCAGGCGATCACCCCCTGGCGGACGGCGACGTCGGTCCCGTCGACGACGGCCAGGTTGGCCAGGCCGGCGATCACGAGGACGAGCGTGGCGACCAGCGCCAGGAGATCGAAGGTGGGACCCGCCGGGGGACGCCGCCGCCGCACCGGCCGTTCCCGGACCGAGGCCCAGGACGACATCCGGCGCCGGCCCAGCCGCCGCAGCCCTCTCATCGGGACCTCGCTCCCGGCTCGCGCAGAACGGTCACGGCGCACAGCCCCCGCTCGGCGGCACCCGGACCGCGTCGGCCGCCGCGGCTGCCGGCAGCGTCGTCACCGCGGTCAGCGCCGTCGCGGGTCCCGTGGGTACGGCGACCGCCGTCACCACGTCCGCCCGGTCCGATCCCGCGGGGACGGTGAGCGTGCCGGACCCGATCACCTGGCCGGTCCGGGCACACAGGTCATCGGCGCGCACCATCCAGCCGACCGTCGGTGTGCTCCCGGCGTCGACCAGGACCCGGATCCGGACGAGGCACTCCGCGCCGGGGACGCATCCGGGAAGGACCCGCAGGTCGACGGCCTGCACCCCGCCCGCGGCCGCCGGGGCCGGGGCCTGCGGGACCGGCGGCAGGACGACGGCGGGAGCACCGCCGGTCGGGCCGGGTGCCGCGTCCCGGCCACTCTCGAGGACCAGCGCGACGTCGGCCGCGATCCGGTCGCCGAGCACGGCGAACTCCGCCGCCAGCACCGCCGCGACCGCCAACGGCACGGCGACCCACCAACCCCAGGCGCGCCGCGCCCGCCCCCCGAGCAGCATCAGGCCCCCGCCCCGTTCCCCGCCCCCGTCCTGCGGGCCTGCCCCGGGCCGCAGATGTCGACCGTCCCGCGTTCGACGCGGATCCCGCACGAGGCGCACGATCCGGCGTCGGGGACCGGAGGACCCTGGAGAACGGGCCGAACGACCCTGGTGGCCCGGGCGCGACGGCACGGCCGTCCGGAGACGGGACAGGGAGGAGGAGGCTCAGGCCGCGGACGGCCCAGTCAGGAGGCGGCCCCGTCAGGAGGCGGCCCCGTCAGGAAACGGCGCGGTCAGGAGATGGCGCGGTCAGGAGATGGCGCGCCGGGCCCGGCGGCGGGAGAGCTCGTCCTCGGGGGACTCGTCGACGGTGCCGCCGTCCGCACGCTCGACCGGGAAGTCCTTGATCGAGCCGCTGATCTCGCGCATGGCACCGGAGACCGCGATACCGAAGACGCCCTGGCCGCCCTGCAGCAGGTCCACGACCTCCTCGGGGGAGGAGCACTCGTAGACGGTGGTGCCGTCGCTGAACAGCGTGATGCCGGCGAGATCCCGTATCCCGCGGCGGCGCAGGTGCTCCACCGCGACCCGGATGTTCTGCAGGGAGACACCGGCGTCGAGCAGGCGCTTGACGACCTTCAGGACGAGGACGTCCTTGAACGAGTAGAGCCGCTGGCTGCCGGAGCCGGCCGCACCCCGGATCGACGGGACGACGAGCCCGGTGCGGGCCCAGTAGTCCAGCTGCCGGTAGGTGATGCCGACGACCTGGCAGGCCGTGGGTCCGCGGAAGCCGACCAGCTGGTCCGGCATACCGTCGAGTCCTTCACCGACCAGCGGGTCCGGGAAGAGCTCGCCCTGTCCGGGGGCGTCTGAGGACGACCCGTCCACGGCACTCCTTCCCCGGCCGCGACCACCGGGAAGTGATCCCGGGGCACCGCGGCCACCCGCCTGTAGTGAATGACACCGCTGACGGTAAGCGGCCACGCGCCCACGGTCAACGCGCCACGCCGCCACCGGTCCCCCTGCGCCGGGCGTGTCGGCGATCACCTGTGTGATCACCACATCCGCACGCGCCGGCGGTCGTTCGCCGAACGGCGCCCGGTCAGCCGGGCTGGGCCCCCCGGAAGTCCTCCGGGGACACCGAGTCGAGGAACTCGCGGAACTTCTCGACCTCGTCCTCCTGCTCGTCCGGGATCACCAGGCCGGCCTCGGCCAGCACACTCTCGTCCGCGTGGATCGGCACCCCCACCCGGAGGGCGAGGGCGACCGAGTCACTCGGGCGGGCGGAGACGGTGATGCCCCCGTCGAAGATCAGCTCGGCGTAGAAGGTGCCTTCCTGCAGGTCCGTGATCCGCACCTGCTCCAGCCGCCGTCCGAGCGCGCCGACCACGTCCTTGAGCAGGTCATGGGTCAGCGGGCGGGCCGGCTTGACCCCCTGCTGCTCGAGGGCGATCGCGGTGGCCTCCACCGATCCGATCCAGATCGGCAGATAGCGGTCACCCGACGTCTCCCGCAACAGGAGGATGGGCTGGTTGGCGGGCAGTTCGACCCTGACTCCCACGACGCGCATCTCACTCATGCGCCCGCCTCCTCACCCCTGGTCGCAACATGGTCGACGCTACACGCGAGTATCCACCGAACGCGCGCCGAACGGGCAGGCCGTTCGGTGGCGTTTCTCGCTCGGGACGAGGTCAGTGGTCGCCGTCCGGATCACGCGGTCCGGTGAGGAACACCAGACGGAACTTGCCGATCTGGACCTCGTCGCCGTTCGCGAGCACGGCGGTGTCCACCGGCTCCCGGTTGACGTAGGTGCCGTTGAGGCTGCCGACGTCCACCACGACGAACTCGCCGGAGTCCCGGCGGAACTCCGCGTGCCGCCGCGAGACGGTGACGTCGTCGAGGAAGATGTCGCTGTCCGGATGGCGTCCGGCGCTCGTCGTGGGGCGGTCCAGCAGGAACCTGGATCCGGCGTTGGGCCCGCGCTTGACCACGAGCAGCGCGGAGCCCGGGGGCAACGCGTCGACACCGGAGACCGGCGCGTCCTGGGCCGGTGGCTCGACGTCCGCCAGGAAGTCCGCCCGGAAGACCGACGTGGTCTCGGGGGAACGCTCCGGCGGGACGCCGGGACCGTCGTTCGTGGTCACCTCGGGGTCTCCTCCTGCGATGATCTGTCCCGGTCGGTTCGCCGGGATCGTGGTCCGGCCGGTCACGTGGGTGCACCGCCGGACGAAGTCCTGTGAACCTATCGTGCCGGACAGTGACCGGTGGGTCAGGACCCTTCGGTCAGCTGCCGGTAGGCGGCCGCGTCCAGCAGGTCGGCCAGCGCCTCGGACCCGCCGTCGAGCCTGAGCTCGACGATCCAGCCCGCGTCGTAGGCGCCGCTGTTGACGAGCTCGGGGTTGGCCTCGAGCGCGTCGTTCACGGCCACGACCTCCCCCGCCAGCGGGGCGTAGATGTCCGACACCGACTTCGTGGACTCGACCTCGCCGAAGGCCGCACCCGCGGCGACGGTGTCGCCGACGCCCGGCAGCTGCACGAACACGACGTCGCCGAGCTGCTCCTGGGCGTGGTCGGTGATCCCGACCCGGACCAGACCGCCACCCAGGTCCTTCACCCACTCGTGCGCATCGGTGTAGCGGAGGTCCTCGGGAACGGCAGGCTCGGAACTCACGCCGGGCAGCCTAGCCGTGTGTCCCCGGCCCGGTACCGGCACCCGCGACGACCGGGCCCGCCCGCATCGCGAGGGTGAATCGGCCCAGGTAGAGCAGCCCGGACCACAGGTAGAGCGCCACCCCCCAGATCGCGAAGGCCGTGCCGAGCGGCAGCGCGACGTGCCCCCAGCCGTTGTCCGCCTGGCCGAGCAGCAGCAGCGGGAAGGCGTAGAGCAGCAGGAACGTGGCGGCCTTGCCGAGGTAGGTCACCGGGAACGGTCCGTACCCGTGGCGGCGCAGGACGACGACGCAGACGCCCAGCACGAGGTCCCGGCCGATCAGCACCGCAACGGCCCACCACGGGACGACGCCGCGGGCGCCGAGGGCCAGCAGCGCGGCCAGGATGTAGAGCCGGTCCACCGCGGGATCCAGCAGCTCCCCCACCCGGCTGTACTGGTTCAGCAGCCGGGCGAGCTTGCCGTCGAGCCAGTCCGTGGCGCCGCCCACCGCCAGCACGACGATCGCCCAGCCGTCCTCCCGGGGGCCCAGCAGCAGCCAGAGGAACAGCGGCACGCCCGCCAGCCGCAGCACGCTGAGCAGGTTCGGGATGGTCAGGACGCGGTCGGTGCGGTCCTGTTCGCCGGTTCCCGGGGTCGCCACACGCCGAGCCTACCGACGGGCGCCCCGCCCGACCGGGCGGGCGACCGGGCCGCCCGGGCGGAACTCCACCCGGGTGGAATCTGCACGGCGCGCGGGTGACGATGGGCCCATGGACGCCACGAAGCTCAAGGACGTACAGGGCCCGCTCAAGCAGCAGTACCGGGACGACCCGCAGTCCGCGGTCGTCACCCTCAAGGCGGACGGCGAGCTCGACGGCACCGGCGTGGCGTGCCGCGTGCAGACCGCGACCGTGCTGGCCGAGGCCGGGCTGCACCCCGCGACCGGCGGCGACGGCACCCAGCTCTGCTCCGGGGACATGCTCCTGGAGGCACTCGTCGCGTGTGCCGGGGTGACCTTGCGCGCCGTCGCGACGTCGATGGGCCTGGAGGTCTCCGGGACGGTCCACGCCGAGGGCGACCTGGACTTCCGCGGCACGCTCGGCGTGGACAAGGAGGCCCCGGTCGGCTTCCGGGACATCCGGCTCGGGTTCACCCTCGACACCTCCGCCGACGCGGACCAGGTCGCCTCGCTGATCAAGCTCACCGAGCGCTACTGCGTGGTGCTGCAGACGATCAAGGGCAACCCGGGGACCGAGGTCACCGTCGCCACCGGGGCCTGAGCCGTGCCCGCCACCGCACTCGCGGCCGACCTCGCCGCCGCGGTGGGTGGGCCGCACGTCCTGACCGGGGACGACGCGCTGACGGACCACTCGCACGACGAGGCGCTGTCGATCACCTGGCGGCGGCCGTGCGCGGTCGTCCGCCCCGGCTCGACGGCGGAGGTCGCCGCGGTGCTGCGGGTGGCGGCGGCGCACGGCGTCTCCGTGACCGCGCGGGGCAGCGGCACCGGGCTCTCCGGCGCCGCGGTGCCCGCGGAGGGCGCGCTGGTCGTCTCCTTCGCGCGGATGAACCGCGTCCTGGAGATCGACACCGAGAACCACGTCGCCGTCGTCCAGCCGGGGGTCACGCTCGCCGAGCTGGACGAGGCCGCGGGCGCGCACGGTCTCACCTACCCCGTGCAGCCCGGTGAGAAAGGGTCGAGCCTCGGCGGGAACGTCGCGACGAACGCGGGCGGGATGCGGGCGGTGCGCTACGGCGTCACCCGGGCACAGGTCCTCGGGCTCCAGGCCGTGCTGCCCTCGGGCGAGGTGCTGCGGACCGGGGGGAAGCTCGCCAAGTCCAGCACCGGCTACGACCTGACCCAGCTGATCGTCGGCTCCGAGGGCACGCTCGCCCTCGTCACGGAGGTGACGCTGCGTCTGCACCCGCGCCTCCCCCACCGGGCCACGGTCCTGGCCCCGTTCCCGACGGTCGACGCGGTGGCCGCCGCGGTGCCGAAGGTGGTGGCCTCCGGGCTCGGGCCCCTGATCCTCGAGTACCTGGACACGACCACGATGAACGCGATCACCCGCGCCGCGGACATCGAGCTCGGGCTGCCGGACGCCGTGCGCGCAGGTTCGGACGCCTATCTCCTGGTGATGCTGGAGAGCAGGACGAAGGACCGGCTCGACGCCGACGTCGAGGAGCTCGGCGCGCTGCTCGGGGGGCTCGGCGCGACGGACGCCTACGTCCTGCCCGGGCCGTCGGCCCGCCGGCTCGTCGAGGCCCGCGAACACGCCTTCTGGACCGTCCGGGCGATGGGCGCGACGGACGTGGTCGACGTCGTGGTGCCCCGGGCCGCGATGCCGGAGTTCCTGCGCCGCGCCGAGGAGATCGCCCGGCGGCACGGGTCCCGTCTCGCGGGCTGCGGCCACGCCGGGGACGGCAACGTGCACCTGTCGGTCTTCGAGCCCGACGACGACGCCCGCCACCGCCTCCTCGGCGAGGTGTTCCGGGCCGGCCGCGAGCTCGGCGGGCTGATCTCCGGCGAGCACGGGGTCGGCCGCAGCAAGCGCCGCCACCACCGCGAGCTCACCGACCCGGCGACGCTGACCCTGCTGGCCCGGATCAAGGCCGCCTTCGACCCGAGCGGGATCCTGAACCCCGACATCTCCCCCGTGCCCGATTTCCCCGAGTCCGACTTCCCCGGGCCCGATTTCCCTGTGTCCGACTTCCCCGGGCCCGATTTCCCTGTGCCCGATTTCCCTGTGTCCGACTCCCCCGTATCCGAGGAGCACCCATGAACGGCGCGGAAGCACTCCTGCGCACCCTCGTCGGCGCAGGCGTCGACGTCTGCTTCGCCAACCCCGGCACCTCCGAGATGCACTTCGTCGCGGCGTTGGACGCGGTCCCGGAGATGCGCGGCGTGCTGGCGCTGTTCGAGGGGGTCGCGACCGGCGCGGCGGACGGCTATGCGCGGATGGCCGAGAAGCCCGCGGCCACGCTGCTGCACCTCGGCCCCGGCCTCGGCAACGGCCTGGCGAACCTGCACAACGCCCGCCGCGCCGGATCCCCGCTGGTCAACGTGGTCGGGGACCACGCCACGTTCCACACACCGCTCGACGCCCCGCTGGAGTCCGACATCGACTCGGTCGCGGGCACGGTCTCCGGCTGGGTCCGGCGGACCGCGAGCCCGGCCGAGGTCGGCCCGGACGCCGCGGCCGCCGTGGCCGCGGCGATCGGCGGCGGGGTGCAGGCCGCGGGACAGGTCGCCACCCTGATCCTGCCCGCGGACGTCTCCTGGACCGAGGAAGCGGGCTGCGGGCCGGGGGAGGTCGCGCCCGGCACCCCGCTCGGCCGGGGCGCCCTCGACGCGGACGCGCTGGAGTCCGCGGCGAAGGCCCTGGGTTCCGGCGAGGAGTGCACGATCCTGCTCGGCGGCGACGCCACCCGGGAGGACGGCCTGCTGGCGGCCGGCCGGATCGCGGCCGCCACCGGGGCCAAGGTCCTCGTCGAGACCTTCCCCGCCCGGCACGAGCGCGGCGCGGGCCTGCCCGCGTTCGACCGGCTGGCCTACGTCGTGGAGGGCGCACTGCACCAGCTCTCGGGAACCCGGCACCTGATCCTCGCCGGCGCCGCTGCCCCGGTGAGCTTCTTCGGCTACCCGGACAAGCCGAGCGTGCTCTCCCCCGACGGCTGCGAGATCCACGAGGTCGCGACGCACGGCGGCGCGGGGGCCGCGGGCCTGGCGGCGCTGGCGGACCTCGTCGCCGCGGACGCCGAGGCGGTCCTCGCCGAACCGCGGCGCCCGGACCTGCCCAGCGGCGAGCTGACGGTGCAGGCGGTGGCGCAGACGATCGGCGCGCTGCTGCCGGAGGGCGCGATCGTCGTCGACGAGGGCGTGACGTCCAGCTTCGCCGTCCCGGCCGCCACCGCAGGTGCTCCCCGGCACGATCTGCTCACCCTCACCGGCGGGGCGATCGGCTACGGGCTGCCCGCCGCCACCGGTGCCGCGGTGGCGTGCCCGGACCGGCCGGTCTGGTGCCTGCAGGCGGACGGCAGCGCGATGTACACGATCTCCGCGCTCTGGACGCACGCCCGCGAGCGGCTGGACGTCACCACGATCGTCTTCCACAACTCCGCGTACGCGATCCTGCGGATGGAGCTCGCGAACGTCGGCGCCGTGGCCCCCGCGGCCGGATCCCCCGCCCGCCGGCTGCTCGACCTCGGGGACCCGCGGCTGGACTTCGTCTCGATCGCGACCGGCATGGGGGTCCCGGCCGTTCGGGTGACGACGGCCGAGGAGCTCGCGGACGCCCTGCGCCGGGCCGCGGCGGAACCCGGGCCGCACCTGGTCGAGGCCGTCGTCCCGCCCCTGGCGCCCTGATCCCCCGCGGACCGGACCGGCCGGGGTCGTCCTCCCGTCCGGTCCCCCGGGCCGCCGGACCGCTGGTCTCACCACTCGTCGCCGACGGGTGGCGCTTCGGCGCCCGCCACCCCGTGTGAACAGGCCTTCGCGGGGGACCACCGCCCTACAGTGGGTCGGACGGGGCACGAACACACAGCGCGAACTGCGGGGGCCGCACTGGTGGGAGCAACGGATGAGCTGACATCCGCTGATCACACCTGCGCGGTTCCGGTCAGTGACGAGCAGCTGTGGGAGATGACCGCGGACTTCCTCGCCCGCGGCCTGGCGCGCGGCGAGAAGGTCTACTACTTCGACGACGGCACGTCCGACGCCGTCCTCGAGCGGATGGCGGAGGACCGGGTCCCGGTGGCCGGGCCGCTGCGCCGGGGGCAGCTCGAGATCGTCTCCCCGGACATCACCCGCGGCGCCTTCCACACCCCGCTCCCGGACGTGCGGGACCTGCTGCTCAGCTACATCGACATGTCCGAGCGGGACGGCTGGACCGGCTTCCGGATGACCGGGCAGATGAGCTACGGCGCCACCCGGCCGGCGGGCATCCCGCTGAGCAGCTACGACGCGGTCCTCGACGGGGTGCTGGAAGCGCGGGACTCCGCCCGCGCCCTGTGCCTCTACGACCGGACCCGGTACACGGATCAGCAGATCGAGGAGATGCGCGGCGTGCACCGGGAGGAGATCACCGCCCCGGCGGCCTACGACGACGGTCTGCTGCGCATCACCCGCACCGGCCTGGGGCGGGCCCGGCTGGCGGGCGAGATCGACCACAGCAACCGGCCGATGATCACCCGGCTGGTGCTCGCGGACCTCGACAAGGTGCTGCGCGCGGCGTCGGCGCCCACCGACATCGTGCTGAACCTGGCGTCCCTGCGGTTCCTGGACGTGACCACGGCGGTGAGCGTGGTGCAGGTGGCCGAGGGCTTCCCGGACACCCACCGGCTCGTCCTCACCGGGGTCCGGCCGCGGGTCCAGCGGGTGTTCGACCGCTGCGGCGCGGCGTTCGCCCGGCAGCTCACGATCGTGGAGCTGTCCGAGGCGCGCGGGGAGCCGGGCGTCCCGGCGGACACCGGGGTGGCCGAACGGGCGGCCTCGGCCGCGGAGGACACCGAGTGAAGGTCACCCCCCGCACCCCCGCGGACCTCGCGCTGCGGCACGCCGTCGCGTTCCACGACTCCGCGGCGGACCTGTTCACCCGGTCCGTCCGGCTCACCCGCGAGGCCCTGGAGCGGGGCGACCTGGTCGCCCTCGCCCTGCCCCCGGACGTCGAGCAGGCCGTCCACGCCGCCGTCGGGACCGCAGGCCTGGTCACGCTGGCACCGGCCGTCCCCCCGCTCAGCCCGGTGTCCGGCGCGGCCGAGGGGTCCGGCCAGACCACTGCGGCCCTGCGCGGCCGCGAGCTGCGCATGCTGTCCCGGGACCACCCGGGGCTCACCGTCCTCACCGCGCACGACGAGCGGCTCGACGGCGCAGACGGCGCCTACTGGACCGAGCTCGACGCCGCGCTGAACGTCGCCGTCGCGGACCTCGACGTCACCCTCGTCTGCTCGTTCCCGTCGTATCCGCTGCACCTGGAGGTGCTGGAGGGTGCCCGGGCCAACCACGCGCTGCTCCTGACGGGCGGCGGGCTGCGGCCCAACCCGGACCACGAATGCCCGGCCGAGGTGCTGCGCACCCGTCCGGCGCAGTCGCCGATCGTGCTGGGACCGCCCGATCTGCGGTTGACCTACAACTCCTGGCAGCTGCACGACGTGCGGGGCGCCCTGGAGACCGCCGTGGGGCTCGTCGGGTTCGAGACCGCCCGGGGCGAGGACCTCGTGCTGGCCGTGAACGAGGTGGCGACCAACGCCGTCGAGCACGGGACCGCGGACGCGGAGCTCTACCTCTGGGCCTCGCCAACGGAGCTCGTGTGCGAGGTGCACGACGGCGGCATCCTGCGCGAGCCGCTACCCGGCCTGAAGGCGCCCCACCCGAAGGACCCGCGGGGTCGCGGGGTCTGGATCGCGCGGCAACTGTGCGACCTGTTACACGTCTGGCGGGACGGGTCCGGCACCCATGTGCGGATGCACGCACGGCCCTGAGTATGATCGCTACGGACCGTCACTCGTATGGCCGTACCTGCGGCGTTGTTGGTCGTGATCGCGGCGTGTAACTGTGACGAAACAGCCCCTTGGCAAGTTCGGCGGGTCGGAGAACACTGTTCGACGGCCCAGGGCGTCAGGGGCGTGCCGAGCGGCCAGAGCCAGAACGACCCTCACGAACGACCAGCGATCCATCACGCGCCACCATTTACGGGGATACCCATGCTGTCAGACGGTCACCGTCGATCCTTCGCGACCCGACCCTGTCACCGCATCACGGTGCTCGGTTCGTTCACCCTCCACTCGGACGGTGCCACCGTGCCGCTCGGGGTGGACGCCCGTCGCGTCGTCGCCTATCTCGCCGTACACCCGAGGCCCCAGCCGCGTGCCGGTCTCGCCGCGGACCTGTGGCCCGGCGTACCCGCCGCCTCCGCGGCCCGGCTCCTGGCCGACGCCCTCGCCGCCGTGGACGTACCGGGCCTGCTCGAAGGCGCCGACGACGAGTCCGCGCCGCTGTCGCTGAACGAGGACGTCGAGGTCGACCTCTCGGACTCCATGCTGCTGATCCGCGCGTTCGCCGGCGGCGGCCGCCTGGACGAGCGCCCCCACACGGACCTGCTCAGCGAGGACATCCTGCCCTCCTGGACCTCCCCCTGGATCGCCGTCGAGCGCGAGCGCTTCCGCCAGCTCCGGCTCTCCGCCCTCGAGCAGCTCGTCGGCAAGCTCAGCGACGCGGGCCTGCACGCCGACGCCGTCGAGATCGCCGAGCTCGCCGTCTCCCAGGCCCCCAGCCGGGACAGCGCCCGTCGCGCCCTGATCGAGGCCCACCTGGCCCAGGGTGACGTCGTCGCCGCCGTCGCCCAGTACGACGCCTACCAGGAGCTGCTGCGCTCCAGCATCGGCGGCCCGGTGCCGGCCGGCATGGACAACCTGTTCCCGCCGTCGGCCGCGTGGCCCGTGATGCGCGGCTTCCGCCGGCCGGTCCAGCGCTCCGCGGTGATGCTGCCGCAGCTGCGCGCCGCCCGTCCCGCCGGCGCGATCGGCATCCGCCGTCTCGTCAGCGGTGGATCCGTCCCCGGCCGCTGACGCCGGGCTCGAACCATCGGGGCGCCTCGGTGGAGGCCCGGAACCCTGCCCGGGTTCCGGGCCTTCATCCTGTCCGGGCCGTCCCTCTGTCCGGGTCCTCGTCCTGCCCGGGGGCCCATCACGTCCGGGGCGACCGGCGCCGCCGGGCCATGTAGAGCGAGTCCACGACGGCGAAGACGGCCAGGACCACCAGGACGACGCTGAACGCGGGATAGCCGGCGAGGAACATCAGCACGGCGGCGGCGAGCAGGACCGGGACGGTACCGGCGGACACCCAGGCCCGGATGCGGTGGGACCGGCCGTCCGCCGGAGGGGGTGTCGCCATGACCGGGTGATACCCGGTCGGGTGATTCGCGAACCTCAGGCCGCGCACTCCACGGGGACGTCGAACGTCACCTTCGTTCCCGCACCCGTGGCGGAGACGTCGAGATCGTCCGCCAGCGCGCGGATCATCGTCAGCCCGCGGCCGCGGCCGCCCGGGTCGACCGGAGCCGGGTGCCAGACCCCGTGGTCCCGCACCCGCACCGACACGACGGACCCGCGGGGCGCACCGGGCGCACGGTCCGGGGTGTGCAGTGCGAGCGAGACCTCGACCGGGCCCACCGGCCGGCCCCGGTAGGCGTGCTCGACACCGTTGGCGACGGCCTCCCCCACGGCGAGCTGCAGGTCCGCGAGACCGTCGGCGGCGAGCCCCACCTCGGCCGCCCACTCCGCGATATGCGCCCGGATCCGGGCCAGCTCCCGCGGTGCGGCGGTGTGCCGGAGCTCCAGCTGCCACGGGTCGCGGCACGCGGCACCGGCGGCGCAGGCCGGGTGGGGTCCAGGACGTCCGGCCGGGGCCGGACCACACGGCGTCACAGGTTTCCTGCTTCCTCACGGGGGCTGGCGACGACGCCCGCACCGTGGTGTCCGGTGGGCGTCCAGCCTCGGAGTTCCCCGCTCGGACCAGGTCAAACCCGACGGACAGGGGGTGTGACGAGGGTCGGCAACGGGTAAGCGCGGGCATGACGATTGCGGACAAGGCCGGCGACATCGCGAGCACGCTGAACCGGAAGGCGGCGGAGCTGAAGGAGCGGGCCGGCTCGACGGTCGAGCCCGAGTATCGCGCCGAGACCGTCGAGGCGACCGGTGAGGATCTCCCGGGCGCCCTGAGGCTCGCCTACAAACCGATCGGCATCGTGTCCGGCCTGGTGGGCGGGCTGATCGCCGGCCAGGTGTTCGACCAGATCTGGAAGCGCATCTCGAACGAGGACGAGACCCCGGAGCCGCTGTCCCCCAAGTACAGCACTCGCGAGGTGCTGTTGGCGGCGACGCTGCAGGGCGCGATCTTCGGGCTCATCCGGACGGCGGTGAACCGGTACGGCATGAAGGCCTACCGCAAGGCGGTCTTCACGCCGATCCCGGCCTCGTCCCGGAAACCCTGAGCCGCTACCGCCGGAGCTGGGCCGCTACTGCTGGAAACGGGGAACGCGTTTGCCCACGAACGCGGCGAGGCCCTCGGCCCCCTCCGGCCCCGACGCGCTGGCGGAGATCGCCGCCGCCTCCGCGTCGAGGTGGGTGCGCAGGTCCGCGCTCCAGCTGTCCGCGAGCAGCCGTTTGATCCGGCCGAGAGCGGCGGTGGGGCCCTGGGCGAGCCGGTGTGCGGTCCGCTCGGCCTCCGCCGCCAGCTCCGCGTCCTCGACGACGGTGGCGGCGATCCCGGTGTCCACGAGCGCGTCCGCCCCGAGGATCTGGTCCGTGAGCAGGATCTGGCGGGCTCGCCCGGCCCCGACGATCCGCGGCAGGGTCCAGCTCATCCCGCCGTCCGGCGAGAAGCCGATGCCGGGGTACGCGGGCCGGAGCTTCGTCGAGTGCCCCACGACGACGATGTCCGTGGCCAGCACGACGCTCATCCCGGCGCCCGCGGCCCAGCCCTGGACCCCGGCGACGGTGGGCACCGCGCATCGCACGTAGGCCTCGAGGAACTCGTGGAAGGTGTCCGCGAGCTCCTTCACGTAGGCGCCGCGGTCCGGTGCGCTCTCGAACGCCCGGACGTCCCCGCCCGCGCAGAAGCTCGCGCCGTCGTGGGCCAGCAGGACCGCGCCGACCCCCTTCCCGGCCGCCTGCTCGGGGGTGGCCAGGCCGCGCAGGACCCGGGCGACGGCGACCATCGCCTCGCTGTCCAGGGTCCCGGCCTTGCCGGCCGCGACGCGGCAGCGGAGCACCCTGCCATCGAGAACACCGCCGTCGAGAACTGTGCTGGTCATCGGTTCCCCTCCACGAAGAAGTCCATCTCGGGCTCGTCCCCGCCGCCGTAGCGCGAGAGGTCGGTGACGCCCTCCTCGGCCAGGACGTCCACGTCCAGGAAGGTCCGGCCGGTCACCTCGGGGCCGCGGCGCAGGACGGCCACCGCGGCGTCCGCCATGATCTCGGGGGTCCGCGAGCTCGCCGCCGCCTCCTCCCCGCCGAGCAGGTTGATCACGGCGGCGGTGGCGATCGTCGTCTCGGGCCAGAGGCAGTTCGCGGCGATCCCGGCCTCCCGGAACTCCTCCGCGAAACCCAGCGTCAGCAGCGACATCCCGTACTTGGAGAGCATGTAGGCCGGGAACCGCCCCAGCCACTTCGGCGCGAGGTCGATCGGCGGGGACAGCGTCAGGATGCGCGCCGCGTCCGACTCGAGCTGGTAGGGCAACGCCGTCTGCGTCAGCAGGAAGGTGCCCCGGGAGTTGATCTGCTGCATCAGGTCGTACCGCTTGATCGGCAGTTCCGCGGTGCCCGAGGTGTTCAGCGCGCTGGCGTTGTTCACCACGATGTCGATGCCGCCGAACGTCTCGGCCGCGGTGGCGGCGGCGCGCTCGACGTCCGCGGGCTCGCGCACGTCCCCGACGACCGCGACGGCCTTCCCGCCGGCAGCCTCGATCTCCGCGACGGCCGTGTGCACCGTGCCGGGCAGGCGGGGATCGGGCTGGTCCGTCTTCGCGAGCAGGGTGACGTTCGCGCCCTCCCGGCCCGCGGCGACCGCGATCGCCAGGCCGATACCCCGGCTGCCGCCGGACATCAGGATCGTCCGCCCCCGCAGTGATCCCGCCATGTGGATGCCTCCTCGCCGACCGGGCGCCGACGCCCGTTCCTCGGTGACCGGACGGTAACAGTCAGGACTGACCGTTCGGAACGGGACGTCGGCGTGGCCGTGGTCTCGCGGCGCCGCCCGGCCGGCTCGGTCACCCCAGGGCGCGGAGCTTCGGGACGACGTCGGTGGAGAACTGCGCCAGGAAGCGCTCCTGGTCGTGCCCCGGGCCGTGGAACACCAGGTGGTTGAGCCCCGCGTCCAGGTACGGCTTGATCTGCGCGACCGCCTCGTCCGGGTCCGACGCCACGATCCAGCGCTTGGCGACCTGCTCGATCGGCAGCTCGTCCGCGAGGCGCTCCATCTCCTCAGCCGAGTCCACCGTGTGCTTCTGCTCGGCCGTCAGGGACAGCGGCGCCCAGAAGCGGGTGTTCTCCAGTGCCGCCTCGTGGTCCCGGTCGTAGGACAGCTTGATCTCGATGGTGTTGTCGATCGTCGACGCGTCCCGCTCCGCCTTCGCCGCGCCCTCGGCCACCGCGGGCATGAGCTTCTCGGTGTAGAGCTCCATGCCCTTGCCCGAGGTGCAGATGAACCCGTCGCCCGCGCGGCCCGCGTAGCGCGCCACCACCGGGCCACCCGCCGCGATGTACACCGGGACCGGCGTGTCGGGCCGGTCGTAGATGCTCGCGTTGACGAGCGTGTAGTACTCGCCGTCGAAGTCGACGTTCGTCTCCGTCCAGAGCTTGCGCATGAGCTGGACGGCCTCGCGGAGCCGCGCGAAGCGCTCCTTGAACTCCGGCCACTCGCGGCCGGACACGGCGATCTCGTTGAGCGCCTCACCCGTGCCCGCGCCGAGGATGATCCGGTTGTCGTAGAGCAGCGCCATCGTGGCGAAGGTCTGCGCCATCACCGCCGGGTTGTACCGGAACGTGGGCGTCGTCACGCTGGTGCCGATCAGCACCCGGCGGGTGCGCTCCCCCACGGCCGCCATCCACGTCAACGCGGACGGCGCGTGCCCACCCTCGTGCCGCCAGGGCAGGAAGTGGTCCGACACCCACACGCTGTCCAGGCCCACCTCCTCGGCCCGCACGGCGTACTCCACCAGGTCACGGGGCCCGAACTGCTCCGCCGAGGCCTTGTAGCCGATCTTCAGGGTCACCTGAGGGTCCTCTCCCGGTCTGCCGCGCGGCGCGGACGTCACGCGCGTCTCGTGCCACAGTGTCGATGCCAGAGTGCTACACCGCGACGTCGCCGCCACAGTGCTGCACCCCGACGTCGCTGCCACAGTGCTACACCGCGACAGTGCTACACCGCGACGGGCCCGCACCACCGCGGCAGGTCGTGTCGCAGCGCACGACGATCATCCCTTGACCTCGAGCCGGGTCGAGCAGGCACGGTCGGGACATGTCCGCCGTCGGGAAACTCGCGTGCCGGGCCGGGAACCGGCTCGTACTCTGGACGAAACCATGACCTCCCCTCCCCCGCCGGGGCGGGCGACGCCGTCGACCTCGTTGGCCGAGCTGCGTCGCCTGGGCCCCGTTGTCGGTCCCCACCGTCGTGCCCTGATCGGGTCCGGTGCCGCGGCGCTCGCGGGCAGCCTGGCGGCCCTGGCCATCCCGCTGGTCACCCGGCGCATCGTCGACGGCCCCCTCTCCCGCGGCGATCTCGGCCCGCTGCCCTGGCTCGTGCTCGGCGTGCTCGCGTTCGGGCTCGCCGAGGCGCTCCTGCTGCTCTGGCGACGCCGGCTGGTCGCGCGGCCCACCACGCAGATCGAGGCGACGATGCGCGCGGACCTCTACGCGCACCTGCAGGCGCTGCCGGTCGCGTTCCACGACCGGTGGCCCTCCGGCCAGCTGCTGTCCCGGGCCGTGCAGGACCTCTCGACGCTGCGCCGCTTCCTCGCGTTCTCGGGGATCTTCCTGGTGGTGAACGGCGTGACGGCCGTCGTCGGCGTCGGGGTGCTGCTCGTGCTGTCCCCGTTGCTCGGCGCGGCGATCGCGGTGCTCGCGGTCCCGCTGGTGCTGCTCACCCTGTACTTCGAGCGGCGCTACGCCGTCGCGGCCCGGCGGGCGCAGGACCAGGGCGGGGATCTCGCGACGGTCGTCGAGGAGTCCGCGCTCGGCATCCGGGTGCTGAAGTCCCTGGGCCGGGGACGCGAGATCGCCGCCCGGTACGTGGCGGACGCCCGAGAGCTGCGCGGGACCGAGCTGCGCAAGATCAGGCTGCAGGCGGCGCTGTGGTGCGTGCTCGTCCTGATGCCCGAGGCCGCGATCGGGCTGATCCTGGGGCTCGGCGCCCACGGCGTGGCCCAGGGCTCGCTCACCCTCGGCACGCTCGTCGCGGCCGTCACGGTGATGACCTACCTGTACTGGCCGATCGCCTCGCTCGGCTGGCTGCTCACGGAGGCGGGGAACGCCGCGGCCGCCACCCGGCGCTACTTCGAGGTCATGGACGTCGCGCCGGCGATCACGGACCCGCCCGCACCGGTCGCGCCGGCCCGGCCGGTGCGGGGCGAGATCGAGCTCCGGGACGTCCGGTTCCGCCATGCCGGTGCCGAGCGGGAGGTGCTGGCCGGGGTCTCGCTGACCGTCCGGCCCGGCGAGACGATGGCGCTGGTCGGGGCGACGGGCTCGGGCAAGACGGTGCTGACGTCGCTGGTCGGGCGGCTGGAGGACGTGACGGGCGGCGCGGTCCTGCTCGACGGCGTCGACGTGCGGACGCTGCGGCTCGCGGACCTGCGCTCGATCGTCGCGACGGCGTTCGAGGACCCCGTGCTGATCTCGGCGAGCGTGCGGGAGAACGTCGCGCTGGGGACACCCCACGCGTCGCCGGAGGACGTGTGGGAGGCCCTGCGCGTCGCCGGCGCGGACGGGTTCGTCGCCGCGCTGCCGTGGGGCCTGGACACCCGGATCGGCGAGCAGGGGCTCTCGCTCTCCGGTGGGCAGCGGCAACGCCTGGCACTCGCCCGCGCGGTGATCGGACGGCCGCCGGTCCTCGTGCTGGACGATCCGCTGTCCGCGCTGGACGTCCACACCGAGGCGCAGGTGGAGGCCGCGCTGCGCCGGCTGCTGGGCGGGGTGACCGCCCTCGTCGTCGCCCACCGGCCGTCGACCGTGCAGCTGGCGGACCGCGTCGCGCTGCTCTCGGGCGGGCGGATCGCCGCGGTCGGGACGCACCGGGAGATGCTGGCGGGCAACGCCGAGTACCGGGACCTGCTGAGCACGCCCGAGGAGCTGGCCCAGATATGAGCACCGGCACGAGCGGACCAGACATGAGCACCGACGCGAGCGGACCGAGCACGGGCCCCACCGGCGGGGTGGACCTCTCCTGGCGCGGGGTCGGGGACGAGCCGGACGAGGTCACCCACGCCGCGGGACTCACCCTGGCGCGCAGCGCCCGCACGCTGTTCCGGTCGCTGATCCGCCCGTACCGGTGGCCGGCCGGGCTGGCGATGGTGCTGCTCGTCGCCGAGAACGCGGCGATGCTCGCCGGGCCGCTGCTCGTCGCGCTGGCGATCGACACCGGGGTCCCCGCCGCGCTCGACGGCCGTCCCGCACCGCTGGCCTGGGCCATCGCCGGGTACGCGGCGTCCGGACTCGCCGGTGCGGGGCTGCGGGCGGCGTTCCTGCGGCTGTCCGGCCGGGTGGGTCAGGATCTCGTCCTGGACCTGCGGACCCGGGTGTTCCGGCACGCCCAGCGGCTCTCCCTGGACTTCCACGAGTCCTACACCTCGGGCCGGCTGATCTCCCGGCTGACCAGCGACGTGGACTCGATCGAGGACCTGCTGGCCGAGGGCCTGGACAAGCTCCTCGGCGCGCTGCTCTCGCTGATCGGGATCACCACGCTGCTGCTGCTCATCGACCCGGTGCTGGCCGGGGTGGTGCTCGCGGGGTTCGTCCCGATGGTGCTGCTCACCCGCTGGTTCCAGCGCAGCTCGCGGAAGAGCTACCGCAGCACCCGCACCTGGGTGGCCCGGGTGATCGTGCACTTCGTCGAGTCCATGAACGGGATCCGGGCCGTGCAGGCCTACCGGCGCGAGGCGCGCAACTCCACGATCATGGACACGCTCAACTCGCGGTACCGGGACGCGAACGCGGACGCGCTGTTCACCGTGGCGTGGTTCGTGGCGGCGGTCCGGGCGGTGGGCAACGTGACCCTCGCCCTGGTCCTGCTGCTCGGCGCGTTCCGGGTGTCCGGCGGGGCACTCGAGCTCGGTGCCCTGACCGCGTTCCTGCTCTACCTGCGCCGCTTCTACGACCCGCTGGACAGCCTGGCGCAGTTCCTCAACGCCTACCAGTCCGCGGCCGCGGCGCTGGAGAAGCTCTCGTCGCTGCTGGACACGCCGGTGAGTGTGCCCGAGCCCGCGCGTCCGGAGGCCCTGCCCTCGCCGGTGCGCGGGGAGCTGGTGTTCGACCGGGTCGGGTTCGCCTACGCCCGCGCGGCGGAGCGCACGGTGCTGCCGGAGTTCACCCTGCGGGTCCCGGCCGGGCAGACCGTCGCGCTGGTCGGCGCCACCGGGGCCGGGAAGTCCACCCTCGCGAAACTCGCGGCGCGCTTCTACGACCCGACGTCCGGTGCGGTCCGGCTCGACGGCGTGGACCTGCGGGACGTCCGGGACGCCGAGCTGCGCCGGGCGCTGGTGATGATCACGCAGGAGGCCTTCCTGTTCTCCGGCACGGTGGCGGACAACGTCGCGATCGGCCGGCCGGACGCGAGCCGCGCGGAGGTCGAGGCCGCGGTCGAGGCCGTGGGGGCGACGCCGTTCGTGGCGCTGCTGCCCCAGGGCTGGACACGGACGTCCGCAAGCGGGGCGGGCGGCTCTCGGCCGGTCAGCGACAGCTCGTGTCGCTGGCCCGCATCGTGCTGGCGGACCCGGCGGTCGTCCTGCTCGACGAGGCCACGTCGAGCCTGGACGTCCCGTCCGAGCGGGCGGTGCAGGACGCGCTGGAGACCGTCCTCGCCGGCCGGACCGCGCTGATCATCGCCCACCGGCTCTCGACGGTGCGGATCGCGGACCGGGTGCTGGTGATGGCGGACGGGCGCGTGGTCCAGGACGGGACCCCGGCCGAGCTGCTGGCCGACGGCGGGGACTTCGCGGACCTGCACGAGGCGTGGCAGGAGAGCCTGCGCTGAGCGCCCAGACGAAGGCCGCCCAGACGAAGGCCGCTCAGACGAAGGCGCTGTGGCCGGTGATCGAGCGGCCCACGACGAGGGTGTTGATCTGCCTGGTGCCCTCGAAGGAGTAGAGGGCCTCGGCGTCGGCGAAGTACTTCGCGACGCCGTAGTCCAGCACCACCCCGTTGCCGCCGACGACCTCGCGGGCCAGGGACACCGTCTCGCGCATCCTCGTGGTGGTGAACTCCTTGGCCAGCGCCGCGTGGTCGTCCCCGGCGGTGCCGGCGTCCTGCATCTCGGCGAGGCGCACGGCCATGCCCAGCGACGCCGTCACGTTGCCCAGCATGCGCACGAGCAGGTCCTGGACCAGCTGGAACCCCGCGATCGGGCGGCCGAACTGCTCCCGTTCCTTCGCGTACTCCAGGGCGATCTCGTAGGCGGCCATCATCGTGCCGGTCGCGCCCCAGGCCACCCCGCCGCGGGTGCGGCGCAGCACCTTGTTCGTGTCCTTGAACGAGTTCGCCTCCTGCAGCCGGTCGGCCTCCGGGACCCGGCAGCCCGCCAGCACGATGTCCGCGTTCTGCACCGTCCGCAGCGCGATCTTGTTCTCGATCTTCGTGGTCGTCATGCCGGGGTTGTCCTGCTCGACGACGAAACCCTTGACCCTGCTGTCCGCCTCGTCGCGGGCCCAGACGACGACGAGGTCCGCGAACGTGGCGTTGCCGATCCAGCGCTTCCCCCCGTTCAGCACCCACTCGTCGCCCTCGCGGCGGGCGGTGGTCTCCAGGCCCTGAGCGACGTCCGATCCGCCGTGCGGCTCGGTCAGCCCGAACGCGCCGATCTTCTCCATCCGGCCCATCGCCGGCAGCCACCGCTCGCGCTGCTCGGCCGAGCCGCAGAGGTCGATGCTGCCCATCGCGAGGCCGTTGTGGATGCCGAAGAAGCTGTTCAGCGACGGGTCCGCGTGCGCCAGCTCCATCGACAGGAACCCGATCAGGGTGCGGCGCGCGGCCGGGCCCGCCACGCCGTCGTAGGGCAGCGCGGCGATATCCAGTGCGGCGAAGCGCGGGACGATGTCGTGCGGGAACTCCGCCCTGGTCCAGGCGTCGAGCGCGATCGGGGCGATCTCGGTGCGGCAGAAGTCGCGGACCTTCGCCAGGATCTCCTGCTCGTCGCCCGTCAGCGCGTCGGCGTAGTGGAAGAAGTCCCCGGGCAGCGGGTCGATGGTCATCCGGCGACGATCGCACAGGTGCGCCTGCGGCGCTCGTGCGCGCGGATCCACGCCCCGGGGCGGTCCTGCTCCTCCGGCGGCGCCTCGGCACGGGCCGACGGGGCGGCCTCGTACGATCGGGGTCGTGAGCATCCCCGGAGCCCCCACCGCCGCTCGCACGCCCCTGGAGGTGCTGAACCGGATCTTCGGCTACGACGCCTTCCGCGGTCCGCAGCAGGAGGTCGTCGAGCACGTCTGCGCCGGCGGCGACGCGCTCGTCCTCATGCCCACGGGTGGCGGAAAGTCCCTCTGCTACCAGGTCCCTGCGCTGGTCAGGGCCGGTACCGGGGTCGTGGTCTCGCCGTTGATCGCGCTCATGCAGGACCAGGTCGACGCGCTGCGGAACCTCGGTGTCCGGGCCGGGTTCCTGAACTCCACGCAGAACCCGGACGAGCGCCGGGACACCGAGCGCGCGTTCCTCTCGGGCGAGCTGGACCTGCTCTACCTCGCCCCGGAACGGCTGCGCGTCCCGTCCACGCTGAGCCTGCTGGACCGAGGCACGATCGCCCTGTTCGCCATCGACGAGGCGCACTGCGTCGCGCAGTGGGGGCACGACTTCCGCCCGGACTACCTGATGCTCTCGGACCTGCACCAGCGCTGGCCGGACGTCCCCCGCATCGCGCTCACCGCGACGGCCACCGAGCACACCCGCACCGAGATCGCGCAACGACTGGACCTCACGTCGGCCAAGCACGTCGTCGCGAGCTTCGACCGGCCGAACATCCAGTACCGGATCGCCCCGAAGAACGAGCCGCGCAAGCAGCTGCTGGAGCTGATCCGCACCGAGCACCCGGGGGACGCGGGCATCGTCTACTGCCTGTCCCGCAAGTCCGTGGAAGCCACGGCGGACGCCCTGCAGGCGCAGGGCGTCCCCGCGCTGCCCTACCACGCCGGCCTCGACGCGGGCGTCCGCGCCCGCAACCAGTCCCGGTTCCTGCGCGAGGAGGGCGTGGTCATGTGCGCCACGATCGCCTTCGGGATGGGGATCGACAAGCCGGACGTCCGGTTCGTCGCGCACCTGGACCTGCCGAAGTCCGTCGAGGGCTACTACCAGGAGACGGGACGCGCGGGCCGGGACGGGCTGCCGTCCACCGCGTGGCTCGCCTACGGGCTCGCGGACGTCGTGCAGCAGCGCAAGATGATCGACGAGTCCGAGGGGGACCTGGCCCACCGCCGCCGCCTCGCCCAGCACCTCGACGCGATGCTCGGGCTCTGCGAGACCGTCGAGTGCCGCCGGGTGCAGCTGCTCAAGTACTTCGGGCAGGCCTCCGCGGCCTGCGGGAACTGCGACACCTGCCTCACCCCCGCGGAGTCCTGGGACGGCACCGTGCCCGCCCAGAAGGTCCTCTCCACGGTGTGGCGGCTCAAGCACGAGCGGAACCAGAGCTTCGGCGCCGGGCAGGTCGTGGACATCCTGGTGGGCAAGCGGACGCCGAAGGTCGAGCAGTCCGGGCACGACTCGCTGTCCACCTTCGGCATCGGCACCGAGCTGGGGGACGCCGAGTGGCGCGGCGTGGTCCGCCAGCTCCTCGCCCGGGGCCTGCTCGCCGTCGGCGGGGCGTACCAGACCCTGGAGATGACGCCCGAGAGCTCCGCGGTGCTCAAGGGCGAGCGCCAGGTGATGCTCCGCAAGGACCCGGAGCGCACCCGGACCCGGCGCTCGTCGCGGTCCAGCGCGCCGGCCGCGGACCTCGCGCCCGAGGCGCAGCCCGTGTTCGAACGGCTGCGGGCCTGGCGGGGCGCCACGGCGAAGGAGCAGGGCGTCCCCGCCTACGTGATCTTCCACGACGCCACGCTGCGGGCGGTCGCGGCGCTCGCCCCGACGTCGTTGGCGCAGCTCGGCACGGTCAGCGGGGTCGGGGAGAACAAGCTCGCGAAGTACGGCGAGGGCGTGCTCGCCGCGGTCGGCGGGGACGACCGGGGACAGGGGGACGACCGGGGACAGGTCGCACCGGAGCAGGGCGGCCCGGCATGACCGGACCGGTCGTCGGGATCACCGGCTACGGCGAGCTCGCCCGGTACTGGCTGTTCGAGCACGAGGCCGTGCTGATCCCGCGGAGCTACACCGACGTCGTCGCCGCGGCCGGGGGCGTCCCGGTCGTGCTCCCGCCCACCGCGCTGTCGGCGGCCCTCGTGGACCGGGTGGACGCGCTGATCCTCGCCGGCGGCCCGGACGTCGCCCCCGCCCGCTACGGCGCCGCGCCCGCCCCGAACACGGACCCGCCCCGGGACGAGCGGGACGAGGCGGAGCTCGCGGTGCTGCGCCGCGCGCTGGACCGGGACGTGCCGGTGCTCGCCGTCTGCCGCGGGCACCAGCTGCTCAACGTCGCCCTCGGCGGGACGCTGCACCAGCACGTCCCGGACCTGGTCGGGCACGTGCGGCACAGCCCGGAGCCCGCGGTCTACGGCGAGATCGACGTCCGCACCGAGCGGGACACCCTCGTCCGCTCGCTGGTCGGTGAGGACACCCGGGTCCGCTGCCACCACCACCAGGCCGTCGACCGCCTCGGCGAGGGGCTGCGGGTCGCCGCGCGGGCCGAGGACGACGTCGTCGAGGCCGTGGAGCTGGCCGGGCGACGCTTCGTCGTCGGGGTGCAGTGGCATCCGGAGCAGGACGCCACGGACCTCCGTCTGGTCGCCGGGCTGCTGCAGGCCGCGACGGACGCGGGCGCCGCGGCCTGAACCTGCCGCGCCGGCGACCCGGCACGGACGTGCGGAGGTGATACCGGTTACCCGCGACGCAGCCGCTTGAGCGCCTCCGGCAGCTCGTCGTGGTGCACCACGGTGAGCCGCTGGGTGGCCCGGGTGATCGCCACGTACAGGTCGTTGAGCCCGCGCGGGGACTCCGCGAGCATCTCCCCCGGTTCCACGAGCACCACGGAGTCGAACTCCAGGCCCTTCGACGCGGTCACCGGCAGCACGACCACCGGCGCCTCGAGGTCGTCGGCGTCCGCGTAGTCGTCGACCTCGCCCTCGGCGGCCTCAGCCGCCTCCGCGGCGCGGGCCCCGGGCTCCCCGAGGAGCGCGACCCTGAGCTCGCGCAGCCGCGCGGCGGGCACCAGCACCGCGACCCGGCCCTCACCGACGGCGGCCCGCTCCTCGGCCACCAGCTCGCCGAGCACACCGTCGGTCCCGAGCAGCGTCCCCGCGGCGACCGGCACGGCCCGCGGCGGCACACCGGTGCTGCGCACGGAGCTCGGCGGGTCCAGGCTCGCGTCGATCATGGCCAGGACGTCGTCCGCCACGTCCGCGATCTCGGCCGGCGTCCGGTAGTTCACCGTCAGCTGCTCGAGGCGCCAGCGGTTCGCGACGAACGGGGAGAGCACCTGGCCCCAGCTGCCCGCCCCGGCCAGGTCCCCGGTCTGCGCGACGTCCCCGACGACGGTCATCGAGCGGCTCGGGACGCGGCGCATGATCAGCCGCCAGGCCATCGCGGAGAGCTCCTGCGCCTCGTCCACGATCACGTGGCCGTAGGTCCACTCGCGGTCCGCCGCGGCCCGGTCCGCGGTCGACTCGAAGGAGCGCACCTGCATCCGGTCCGCGAGCCGGTCCGCGTCCACGATGTCCGTGGCGCGCAGCAGCTCCGGGTCCAGCTCCTCCTCGAGGTCCAGCACGTCGAGCACGCCCTGGGCGTACTCGACCTCCTCGCGCAGCGCCGCCTGGGCCGCGGCGCGGGCGGCCGCGCCGTCGTCCCCGAGCAGCTCGGCGGCCTCGTCGAGCAGCGGCACGTCCGCGGGGGTCCAGCGCAGGTCCGTGGGCACGTCGCCGTCCGGGGACGGGCGTTCCAGCAGCGCCCGGTCCTCGGCGGGGATCCGGCGGGCGATGGAGTTGAGCCGGCGGCGGTCCGCGAACAGCTCCGTGATCAGGCGTTCCGGGGACATCGTGGGCCACAGCGCGTCGAGCTCACGGCCCAGCTCCACGCTCTCGGACAGCTCCTCCCGGATGTCCTCGACGTCCCCGCGGCCGATCAGCCCGCGCCCGCCCAGGTTCGACGCCACCTGGTCCGCCAGGAGCCGGATCGCCTCGGTGCGGAACAGCCGGCGCGCCTCGTTGTGCGGCTTGCGGGAGCGCCGGGCACGGGACCGGGCCTGGTTGGCGACGTCCCGGTCCAGCCGCACCTGCTGCTGCTCGACGACGAGCCGGATCGGCTGCCGCGGGATCTGCTGGCGGTCCCGCACGGCCGCCGCGACGACGGCCGCCATCTCCGCGCGGCCCTTGATCTCCGCGGTCCGGGCGCTCTCCGTGCGGCGGGCGTGCAGGCCGGGATAGAGCTGCGCGATCGTGCCGAGCACGACGCTGGTCTCCCCCAGCGACGGCAGGACCTGCCCGATGTAGCGCAGGAACGTGGCGTTGGGGCCGACCACGAGCACGCCGCGGCGGGCCAGCCGGTCCCGGTGCGTGTAGAGCAGGTACGCGGCGCGGTGCAGGGCGACGGCCGTCTTGCCCGTCCCCGGGCCGCCCTGCACCACCAGGACCCCCGACGGCTTGGAGCGGATGATCCCGTCCTGCTGCGCCTGGATCGTGGCCACGATGTCCGCCATGCGCCCGCTGCGGGGAGCCGAGACCGCACCCATCAGGGCGGCCTCGCTGGTCAGCCCGGAACTCGTGCCGGACGCGGCCTCGGCCAGGTCCAGCACCTCGTCGTCGACCGCGGTGACGGTGCGCCCGCGCGTGCGCAGGTGCCGCCGCCGGCGGATGCCCTCGGGCGAGGCGGCGGTGGCCGTGTAGAACGGCTGAGCCGCCGGGGCGCGCCAGTCCATGAGCAGCGGCTCGTACTCGTTCTCCTCGTCGAGCAGACCGAGCCGGCCGACGTAGCGGGTCTCCCCGCCCTCGGCGTCCAGGCGGCCGAACGCGAGACCGTGCTCCGCGGCGCGCAGGGCGGCGAGCCGGTCCGTGTACATGGCCGCGGCGGCGTCGCGTTCGGTGAGGGCCTGGGGGGTGCCGACGGTCTCGCCGTGCAGGACGTCCTTCAGCCGACGCGCGGTCTCCCGGCGCCGCTCGTCGAGGCGTTCGTAGAGCATCTCGACGTACGCACGCTCGTGCTCGAGCGCCGACCGCGCGGGCCCTCGGTCGGGCACGGCAGACTGCTCCGGATCAGACACCAGCGGATCTTCCTCACCTGACGCACGAGACCTGTGCTTCACCCGTGACGGGACTGACCAACCTACCAGCGCCCGCGTTTCCGCCCACGCACCGACGGGTAGGTCCGGTCGTGGCCAGCCACCGCCCAGCCTCGAGTCCGGCATCCTCGTGAGCGACCCGCCGGGCGACGCCGCCACGCCCGACGAGCGGCCCGGCGACTCCGAGTACGCCCACCTCGCGCCCGTGTTCGACGAGTTCGTCGCGCTGCCCGCCGACCACCCGGACCGGATCGCGCTGCGCGGCAAGCTCGTCACCGGCTACCTGCCGGTCGTCGCGCACATCGCCCGGCGGTTCGCCGGCCGGGGTGAGCCCGTCGACGACCTGGAGCAGGCCGGGACGGTCGGCCTGCTCAACGCGGTGGACCGGTTCGACCCGGGCCGCGGCATCGACTTCCTCTCCTACGCCGTCCCGACGATCACCGGCGAGGTCCGCCGCCACTTCCGGGACCGCACCTGGTCGATGCGGGTCCCGCGGCGGCTCAAGGAGCTGCAGAGCAGCATCAACGGGGCCATCGGGCCGCTGTCCCAGGAGCTCAACCGGGCGCCGCGCCCCTCGGAGATCGCGGAGCGGCTGGGTATCTCGACCGACGAGGTCGTCGAGGGTATCGACGCGCAGCACGCCTACCGCAGCACCTCGCTCGACGAGCTGGTCGCCGGCGCGGACTCGACGCTGCGCGACACCCTCGGCGAGGCGGACGCGGCGCTGGACAAGGTGGAGTACCGCCAGGCCCTCGTGCCGCTGCTCGACGAGCTCGACGAGCGGGAGCGCACGATCCTGGTGCTGCGGTTCTTCGGCAACAAGACCCAGACCCAGATCGCGGACCGGGTCGGGATCTCGCAGATGCACGTCTCCCGGCTGCTCACCCGGACACTCGCCAGGCTCCGGGAGCGGCTGAGCGACGACGCGGACTGACCGGTCCGGGCGTCACCCCCTCGCGACGGCGACGGCGTGCCCCTCGCACCGGGTCGTCCCGCCGCACCCCGGGCCCGACCCGCGCACGGAACCACCCCGACTCGGGTACGGGAACACCCCGACTCGCGGGGGTGGGGCGCGCGGGTCGGGGTACTCGAATCCGTCCGGGGGTGGGTGGGTCCCGGGAGGGGGTCAGCCGTGGAGGCGTTGGCGGGGGGCGCGGCCGTAGGGCTGCTCCACCGGGTCGACGACCGGGGGTGCGGGGAGCGGGCGGACCTCCGGCTCCTCCGCCAGGGCGATCGGCTCCTCGTGGTGGCGCAGCCGCATGGGCGGGCCGCTGACCAGCCGGTACTCCACGTCGTCCTGGGTGATCGTCACGCGGATGTGGCGGCCCTGGTAGCGCAGCCCGAAGGACACCCGGGACAGCGCGGCCGGGAGCACCGGGGCGAAGGCGAGCCCCGTCGCGTCGCAGGTCATCCCGCCCAGCCCGGTGGTGATCGCCGCCCAGGAGCCCGCCATCGACGCGATGTGCATGCCGTGGTCCGTGTTCCCGGCCAGGTTGTTCAGGTCGACCAGGGCGGCCTCGGCCAGGTAGTCGTAGGCCAGGTCCAGGTGCCCGACCCGGGCCGCGACCATGGACTGGGTGCACGCCGAGAGCGACGAGTCCCGCACGGTGATCGCCTCGTAGTAGGCGAAGTTGCGGCGCATCTGTTCCGGGGTGAACGCGTCCGGGCGCATCTGCATCGCCAGCACCAGGTCCGACTGCTTGATGACCTGCTTGCGGTAGAGATCGAAGTAGGGGTAGTGCAGCAGCAGCGGGTAGGTGTCCGCGGGGGTGTTCTCGAAGTCCCAGACCTTGTGCTTGGTGAAGCCCTCGGACTGGGGGTGGACCTTGAGCTCGTCGTCGTACGGGATCCGCATGGCCGAGGCCGCATCCCGCCAGCTCGCCATCTCCTCGGAGTTGACGCCCATCTTCGCCGCGGACCGGGGGTGCTTGGCCGCGACCTCGGCGGCGTAGCGCAGGTTCAGCTGCGCCATCAGGTTCGTGTAGACGTTGTTGTCCACGATCGCCGAGTACTCGTCCGGGCCGGTCACGCCGTCGATCCGGAACTCCCCGGCCGAGTCGTGGTGGCCCAGCGAGCGCCACAGCCGCGCGGTGGCGACCAGCAACTCGAGGCCGACCTCCAGCTCGAACTGCGTGTCCCCGGTGGCCGCGACGTGACGGCGGACCGCGTCCGCGATGTCCGCGTTGAGGTGGAACGCCGCGGTGCCCGCGGGCCAGTAGCCCGAGCACTCCTGGCCGCGGATCGTGCGCCACGGGAACGCCGCGCCCTTGAGCCCGAGCTGCTCGGCGCGTTCGAACGCCGACGGCAGGATGGACTGCCGCCAGCGCAGCGCGTCCGCCGCCGCGTCCGGGGCGAGGAAGGAGAGCACCTGCAGGCAGAAGGTCTCGGTGTCCCAGAAGGTGTGGCCGTCGTAGCCGTCCGCGGTGAGGCCCTTGGCGCTGATGCACCGCCGTTCGGCGCGTGCCCCGGCCTGCAGCACGTGGAAGATCGCGAGCCGGATCGCCTGCTGGAGCTCCGCGTCCCCGTCGATCTCGACGTCCGCGGTCTCCCAGAAGTCGTCCAGGTACTGCTCCTGCTCGCGCAGCAGGCCGTCCCAGCCGGTGTAGCGGGCGGCGGCCAGCGCCGCACGGACCTGGTCGTGGATCGCGGGCAGGCTGCGCTGCGAGGACCAGCCGTAGGACAGGTACTTGATCACCCTGAGCGTCTCGCCCGGCTTGACCCGGCCGATGATCGTGGTGCGGCCGGTGTCCTCGGTGGCCTCGGAGGTGATCTTGATGCCGTCCGGGCCGTACACCTCGTGGTCCATCGCCGCGCCGACGCGCAGCTGGGACTTGCGGGTCTGGTGCACCAGCGTGGCGCCGGCCTCGTCGCTGCGGTGCAGCTCGGGCTCCAGCGCGTTCGTCAGGGCCGCCTCGAGCCGCGGGTCGTCGTTGCCGCGGGTGGGCAGCTGCTCGTTCGCGACGAGCTCGGACTGCACGACGAGCAGCGCCTCCTCGTCCAGCACCTCGACCTCGTAGGAGATCGCCGCGACGGCCCGCTGGGTCAGCGAGACCAGCCGCTTGCTGCGCACCCGCACGACGCGCCCGGCCGGGGACTCCCACTCGACCTCGCGGGTCAGCGTGCCGGCCCGCAGGTCCAGCACCCGCTCGTGGCGGCGGAGCTTGCCGTAGCGCAGGTCGAACGGCTCGTCGTCGACCAGCAGCCGGATGAGCTTGCCGTTGGTCACGTTGATGATCGTCTGACCGGACTCGGGGTAGCCGTAGCCGCCCTCGGCGTAGGGCAGCGGCCGCACCTCGAACAACGAGTTCAGGTAGGTCCCGGGCAGGTGGTGCGGGTCCCCCTCGTCCAGGTTGCCGCGCAGCCCGATGTGCCCGTTCGAGAGGGCGAAGACCGTCTCGGTCTGTCCCAGGGCGGCGAGGTCCAGCGTGGGCTCGCGCACCACCCAGGGCTCGACGGTGAACGTACGGCCAGCGTCCGGCTTCACGGCAGCTCCCGGAGGTCGGAGTCGGAGAGGTCGAGCATGCGCGAACGGTAGCGTCCCCCCGATCCCCCGGAGCACACCGCTGCCGACTCGTCACCTCCTCGGCCCGGTGACCGAAACGCGCCGTTCACACGACGGAGTGACGAGGGCACTCAGGGTGCCGCGAGCGGCTCCTGCGCGGTGTCGCTCCCGTCCTCGCCCACGCCCAGGGGGAGCCGGATGACAGCCACGGACCGGGCGCTCGGGTCCGGATGCCCCTCGTCCGTGACCGTGACCACGCACTGCTCCCCCGCCGCGACGGCACGGACCGCCAGCCGCCCGCCCTCGGGGCGCGGCTCGATCCGCTGCTGGACCGTGGCCTTGACCGCGTCGAGCAGCTGCAGCGGCGCGATCTGCGCGTCCTCCACACCCGGCTCGACGCCCACGGTGAACTCCAGCCGCCGGCCGAAGCGCGCCGCCTCGATGCCGAGGTAGGCGCGCACGGCCTCCAGCTCGTCCGCGAGCGGGATCGCGGCGGTGTCCGCGCGGTCCGCGGCGCGGCTGAGCTCGGCGAACCCGAGCAGCAGCTCGCGGGCGCGGCCCGGGTCCGTGCGGGTGATCGCGGCGATGGTGTTCAGCGAGTTGTAGACGAAGTGCTGCTCGAGCCGCCGGTTGAGCACCGACGACACCGGCGCGGGCGGAGGCGCGGGCGGCGGGGCGGGCTCGACGGGGACGGGCGCCTCCCCCGGGACGTCCCGGACCTGCGGGTCCGCCCGGGCGTCCGGGACGTCCCACAGGCCCGGGTCCACCTCGTCCGGCGCGCAGAGGCCCTGCCAGGCCGGGAGCCGGAGCTGCCCGGTCCGGGTGAGCGCCTGGTACTCCACCTCGGCGACGATCCGCGGCGCCACCCAGCGGCCGTCGGAGGCGATCCGCTCCGGCAGGTCCTCGGTGAACGGCGGGTCCTCCTGCTGCAGCTCCAGCATCAGCTCCCGCACCGCCCGGCGCTCGCGCCCCGAGCCGATCCCCACCCGTCCGACATAGCGCAGGCCACCCGCCACGGGCAGCCCGAGCAGCACCGCGCCGACCTTGTCCGGCTTGTGCGGGTCCGCCGGTGTCCATCCGCCCACCACGACCTGCCGGCGGCGCCGCAGCGGCACCCGCAGCCACTGCCGGGTGCGGCGGCCGGGCTGGTAGGGGGCGTCGAGCCGCTTGAGGTGCAGGCCGTCCAGGCCGTACTGCTCGGCCGTCTGCATCACGAACTCGGCCTCGTCGGTGTGGAACGACGGCGGCACCATGATCGGGGCGGCGCCGAGCTCCAGGCGCTCGAGCAGCTCGCGGCGGGTGGCGTACGGCAGGCGGAGCAGGGACCGGCCGTCGTGCCAGAGCAGGTCCGTCACGACGTACCCGACCGGGACCCGGCGCATCAGCCCCTCGGACGGGCGCACCGTGGCCGTGCGGCGCATCAGCGGACGCCGGCTCGGGCGGCCCCCCTCGTCCAGGGCGACCACCAGCCCGTCGAGCACGAAGCCGGCGGA
This sequence comes from Pseudonocardia sp., assembly GCA_025869365.1. Taxonomy (GTDB): domain Bacteria; phylum Actinomycetota; class Actinomycetes; order Mycobacteriales; family Pseudonocardiaceae; genus Pseudonocardia. Next base: position 79,172 of record JAOZVV010000200.1, read on the forward strand.
CGCCGTGCCCAACCGCTCGCCCAGGACCCGCAGCTCGGGGAACGACGCCGTGACGCTGCGGGCGCCGGAGGAGAGCAGCTTGACCCGCCCGGGCCGGACGTGGGCCATGCAGCGGAAGCCCTCCCACGCGAACTCGACGGCCCAGGCCCCGGCGCCCTCGGCGTCCGGGAGCTCGCCGGCGGCGGGGAGCATCGGGGCGACGACCTCCGGCATGCCGGTGCCCGCCCCGTACCCCCTCATCGCACACACGGTAGTTCGCGGGTGCGATCCGATGTCACCTGTTCGGCCGTACGGTGCAGCGAGCGCGCCCAGGCGGCCGTGCGGTGCGCCGTGCGGCGGATACCGGGGTTCGTGGACAATCGGACGGACCATGACCATTCCGTCGACACCCACGACCGCCCCCCTGCTCAGCGACCGCCTGCCGCCCTCCGCCGATCCCGACACCCTGGTCGCGACGTTCGCGGACTGGGCGTTCGAGGAGCGCGGCCTGTCGCTGTACCCGGCGCAGGAGGAGGCGCTGCTGGAGATCGCGACGGGCGGCAACGTCATCCTCTCGACGCCGACCGGTTCCGGGAAGTCCCTGGTCGCGATCGCCGCGCACGCCGCGGCGCTCACCCGCGGGGTCCGGACCTTCTACACCGCGCCGATCAAGGCGCTGGTCAGCGAGAAGTTCTTCGCCCTGATCGACGTGTTCGGCGCGGACAAGGTCGGGATGCTGACCGGGGACGCGGCCGTGAACGAGGGCGCGGAGATCATCTGCTGCACCGCGGAGATCCTCGCCAACCTGGCGCTGCGCCAGGGCCGGGGCGCGGACGTCGGCTCGGTGGTCATGGACGAGTTCCACTTCTACGCGGACCCGGACCGCGGCTGGGCCTGGCAGGTCCCCCTGATCGAGCTGCCCCAGGCCCAGTTCGTCCTGATGAGCGCCACGCTCGGGGACACCACGTTCTTCCGGGACGACCTGACCCGGCGCACCGGCCGCCCGACCGCGGAGATCACGTCCGTCGAACGGCCGGTGCCGCTGCTCTACCAGTACGTCCTGACCCCGCTGCACGAGACGATCAGCGAGCTCCTGGCCACCCGGCAGGCCCCGGTCTACGTCGTGCACTTCACCCAGCAGTCCGCCGTCGAACGGGCGCAGGCGCTGATGAGCGTCAACGTCACGTCGAAGGAGGAGAAGGCGGCGATCGCCGAGCTCATCGGCAACTTCCGCTTCACCGCCGGGTTCGGGCGCACGCTGTCCCGGCTGGTCCGGCACGGGATCGGGGTGCACCACGCCGGGATGCTGCCCCGCTACCGGCGGCTGGTGGAGACCCTGGCCCAGGCCGGCCTGCTCAAGGTCATCTGCGGGACGGACACCCTCGGCGTCGGCATCAACGTGCCGATCCGCACGGTGCTGTTCACCGCGCTCGCGAAGTACGACGGCGTGCGCACCCGCCCGCTCAAGGCGCGGGAGTTCCACCAGATCGCCGGGCGCGCGGGCCGCGCGGGCTACGACACCGTCGGCACGGTCGTCGCGCAGGCACCGGACCACGAGGTCGAGAACGCCCGCCGGCTGGCGAAGGCCGGGGACGACGTCAAGAAGCGGCGGCGGGTGGTGCGCACGCAGCCGCCGGAGGGCTTCGTCGGCTGGTCCGCCACGTCGTTCGAGAAGCTGCAGACGGCCCAGCCCGAGGCGCTGACCAGCCACTTCCAGGTCACCCACGCGATGTTGTTGAACGTCATCACCCGGCCCGGGGACGCGTTCACGGCGATGCGGCACCTGCTCGAGGACAACCACGAGCCCCGGCCCCGGCAGCGCAGGCACATCCTGCGGGCGATCGCGATCTTCCGGGCGCTGCTGAACGCGGAGATCGTGGAGAAGCTCGACGAGCCGGACGCCGAGGGCCGCACGGTCCGCGTCGTGGGGGACCTGCAGCTCGACTTCGCGCTCAACCAGCCGCTCTCGCCGTTCGCGCTGGCCGCGATCGACCTGCTGGACATGGAGTCCCCCGGCTACGCCCTGGACGTCCTGTCCGTCATCGAGGCGACGCTGGACGACCCGCGCCAGATCCTGCACGCGCAGCAGAACAAGGCCCGCGGCGAGGCCGTGGCCGCGATGAAGGCGGACGGGATCGAGTACGAGGAGCGGATGACGCTGCTCGAGGAGGTCACCTACCCGAAGCCCCTCGACGAGCTGCTGAACGCCGCGCTGGAGACCTACCGCCGCGGGGCCCCCTGGGTGGAGGACGCGCGGCTCTCGCCGAAGTCCGTGGTGCGGGACATGTCCGAGCGGGCCATGACCTTCCACGAGTACGTCTCGCACTACCAGCTCGCCCGCTCCGAGGGCCTCGTCCTGCGCTACCTCGCGGACGCCTACCGGGCGCTGCGCCAGACCGTCCCGGAGCACGCGCGCACCGAGGAGCTCACGGACGTCATCGAGTGGCTCGGCGAGCTCGTCCGCCAGGTGGACTCGAGCCTGCTCGACGAGTGGGAGAAGCTGGCCGCCGGCGGGGGCACGGACGAGGACGAGATCACTCCCCCGTCGCTGGACCAGGGGCCGGCGGGGGTCACCGGCAACGTCCGGGCCTTCCGGGTGCTCGTACGCAACGCGATGTTCCGCCGCGTGGAGCTCGCGTCGCTGAACCGCTGGGACCTGCTCGGCGAGATGGACAAGGACGCCGGCTGGAACGCCGACGCCTGGCGCGAGGCCTTCGCGCCCTTCGTCGAGCTGCACGGCTGGGGCGGCGTCGGGATCGGCCCGGACGCCCGCGGCCCGAAGCTGATCACGATCACCGAGGAGAAGGAGCGCTGGCTCGTCCGGCAGGTGATCGACGACCCGGCCGGTGACCACGACTGGGCGATCACCGCCGAGGTCGACCTGGCCGCGTCCGACGAGGCGGGCGAGGCGGTCGTCTGGATCACCGGTTTCGGCGACGGCTGAGGGCACGCACCGTCAGCGGGATGGGCGGATCACGGGGCGCCGGAACGCCATCGGGTGATCGCGACCCGGTAACGTGGCGCGCTGATCACCATTGGGGCACCGTCAGGCGGTGGCGGTTCCGGACGACGGTGCAGACCCGTGAGGGGGCGGTTCGGGGTGCAGGGCTCGGGAGACGACGCAAGACCGATCGACGCGGTACCGCTGGAGGCCGTGTCGGCCGATGCGGGGCCGATCGCCCCGGACCCGGTCGACACGGACCCGGTCGACGCAGGACCGGCGGATCCGGGGCTGGTGGAGGTGCCCGTGGGGGTGGATCCCACGCAGCCGAGCGTCGCCCGCGTGTACGACTACTACCTCGGCGGCTCCCACAACTTCGAGTCGGACCGCGTCTTCGCCCAGCGCGTCCTCGCGCAGCTGCCGGACATGGCGATGGTCGCCCAGGAGAACCGCGCGTTCCTCCGCCGCGCCGTCGCCCACCTCTGCGCGCTGGGCATCGACCAGTTCCTGGACCTGGGGTCCGGTATCCCCACCGTCGGCAACGTGCACGAGATCGTGCTGGCGACGAACCCGGACGCCGCGGTGATCTACGTGGACCACGATCCGGTGGCCGTGACGCACAGCCGCGAGCTGCTCAAGGACGTCCCGGGCGCGGACGTCATCGGCGGCGACCTGCGGGACGTCCGGGCGATCCTGGACCACCCGCTCGTCCGGGAGCGCATCGACCTCACCCGCCCGCTGGCGGTGCTGCTGGTCTCGGTCCTGCACTTCGTCTCCGACGACGACGACCCGGCGGACGTCGTCGCCCGCTACCTCGCGGCCGCCGCCCCGGGCAGCCACGTCGTGATCAGCCACGCGAGCGAGGAGGGCCGGCCGGACGCCTCGGGCGCGCAGGCCGTCTACAACCAGGGCCGCTCCCCCAACCGGATGCGGATGCGCACCGGGGCCGAGGTCACCGCGCTCTTCGGGGGTCTGCCCCTGCTGGAGCCCGGTGTCGTGCGGATCCCGTTGTGGAGACCGGAGTCCCCGGACGACGTGCGACCGGGGGCGGACCGCTACCCGGGCGTCGCCGGGCTGGCACGCAAGGGCTGACGGGCCTCAGGCATGGGCGGGGAGCAGGTGGACCCGGCGGCGCTGGCCGCGGACTGGACCACGGCCGTCCTCGGGACGAGCTACGTCTCGATGAACCGCCGGGACCTGCGGCGGTACCTCACCGGCCTCGCCACCCGGCTCGCCGCGTCGTTCGCGGCGCCGGACTGGGACCGCACGGTCGCGGCGGGTGTCGGGCGGCTGATGGTCGCGGCCCACTTCACCGACACGCGCTCGCTGGAGCGCACGCTCGTCGTCGTCGGGGAGCATCTCGCCCCGTCCGCGCCGAACCGCTCCGGACGCCTGGCCGCGCTGCAGGGCGCCCTGGCGGCCGGGTACGCCGAGGCGCTGCGCGAACGCACCCTCGCCGAGCAGGAGCGGATCACCATCGCGGCGTTCGCCGCCCGGGTCTCCGCCGAGGAGGCGCGCTGGGCCAGCGAGGCCCGCTACCAGGCGGTCTTCGCCGGCGCGGTGATCGGGATCAGCGTCTCCGAGCTCGACGGGCGCATCATCCAGATCAACGACGCGCTGTGCACCATGCTCGGCTTCACCGCCGAGGAGCTGTCCGGCAGGGTGATCTACGAGTTCATGCACCCCGACGACGCCCCGGACGACTGGGCGCAGATCCGGGACATGATCGCCGGGACGCGCGACCACGTGCGGATGGAGAAGGCCTACTTCCGCAAGGACGGCACCGAGCTCTGGACGGACCTCGTCGTGTCCCTCATCCGGGACCAGGCGGACGAGCCGCGCTACCTCGTCGCGATGGTCGAGGACATCACCGACCGGCGGCTGCTGCAGACGCGGCTGCGGCACCAGGCGATGCACGACCCGCTCACCGGGCTGCCCAACCGGTCGCTGTTCTTCGACCGGCTCGAGGCGGCGCTGGACGACGAGAACGCCGTACCCGGCGTGTGCTACCTGGATCTGGACGGGTTCAAGGCGGTCAACGACACCCTCGGCCACGACGTCGGGGACCAGCTCCTGCGGACGGTCGCGGAGCGCCTGAGCGCCGAGCTCGCCCCGGACGGCCACCTGGTCGCGCGGATGGGCGGGGACGAGTTCGTCGTGCTCGTCGCGGACGCGACGGACCCGGACGAGGTGCGCCGGATCGCCGAACGCGCGCTCGCCACCGTGCGGCGCCCGGTCCGGGTGGAGGGCAACGAGATCCGGGTGTCCGCGAGCATCGGGATCGTCGGGCGCGACGACGGCGGCTCCGGGGCCGCGGAGCTGATGAAGGCCGCGGACACCACCCTGTACTGGGCGAAGAACGACGGCCGCTCGCGGGTCGCGGAGTTCGACCGGGACCGCCACCGCACGGACGTCGCCCGTTTCGAGCTGTCCGCGCAGCTGCCGGAGGCCCTGCGCCTCGAGGAGTTCTACCTGGACTACCAGCCCCTGGTACGGCTCGCCGACGGCGTGACGACCGGGGTCGAGGCGCTCGTGCGCTGGCGCCGGGACGGCGAGCGGCTCGGCCCGGACCTGTTCATCCCGCTGGCCGAGGAGACCGGGCTGATCGTCGCGCTGGGCGGGTGGGTGCTGACCGAGGCCTGCCGGCAGGCCCGGCGCTGGCACGACGCGCTCGGCGGCGAGCGGCCGCTGATGAGCGTGAACGTCGCGGCGCGCCAGGTGCGCGAGCCGGACTTCGTCGACGCCGTCGAGGCGGCGTTGGACAGTACCGGCTGGCCCGCCTCGTCGCTGCAGCTCGAGCTGACCGAGAGCGACGTGATGTCCGCCGACGGCGGCCCGCTGGAGACCCTCGGCACGCTGGCGGACCTCGGCATCCGCATCGCGATCGACGACTTCGGCACCGGCTACTCGAACCTGGCCTACCTGCGCACCCTGCCGGTGCACACGCTCAAGCTCGCCGGGCCGTTCGTCACCGGCTACGGCCCGGGCGGCCGCGAGGGCCGCGGCGGCGAGGCCGGGACCGCGGCGGTCCTGTCCTCGGTGATCGGGCTCGCGCACACACTCGGGCTCACCGTCACCGCCGAGAACGTGGAGACCGCCGAACAGCACGCCCGGCTGCGCTCGCTGGGCTGTGACACCGGTCAGGGCTGGTTCCTCGCCCCGCCGGGCACCCCCGACGCGGTCGCGGGCCTGCTGGGCCGTCCCCTGCCGGGACACCGGCGCAGCCCGTTCCCGGGGGACGTGACCCGGCGCCCCGCTACGGGCTGAGGGCCTCGGCCCCCGCGGAGGCCGCCGCGGCCGTGTCCGTCGCCGGGTCCTGCACCGCCGGATCCTGCACCGCCGGGTTCTCCGCTGCCGGGGGGAACCACGGGAACCGCTCCGCCCCCGCCCGCACGTGCACCCCGTAGCTGCGGGCGCCCGTGTGCGGGTCCGTCACCAGCATCTCGAACACCGGGCCGGGAACCCCGGCCCGCAGGGCGTAGCGGCGCAGGGCCTCGCGGCGCTGGGCGTGGACCGTGCGACGGTCCGAGGAGTGCGAGCCGGGGCGCTTGTGGTGCAGGTAGGTCGCCTCGTTCAGGACGACGATCTGCCGGTCGTCCTCGACGACGCGCAGCAGCATCCGCAGGAACCAGTCGACCAGCGGGGCGTGGGTGAACTCCGGGTCGAACCGGCCGGACGCGGTGAACAGCCGCCGCGACACGAGCCCGCCGTACATCGGGAACACCGTGCGCGCGGCCGGGTCCTCGCTCGTGCCGAAGGCGGTCCGCCAGGTCTCCAGGTACGGCAGGTTCCAGTGCCGGCGCGGCATACCACCAGCGTGGGCGATGTCGCACTGCCCGATCACGAACTCGACGTCGCCGTGCCCGTCGGTCGCCGTCACCAGGAGCTCCACCGCGTCCGCGGGCAGCTCGTCGTCGCCGTCGAGCCAGAGCAGCCAGGGCGCGGTCGAGGCGTCCGCCCCGGCGTTGCGCGCGGCGGCGATCCCCCGGGAGAACTCCCAGCGGTGCGGGTACACGCGGCGCTCCCCCGCGGACTCCCGCCCGTCCATCCACTGGTCGGCGAACCGGTAGTCGTAGGTGCTGGACCCGTCGTCCCAGAGCTGGAGGTCGATCGGGCCGCGGTAGCTCTGGGCGTACACGCTCGCGACGGCCCGGCACACCAGCACCGGGTCCATGTCCCGCACCGGCATCACGACGGCGACGCGCGGCAGCTCTCCGGCCCGTCCGTTCTGGGAGTCGTCCACGTGCCCACCACCGTTCCGTCGCGCGGCCCTTTCTCCGGACAACGAGGCGAACGGCCTACGGACGTGACCCGATCGGGGGAACGTCGGTCGTTGCAGGCGCGCACACGTGACTTTTCGCGAGGCGGCGTATAGGTCGGCCGGCCCGGCGTGGACCGTCCGGGCGTCGGGTCAGCCCAGGGGGCTCCGGGGCAGCAGCCGGTCGGAGATGATCTTCTTCTGGATCTCGCTGGTGCCCTCGAAGATCGTGGTCAGCCGGGCGTCCCGCCAGTGTCGCTCGACGCGGTGCTCGGTGGTGTAGCCGTTGCCGCCGTGGAGCTGGATGCCGTCGCCGGTGACCTCCGCGGCCATCTCCGTGGCCAGCAGTTTCACCATCGCCGCCTCCCGCTCGCACGGCTGCCCGAGATCGATCAGGTGCGCGACGTGCTGGTAGAACGCCCGGGCCTGCTCGACGCGCGCCGCCATCGTCGCCAGCGTGAAGCGCACGGACTGGAAGTCCCCGATCGGATGGTCGAACTGGCGGCGTTCCTGCAGGTAGAGGATGCAGTCCTCGACGGCGGCGCGCGCCAGGCCGACGGCCCGCGCCGCGGTGTGCACGCGCGCGATGTTGAGCCACTGCTGGGTGGAGGCGAATCCCTGGTCCCCCGCGGACAGCTGGTTCCCGACCGGGACCCGCAGCCCGTCGAACTCCAGGTCCCAGGTGACGAACCCGTGGTAGCCGATCTTGTCGATGGGCGTGCCCGTGATCCCCTTCGGGAAGCTGTCGCGCTCCTTCTCCACGACGATCGTGGCCAGGCCCGTGGAGCGGCGCTCCCCCGGTGCGGGGTCCTCGGTGCGCACCAGCACCTGGATGAAGTCCGCGGCCTTGGCATTGCCCGTCCACCGCTTGTGCCCGGTGACGACGAACTCGTCGCCGTCGCGCTCGGCGCGCGTGGAGACCGCGGCGAGGTCCGAACCGGCGTCCGGCTCGGAGAGGGCGATGGCGCCGATCCACTCCCCCTTCGCGCTGCGCCGCAGCAGCTCCGCGCGCCGGGACTCGTCCGCGACGCCCGTTCCGGCCCCCTGGGCGCGGGCGATGATGCTGCCCACGCTCATCCAGGAACGCGCCAGCTCCTCGGCCACCATGCAGTACTCGAACGCGCCGAGCCCGAGGCCGCCGTGCTCGGTGGGCACGGTGATCCCGAAGTACCCCAGCGCCCCCATCTCGTCGAGCAGGGAACGCGGGATCTCGCCCTTGACCCGGTCCAGCTCGTCCGCCACCGGGAGCACGCGCTCCGCCGCGAACCTGCGCGCCTGCGTCTGCAGCGCCTCGCGCTCCGGGGAGTGGTACTGCGCCGGGACCACGGGGATCGGGGGTTCCATGATCTCGGGCGTCTCGGCGTCGCTCATGGACCCGTTCTCCCACATCGGGCGCCGCGCCGCCTGCCGGGGCGGCGCGGGCCACATCCTCCGGCCGGGTCCCTCTACAGCCTGCGCAGCCCGCTGAGCACCCGTTCCATCAGCGCGACGTCCGGCCCCTCGGCGCTGACCGTGCGGTGCACGACGAGGCCGCCGGTGACCGCGAGGTCCCCGACGATCACGCGGGCGACCCCGATGGGCACCCCCATCAGCGCCGCGACCTCCGCGATCGAGGTGGGCCGCCGGCAGAGGTCCAGCACCGCGCCGTGCTCGGCGAGCTCCGCCCTGCCGAACGCGGCCGCGGGGGTGGAGACCAGCGTCTCCAGGCCGAGCTCGTAGCGGGAGCGGGTCCGGCCCCGGGTGTAGACGTAGGGCCGGACGAACCGGGTGCCGGCGTCCGCGGCCGCGTACTCCGCGACCTGGGGCTGGGGGACGGCCACGACGAACGGGGCCGGGACCGCGCCCCGGGCCGGCTCGACCCCGGGGTCCTCGCCGCGGCGGCGGCGGGGGGCACCCCCGAAGCGGGCCCCGGTGTGGCCGACGGCGGGCGCCTCGTCGACCTCGGGCCTGGCCGGCGGAGGGAGGACCGGCGGGGGCGCCGCCGTCGTGACCGCATCGGCGACGGCCCGGAACGGGTCCGTGGCCGGGACCCGATGGTGTCGGCGGGGCCGCCGGCCTGCCCGGCGTCGGTCCTCCCGGCGGCGCGGTCGGCGCGGCTCCTCCGCTTCCTGCGCGGGGCGCCGCCGAAGCGCGCCCCGGTGAAGCCGACCTCGAAGTCGTCGGCCGGCGTCACGAGACAACAACCTGGGGCATCGTCATCGGTGAGATCACCTTCCTGCGGCTCTTCACCGGTCGGGGAGCGTGCCGTCACCGGACCCGGAGACGTCGGGCCGAATCTCGTCAGGTCGCGTTACGGGGTTGTGTCCGGGCCGTTCCGCACGAATGACGATTGGCACCGGACCGGAAGTATCGCCCGGTCGTGGCACGGACGGCGGCCCAGAGTCACAGATCGGCGACGAAGTCCCCCTCGAAAGAGTGCACACGCCGGAGCGGGCCGTCCGGGACAGTACGGTGCCGCGGTGATCCGGACCGCTCCCCTCGCCCGCATCTGGTTCGGCGCCGTCGCCGCGGTGTGCCTGCTCGGCATCGCGATCCAGCTCGTGTTCTCCGCGGGCCAGCCCAGCGAACGGTTCCCGACCGGCCTGTCGAACGCGCTGAACATCTTCGCGTTCTTCACGATCCTGACCAACCTGCTCCTCGGGCTCACCAGCCTGGCCCTGAGCGCCGGTCGTCCCCAGGGCCTCGCGCTGCGCGTCCTGCACCTCGACGCGGTCCTCGGCATCGCCGTCACCGGCGTCGTCTACCACCTGGTGCTCGCCCCGCTCGACGACCCGCGCGGCCTCGCGGCGGTGGCGAACTTCCTGCTGCACACCGCCGCCCCGGTCCTCGGCGTCGTCGGGTGGCTGGTCGTGGGTCCCCGCGGGCTGACCAGCCTGCGGACCGTGCTGCTGGCCGCGATCTACCCCCTGGCGTGGCTCGCGGTCACCCTCGGTCGCGGGGCGGTCATCGACTGGTACCCGTACCCGTTCGTCGACGTGTCGGCGCTCGGGTACGGGCGCGTCGCGCTGGACTGCGTGGTGGTCGCGGTCCTGTTCCTGGGGCTCGGCTTCGGTGCCCTCGCCGTGGACCGGCGCCTCCCCGGTGGTCAGGCCTGAGCGTCCCGCCAGCCGATCCACTCCTTCAGCAGGCCGAGGTCGTAGTCCGGTCCGCCGACGCCGACGGTGAACAGCGAGACCCCGGCCGCGCGCAGGTCGTCCGCGACCTCGTCCGGCGCGGCCTGCACGCCCGCGGAGCGCTCGATCTCCGCCGGGTCCCGGCCGATGGCCCGGCAGTGGTCGTCGAGGACGCCGCACTTGTGGGCCACGGTCTCCGCGTCGCCGAAGCCGTGCCAGATGGTGGCGTGCTCGGCGGTGTAGCGCAGGGTCTTCCGCTCCCCGCCGCCGCCGATCAGGATCGGGATGTCCCGGGTCGGTGCCGGGTTCAGCGTCGACCAGCGCGACCGGATGCGCGGCAGGGCCTGCGCGAGGTCCGCGAGCCGGCTGCCCGGGGTGCCGAAGTCGTAGCCGTACTCGTCGTAGTCCTTCTGGAACCAGCCGGCGCCGATGCCGAGGATGAGCCGCCCGTCGCTGATGTGGTCCACGGTGCGGGCCATGTCCGCGAGGAGCTCCGGGTTGCGGTAGCTGTTGCAGCTCACGAGCGCGCCGATCTCGACGCGGGACGTGGCCTCGGCCCAGGCGCCGAGCATGGTCCAGCACTCGAAGTGCTTGCCGTCGGGCTCGCCGTAGAGCGGGAAGAAGTGGTCCCAGTTGAAGACGATGTCCGCGCCGGCCTCCTCGGCGGCGGCGAGGGTGCGGCGGATCTCCGGGTAGTCCGCGTGCTGGGGCTGGAGCTGCAGTCCGATCCGGACGGGGTGGGTCATGCCTCCATCGTCGCCGACAGCGCGGCGGCGAACATCGCGAGGGCCTCCCCGACCGTCGCGTCCGCGGCGTCGACGGCGCCCAGGAACGCCGCGAAGCCGTGGATCAGCCCAGGGCCGGGCAGGTACCGGACCGGGACGCCCGCCGCGCGCAGCCGCTCCGCGAACGCGGCCCCCTCGTCCCGGAGCGGGTCGAACTCGGCGGTCACCACGACGGCGGGGGCCACCCCGGCGAGGTCCGCGTGCGCCAGGTCGAGCTCGGGAGCCGCCGCGTCCCCGTCCGGGACGTACTGCGCGTAGAACCAGCGCATGTCGGACTCGGTCAGGAAGTACCCCTCACCGTTCTCCGCGATCGACCGGCTCGCCAGGGCCGGGTCCGTCGCCGGGTAGAACAGCAGCTGGGCGGCGAGCACCGGGCCCCCTGCGCCGGCTCCGCCGTCCCGGACGCGGAGCGCGAGCCCGGCCGCCAGGGAGGCACCCGCGCTGTCCCCCGCCACGCCCAGCGCCCGCCCCGGGTAGCGGTCCGCCGCCCAGCGCAGGGCGGCCTCGGCGTCGTCCAGGCCGGCGGGGAACGGGTGCTCGGGGGCGAGCCGGTAGTCCACCGACACGACGGTCGCCCGCAGCGCGTTCGCGACCCGGCGGCAGACGGGATCGTGGGTGTCCACGTCCCCGACCACCCAGCCGCCGCCGTGCAGGTAGAGGACCACCGGGCCGTCCGCCGGCCCGGCCTCGTAGACGCGCACCGGCACCCCGTCCGCCGCGCCGGAGCCGTCGGCGCGGGTGTCCGAGACCGACGCGACCTCCTCCGGCACGAAGCCCGGACCGCGCCGCGCCAGGGCGAGGCTGCGGTAGTGCGCGCGGGTCTGCGCGGCGTCACCGCGGACGAGCGGCGTGGCGCCCGCTCCGGCGAGGGTGTCCAGGACGACGCGGAACTGCGGGTCGAGCGGCATGAGATCGACGCTAACCCGTGACCGGTGCCGACGTCAGCCCGTCGGCCGCGACCCGCCGGATCATCCCCACGGTCGTCACACGCGGGTGACCCGCCGCCGGCCGCGGAATGCGATGCTCCACGGCGACGCTGTGTCATGACGACCGGCAGTCCGGTCGACGTTCCCACGGAAGGCGAGGTGCCATGGCGATCACGCGGGGCTTCACGGGCCGCAGGCGCGAGCGCGACGAGCGGCTGCCCCCCGGGCAGTACGACGCGAAGGACGAATGGCCGGTGCTGCACGTCGAGGCGACGCCGCGCATCGACACGGCGACCTGGACCTTCGGCATCGACGGGCTGGTGGACACCCCCACCACCTGGACCTGGGACGAGCTGCACGCGCTCCCCTCCGCCCGGTACGCCGGGGACATCCACTGCGTGACGACGTGGTCCAAGTTCGACATGACCTTCGACGGCGTCTCGCTGGACACGCTGCTGGAGATCGCCGGGCCGCAGGACGACGCGGCGTACGCGATGGCGTCGTCCAGCACCGGGTACACGACCAACCTGCCCATCGAGGACATCACCGACGGCAAGGCGTGGATCGTCTGGGACGCCGACGGCGAGCCGCTGCCGGAGATCCACGGCGGCCCGGTCCGGATGCTGGTGCCGCACCTCTACTTCTGGAAGAGCACCAAGTGGGTCTCCGGGCTGCGCCTGATGAGCCACGACGAGCAGGGCTTCTGGGAGCGCAACGGCTACCACGACCGGGGCGACCCCTGGCTCGAGCAGCGCTACCAGGGGGACTGACGATGACGAACCCCTGGCAGGAGGCGACCGTCCTCGACGTGCGGCACGAGACGCCGAACGCGAAGACGTTCCGGCTGCGCCTCCCCGACCCGAGGACGCACCTCGCCGGGCAGTACTACGTGGTCCGGCTGACGGCCCCGGACGGCTACCGGGCGCAGCGCTCGTACTCCGTGGCCAGCATGCCCGGCGGCGGCGAGATCGACCTGACCGTCGAGCTGTTCCCCGAGGGCGAGGTGTCCGGCTTCCTGCACGAGGTCGTCGCGCCCGGGGACACCCTCGAGGTCCGCGGGCCGATCGGCGGGTTCTTCGCGTGGGCCGGGGACACCCCGATCCTGGGCGTCGCCGGCGGGTCGGGCGTGGTTCCGTTGATGTCGATGCTGCGCCACGCCCGGGCGATCGGGCACCCGGAGCGGATGCGGCTGATCGTCTCCGCGCGGCGGCCGGTGGACCTGTACTACGCGGACGAGGTCGTGGGGCCGGAGACGACGGTCGTCTACACCCGGCAGGCGCCGCCCGGGGATCCGCGGCCGGTCGGCCGGCTCACCGCCGAGGACCTGACACCGCTGCTCGCGGGCCCGCCGCGCACCGTGTTCGTCTGCGGCACCCCGGGTTTCTGCGACACCGCCACGGACCTGCTGATCGGGCTCGGGGTGGAGACGGAGAAGATCAGGGTGGAACGCTTCGGACCCACCTGAGCCGGGCGGCGAGCGCCGCTCGAGCCGCGCCGGCCCCCGGCGGCAACCGGTGCTTGAGCCGCTCGAGCGCCACCCTGGGCCGCTCGAGCCACTCAGGCGCCGGTGGTGGGTGGGGGTCCGGAGCGCAGGTACATCTCCGCGGCCGCGCGGGAGAAGCCGTCCGGCAGGCCGATCGCGGCGAAGGCGTCCGCCGCCTGCTCCATCTCCCCCACCCAGCGCCAGCCCTTCGTCCCCGCGACCGCGGTGACGGCGCCCAGCGCGGCCGGGTAGTCGACACCGGTCCGCGCCAGCTCGCCACGCAGCTCCGCGTCGACGCCGAAGCTGCGGGCCGCCTCGTCGAGTGCCAGCCAGATCGCCGGGAGCGCCTTGCTCTGCAGCGCGAAGCAGGCCTTCAGCGCGCTCGCCGTGCCCAGCTCGGAACCGAGCACCCGGGCGTCGAAGGGCGTACCGGCGAACAGCTCGGCGATCACGTCCGCGTGCCTGCCCGCGAGCCACAGCACGGTCCGTCCCTTCTCCCAGGCGGGCGGGCCGATGACGGCTCCGTCGACGACGTGCTCCGGGCCCAGCAGCGCACCGATCCCGGCGACCGTGTCCGGGGAGACCGCGTTGGCCTCGACGACCAGGGGCCGCTGCTCCCGCCCGTCGACGGCGGCCGCGATCTGCTCCGCGACGTCCCGCGCGGCGTGCGGCGGGCAGATGGAGACGATCACGTCCGAACGGCGGGCGAGGGAGGCCAGGTCCGGGACCGCGACGAGGTCCGCCAGCTCCGCGCGCTTCGCCGTGGCCTGGCTCCGTCCGGCGTCCGCCCAGATCACCGCCCCGGCGCGGCCCTTGAGCGCGGAGCCGATCGAGGCGCCCATCGCCCCCGGGTGCAGGATCCCGATCACCGGGCGGGGCGGCAGTTCAGTGCTCACGGGAGCATTCTCACCCCGCCGCGTCGTCACCCCGCCTGCGGGAGGAGGCGCACCGCCTGGTCCCGCAGGCTCAGCGCGAGATCCAGGGCACCCGGAATCGCGTACACCGCCAGGACGAGGGTGGCGATCGTCAGCAGCGGCGCGATCAGCAGCATCTCGACCTTCCCGCCCGCCCGGAACCGCATCGCGCGCGGGCTGCCCACGGGGTACCAGAGCCGCCCGCGGATCGGCAGCGGCCACAGCAACGGCGCCCCGGACTCGGTGATCGCGTCCCCCAGGGAATGCACGACCATCCCCAGCGCGACGGCCGCACCCAGCCAGCCCGCCGTGCCGTCCGTCCCGCCCGGCACGTACTCCTGCACCGCCCAGGTCAGGCCGGCGGCGATCACCAGCGACGGTGGGCCGGGGATCAGCCCGTCGAGGCCCTTGATCGCCAGCGCGAGGCAGACGAACAGGGTGCCGAGCATGACCGGGGTGCCCCACTGCGCGGACGCCAGGTTGATCGCCAGGCCGAGGAACAACGCGCCGACGGCCGTGTGCGTCAGGCCGCGGTGGGTGCCCTTCCCGGTGTCCCGACGGCCACGGGTCAGGTCGAACACCAGGGCGGACAGCGGCCGGATCGCCTTCGACGCGAGCCAGGACGCCCACGAGAACCGACGCGTGGCCGTCGAGCTCGGATGGTCCAGGTCCGGCAGCAGCGCGGCCCCGGCCGCGACCCCGGCGAAGGTGAGCACCGACCCTGCACTGGGTGTCATCCCGATGAGAGTGGGCACGAAGCCCGCGACCGCGAGCCCGAGGGCCGCTCCCGACGTGGCGTGACTGACCCCGAGCACAGCGTCACCGTACGGGGGTTGGGACCGCCCGCCGCGGCGACGCGCCGTGATCAGCTCGTGGTGACGCCGCCCTCGGTGACGCCGCCCTCGGTGACGCCGCCCTCGGTGACGCCGCCCTCGGTGACGCTGGCCTCGGTCACGCTGGCCTCAGTGACACCGGCCTCCGAAACGCCGCGCTGCTCGACCTTGCACCGCCGGTCCTTGAGCCGCTTCGGCCAGTAGTGCTGGATGGCGGCGTTGAAGTGCGCCCCGAGCACGATGGCGAGCCCGATGAAGAACGCCGCCAGCAGGAAGGCGATCGGGGCGGCCAGGGCGCCGTAGGTGTAGCCGGTGGTGGTGAGCCAGCTGATGTAGACGCGCAGGCCGGTCACCCCCACCAGGAAGACGACGGCCGCGAGCAGCGCCCCGGGCAGGCCGCGGTACCAGGGCGGTTTCGCGGGCAGGGCGAGCCGGTAGAGCGTCGTCAGCCCGAGCATCAGCAACAGGCCCAGGCCCGGGTAGTAGAAGAGCCCGATCACCGTCACCGCGTTCGCTCGCACGGCCTGCGGCAGGAGGTCCGGCAGCAGGTCCGGGCCCAGCGCCAGGATCGGCAGCGCGATGATGCCGGCGACGAGGCCCACCACGTACATCAACAGGGCGAGGATGCGCTGCCAGACCGGGTTGCGGATGCCGTACTGGCTGTGCGCCCGGGTGATCGCGTCCACGAACGAGGACATGGCGGACGAGCCGGACCACAGCGAGATGACGAAGCCGAGGGACACCAGCTCGCTGCGCCCGGTCG
The DNA here is from genome assembly GCA_025869365.1 of Pseudonocardia sp. Lineage (GTDB taxonomy): Bacteria > Actinomycetota > Actinomycetes > Mycobacteriales > Pseudonocardiaceae > Pseudonocardia. Next base: position 95,167 of record JAOZVV010000200.1, read on the forward strand.
TCAGGATCGTCTGGACGGTCGGGGCGATGATCTCGTCGACCGCGTTGCGGCTGAACACGTTCCCGGCGGCGCGGACGATCTGCTCCTGCACGACCGTCGTGGTGTTCGGGCCGAACCACGAGCCGATGTAGCCGAGGCTGCCCAGGAGGCCGAGCAGCAGGGGCGGCAACGAGAGTGTCTGCCAGAACGCGGCGGAGGCCGCCTCGCTGAAGATGTTGTCGTCCCAGGCGCGGACGACGGTGCGCTTGAGCGCGAGCCACGCGCCGCGTCCCCCCTGCGGGCGGGGCTCCCCGGCCGCGGTGAGCTTGACGGTCGGGTCCCCGTCGGCGGCGACGGGCTCCTCCGGTCGGGCCGCGGCGATCTCGGCGGAGCGGGTGTGCCCCTCGAGGCCGCCCCTCCCGCGCCGGTCCTCCCCGGGACTCCCGTCCGCGGGAGGGGCGGCTGCAGGAGCGGTATCCCCGGTGGCGGGCCGCGGGGCGCCGCCCGGGTCCCCGGCGTCCGGGCTCGGGTCGGCCGGATCCGGGCTGTGTCCACTCACGCCGTCCGCACCCGCGCTGTCCGCACTCGCGCCGTCCGGGCGTCGGGGACCGTCGGCGGTGGCACCCGCGGTGCGCCGCCGACCGTCTCCTGCCAGGTCCGTCACGCGTACAGCATGCGCGACGACGCCCCATCTGTCGCGTACTGCGGTCCGCGCGCCACGGTGTCCGCCCACACCCCCGGCCGGCCCGCTCCGCCCGCACCGCTCGTGATCCTTTCGCTCCCCCTGACGACCCGAACGCGCCACGACCCGAACGTGCCACGACCGACTCCGGCGTCCGGGCGGGCTCGGTCAACGAAGGATCGACAATTCGCTGGCGTCAATGTATCGTTGACTCATGAACTACGACGAAGCCTGCCGGTGGATCGAGCGGGTCGCTCCCGCCGTCACCCGGGACCGGTCGCTCACCGCCCAGCTGGCCTTCCTCGCCGAGCGCAGCAAGGACGGCCCGCTCACCAACGACGCCGCGGCCGCCTGGTACGCCCTGGTCCAGGAGATGCGCCGGCAGGCGGACTACCACGAGCGCGGGCTGATCCGGAAGCTGCGCGCGGACGGGATGACCTGGGCGAAGGTGGCCGAGGCGGTGCAGGCCCAGCTCTCCAGCCGGCAGGCCGCGCAGGCGAAGTGGAAGCGGCTGCTGGACCCGGGCCGCCGCACCACCACCGGGGACATGCGCCGCGGCGGGCGGCCCAAGGGGAGCACCACCGCCACTCCCCCGCCCGCCTCGGGGTCGTCCGGGGACGGCTGAGCGGGCTCAGCCCAGCAGGTCCAGGATCTCGTCCGCGGCGAGGGTGGGGGTCAGCTCCCCCGCGCGCACGTCCCTCGTGAGCTCGGGGAGCTTCGCCTTGACGCCCGGGTCCGTCATCAGCCGGTCCATGAGCTGGTCCCGGACCATCGCCCACATCCACTCGACCTGCTGGTCGGCGCGCCGCGTGGCCAGCTCCCCGGCCTCGTCCAGCGCGGCACGGTGGGCCCGGACCTTCTCCCACACCTCGTCCAGGCCCATCCCGGTCTGCGCGCTGCAGGCCAGCACGGGGGCCCGCCACGCCTCGCTGAGCGGGGTCATCATCCGCAGCGCGCCGGCGAGGTCCCGGGCGGCGGCCTTGGCGTCCTTCTCGTGGGGGCCGTCGGCCTTGTTGACCGCGACGACGTCCGCGAGCTCCAGGATGCCCTTCTTGATCCCCTGCAGCTGGTCCCCGGTGCGCGCGATCGTCAGGAACAGGAACGTGTCCACCATCCCCGCGACGGTGACCTCGGACTGCCCGACGCCGACCGTCTCCACCAGCACGACGTCGTAGCCCGCGGCCTCCATCAGCACCATCGTCTCCCGGGTGCGCCGGGCGACACCGCCGAGGGTCCCGGCGCTCGGCGACGGCCGGATGAAGGCGTTGTCGTCCGCGGCGAGGCGCGCCATCCGCGTCTTGTCCCCGAGGATCGAGCCCTTCGTCCGCGTCGACGACGGGTCCACGGCCAGCACCGCGACCTTGTGCCCGGCCGCGGTCAGCCGGGTGCCCAGCGCCTCGATGAACGTCGACTTCCCGACGCCCGGCACGCCGCTGATCCCGACCCGGACGGCCCCGCCCGCGTGCGGCTGCAGCTCCAGCAGGAGCTGCTGGGCCGCCACGCGGTGATCCGGCCGGGTGGACTCGACGAGGGTGATGGCGCGCGCCAGCGTCGCCCGGGAGCCGTCGAGGACCCCCTTGGCGAGCGCCGGGACGTCCGGCTGCCGTGCCATCAGTGCGTCCGTGCCATCAGTGCGTCCGGGCCATCAGCTGGTGGTCTCCGGATGCCCGTCCGGCCCTGTGTGCAGGGCCGCCGTGAGCTTGCCGAGCAGGTCCACCGCCGCCTCGGCGATGACCGTGCCGGGCGGGAACACCGCGGCGGCACCCATCTCGAGGAGCTCCGGCACGTCCGCGGGCGGGATGACCCCGCCGACGACGACCATGATGTCCCCGCGGCCCAGCCCGGCGAGCTCCTCGCGCAGCTCCGGCACGAGCGTGAGGTGCCCGGCCGCGAGCGAGCTGGCGCCGACGACGTGCACGTCCGCCTCGACGGCCTGGCGCGCCACCTCCGCCGGGGTCTGGAACAGCGGGCCCACGTCCACGTCGAAGCCGAGGTCCGCGAACGCCGTCGCGATGACCTTCTGGCCGCGGTCGTGGCCGTCCTGGCCCATCTTCGCGACGAGGATGCGGGGCTGGCGGCCCTCCTCCTCGGCGAACTCGGCGACGAGCTCACGGGCACGGGTGATGGCCGGGTTGGAGCCGGCCTCCTCGGAGTACACGCCGGAGATGATCCTGATCTGCCCGGAGTGCCGCCCGAACACCTTCTCCAGGGCGTCCGAGATCTCGCCCACGGTGGCCTTCGCCCGGGCGGCGTCGACGGCCAGGGCCAGCACGTTCTGGTCGAAGGAGCGCTTGCCGCCCTCCGCGATCGCCGACGCGGCGTTGGTGAGCTTCTCCAGGGCGGCGTCGACCTCCCGGGAGTCCCGCTCCCGGCGCAGCCGCTCGAGCTTCTCGATCTGCTCCCGGCGGACGTTCTTGTTGTCGACCTTGAGCACCTCGATCTGCTCGTCCTGGTCCACGACGTACTTGTTGATGCCGATCACCGGCTGGCGGCCCGAGTCGATCCGGGCCTGGGTGCGGGCCGCGGCCTCCTCGACGCGCAGCTTCGGGATGCCCGCGTCGATCGCCTCGGCCATCCCGCCGGCCTTCTCGACCTCGGTGATGTGCGCCCACGCCCGCTTCGCGAGGTCGTAGGTGAGCCGCTCGACGTAGTAGCTGCCGCCCCACGGGTCGATGACCTTGGTGGTGCCGGACTCCTGCTGCAGCAGCAGCTGGGTGTTGCGGGCGATGCGCGCGGAGAAGTCCGTGGGCAGCGCGAGGGCCTCGTCCAGGGCGTTGGTGTGCAGGGACTGCGTGTGGCCCTGGGTGGCGGCCATCGCCTCGATGCAGGTGCGGACGACGTTGTTGTAGACGTCCTGCGCGGTGAGCGACCAGCCGGAGGTCTGCGAGTGCGTCCGCAGGGACAGCGATTTGGGGTTCTTCGGCCCGAACTGGTTCACGAGCTTCGACCAGAGCAGGCGCGCGGCCCGCATCTTCGCGACCTCCATGAAGAAGTTCATGCCGATCGCCCAGAAGAAGCTCAGCCGCGGCGCGAAGGAGTCCACGTCCATGCCCGCGTCGATGCCCGCCCGCAGGTACTCCACGCCGTCCGCGAGGGTGTAGGCGAGCTCGAGGTCGTTCGTCGCCCCGGCCTCCTGGATGTGGTACCCGGAGATCGAGATCGAGTTGAACTTGGGCATCTTCCTGCTGGTGTAGCCGAAGATGTCCGAGATCAGCTGCATGGACGGCTGCGGCGGGTAGATGTAGGTGTTGCGGACCATGAACTCCTTGAGGATGTCGTTCTGGATCGTCCCCGTGAGCTGCTCCGGCGTCACCCCCTGCTCCTCCGCCGCGACGATGTAGAGGGCGAGCACGGGCAGGACCGCGCCGTTCATGGTCATCGACACGGACATCTTGTCCAGCGGGATGCCGTCGAAGAGCTGGCGCATGTCGAAGATCGAGTCGATGGCGACGCCCGCCATCCCGACGTCCCCGGCGACACGCGGGTGGTCCGAGTCGTAGCCGCGGTGCGTGGCCAGGTCGAACGCGATCGACAGGCCCTTCTGGCCCGCGGCGAGGTTGCGCCGGTAGAACGCGTTGGACTCGGTCGCGGTGGAGAACCCGGCATACTGCCGGACCGTCCAGGGCTGGCTGGTGTACATCGTCGGGTAGGGCCCGCGCAGGTACGGCGTGATGCCCGGGTAGGTGTGCAGGAAGTCCACACCGTCGAGGTCCGAGGCGGTGTACAGCGGCTTGACGCCGATGCCCTCGGGGGCCTCCCAGGTGGCCGGCGCCGCCGCGCCGCCCAGGGCCGCGGCCCAGTCCGTGCCGGGCGTGGCGTCCCCGAGCAGGGGGACTCCGGTGAAGTCCGGGATGCTCACTTCTCCCCCTCCGGGGCTGGGTCGACAGCTGGGTCGACAGCTGGGTCGAGAGCTGCGTACACGTCTCCGATGACGGCCAGGGCGTCGCACCCGGCGTAGAGGTACCCGTCGACGCCCGCGTACGAACCCTTGCCCGCGAGCAGGACCGTCCTGGCCCCGGCCTCGCGCAAGGCGGCCGCGGTGGCCTCCGCCCGCTCCGCGTACAGCGCGTCCGTGGAGCAGAGCACCGCGACCGGCGACCCGGACTCCGCGAACGCCTTCACGACCTCGTCCGCGGCCTCGGTGGGGCCGGCCTCCGGGCCGGCGATCCCGCCCGCCTGCAGCAGGTTGCGGGCGAACCCGGCCCGCGCGGTGTACGCGGCGAGGGGGCCCAGCGTCGCGAGGAACGCCTGCGGGCGCGCCCCCTTCTCGGCCAGGACGGCGTCCGACCGGTCCCGGTAGGCCTCGTAGGCCTCGGCCGGGCGGTAGAGCGGCAGCCCGCCGCGCTCGACCGGGGCGGGCAGCGGCGTGCGTTCGACCGGCTTCTCGTCCAGGTTCGGGAACTCGCTGACCCCGGTGAGCGGGACCTTGCGGGTGGCGATGCCCTTCTCCCGGATCGCCCGGACCTCGGCCACCTTCTCGGCGACGAGCCCCGAGTCCAGCGCGGCGACCGCGCCGCCCGCGCCCTCGATCTCCTGGAAGAACGCCCACGCGGCCTGTGCGAGGTCGTCCGTGAGGTGCTCGACGTACCAGGAGCCGCCCGCGGGGTCGATGACCCGCGCGAGGTGGGACTCCTCGATCAGCAGGGACTGGGTGTTCCGGGCGACGCGGCGGCTGAACGCCTCGGACTGGCCGATGGCGGAGTCGAAGGGCGGGACGGTGACCGCGTCCGCGCCCCCGACGCCCGCGGCGAACCCGGAGACGGTGCCGCGCAGGATGTTCACCCACGGGTCCCGGCGGGTGAGCAGGGTCGGTGCGACGACGGCGTGCTGGACCTGGCCGGGGCCGTCGGCGCCGGACGCCTCCAGCACCCGGCTCCACAGCCGCCGGGCGGCGCGGAGCTTCGCGATGGTGGGGAACTGCTCCGTGGTGGCCGCGTAGCGGAACTCCAGCAGCCGGGCGGCGGTCGGGACGTCCAGGTCGGCCTGCTGTGCGGAGTCACCGGCGATCAGGGCCCGCAGGTACTCGACGCCCGCGGCGAGGGAGAAGCCGAGCTCCTGGGCGTCCGAGCCGCCGGCCTCGTGCACCGGCGTGGCGTCCACGACGATCGCCCTGACGTGCGCGAAGTCGTTCGCGACGCGGGTGGCCAGCGGGACGACGGACGCGACGTCCGGACCGGATCCGGTGCGGGTGCGCAGCCCGATCGGGTCCAGCCCGAGGGTGCCGAGCAGCGCGTCCCCGGCGATGCCCTTCCGCCCGGCCAGGTCCAGGAACGCCTCGGCGGCCTGCTCGGCCTCCGGGCCGGCGTCGAGGACGACGGGCGCGAGGTCCAGCAGCACCTCGTCCAGGATCGTGGCGAGGGAGGAGACGGGCGCGCCGTTGGGGCCGAGGCCGAGCCAGATCGAGCTGACCCCGCACTCCAGGTCCGCCATGATCGACAGCTTCGCCGCCTCGGGATCGGCGAGCGCGTGGTGCTGGCGGACGTCCCAGCCGTCCGGGACGTGACCCGCGGCGCGGTCCCCGCGCACGTACGGGGCCAGGCCCGGGACCCCCGTCGCGGGCAGTCCCTCGACGTCCTCCGCGGCGTAGAGCGGCTGCACGTGGATGCCGTCCGGGGTGTCCCAGGCCAGCTTCTCGACGCCCGCGCCGAGCGGCGCGTCCTCGCCGATCCGGCGGGACTTCCGCAGCACACCATCCACGGCGGACGCCCAGTCGTCCCTGCTCGGCGCGTCGAACTCACCGGCCAGCACCAGCTCGTCCGGGACGAACTCGTCCGGTACGCCGCCTTCGGGGACGCCACCTTCCGGGACGTCCTTCGGGGTCTCACTCATCGCCACTCCTCACGACCGCGGCGACGTGCACGAACCGTTGCGCGCGCCGTTACCCGGGGTTGTCGGGAGTCTAGGTGAGCACCCCGACAACCGGGCACCGTCGCCGTCGTGGTCTGGGCCACCATCCACGGGACGACCGGTCCGCCCGGGCCGGGTCAGGCGAGGGAGATCGAGTCCCCGTTCACGGAGATGGACTTCGTGGCGAGCGGTGTCGTGGCCGGGCCGGCCGTCGGGGAACCGTCCGCGATGGAGAACTTGCTGCCGTGGCACGGGCAGTCGATGGTCCCGTCCGCCACCTTCGTGACCGCGCACCCCTGGTGGGTGCACGTGGTGGAGAACGCCTTGAACTCCCCCGCGGTGGGCTGGGTGACGACGACACCCTGGTCCGCGAAGATCGTCCCGGCGCCGACGCCGATGTCGGAGGTGGAGGCCAGGACCACGGCCCCGCCGCCCGCCTGCGGTGCGGCG